>JBEASE010000070.1:0-8243 GCA_041162625.1 Bacteroidota bacterium | reverse complement strand
GAGCCCGGTGAAATTGTAGTATCGGTGAAGATGCCGGTTACCCGCCACGGGACGGAAAGACCCCGTGAACCTTCACTACAACTTTGCATTGATTTTGAATTTTAGATGTGTAGCATAGTTGGGAGACTATGAAGCGGTGCCGCTAGGTGTCGTGGAGTCATCGTTGAAATACCAACCTTCTGACATTTAGAATCTAATCCCTTACGGGAGACATTGCATGGTGGGTAGTTTGACTGGGGTGGTCGCCTCCTAAAGAGTAACGGAGGCTCGCAAAGGTACCCTCAGTACGGTTGGTAATCGTACGTAGAGCGCATTAGTATAAGGGTGCTTGACTGTGAGGCAAACACGCCGAGCAGGTGCGAAAGCAGGCTAAAGTGATCCGGCAGTTCTGTATGGAAGGGCTGTCGCTCAAAGGATAAAAGGTACTCCGGGGATAACAGGCTGATCTCCCCCAAGAGCTCATATCGACGGGGAGGTTTGGCACCTCGATGTCGGTTCGTCACATAAGGTCCCAAGGGTTCGGCTGTTCGCCGATTAAAGTGGCACGTGAACTGGGTTCAGAACGTCGCAAGACAGTTCGGTCCCTATCTGTGGTGGGCGTTAGGAAATTGCAAGGACATGACCTTAGTACGAGAGGACCGGGTCGTATGTACCGCTGGTGTATCGGTTGTTCCGCCAGGAGCACTGCCGAGTAGCTACGTACAGACAGGATAAACGCTGAAAGCATCTAAGCGTGAAACCTTCCTTAAGATGAGTTTCCTTTTAAGGGTCGTCAAAGACTATGACGTTGATAGGCTATAGGTGTAAAACTGGTAACAGTAAAGCCAAGTAGTACTAATTGCCCGTAAGCTTTAATTTTTTTTTGTTACTCCGTTTACAACTCCCAATATGACATTATTGTTCCCGCTTAATACCGGGATATCTTCTTATGGTGCTTTTGCCGAGGGTGTTCACCTCTTCCCATACCGAACAGAGTAGTTAAGCCCCTCATGGCCGATGGTACTGGGATTCGTCCCGGGAGAGTAGGTAGGTGCCATATTTATTGAACCCTGATCTTTCGATCAGGGTTTTTTTTTGTCTACATTTATCGCAACAATTCGATTCGCGTTGATGTCTCGTTATACAATCTTACTTTTTATTTTTTTACTCCTCAATGTTAGCTTTAGACAAGGTTTCAACTCTCCTATAAAAATCTATTCTTTGTCCGGTTTGGCCCAAGGAACTTCCTACAGAATCAAATATAAACACCATAAAGAGCTGATTAAACAACATGAAATTGATTCAATTTTTACTGTATTTGAATCCTCGCTCTCTAGGTATAATAAAGCATCTCTTCTCTATAAATTAAACAAGGCTAAATCTAAAGCTAGAATAGATAGTCACCTGCTTAGGGTTCTCCATTACGCCCAAGATATGGGGCAAAAAACCAACAGTTGTTTTGAATACCGGCTTTTGCCTTTACTTGAATTATGGGGTTTTGGAAACAATAAGCAAAAAAGTATTCCTGATACAAATCAAATAAATAAAACACTTCATTTAATAAGGTCTAGTCAATTAAAATTCAACAAATCAATTGCAATTAAATCAACTAAAATTTTAGCTTTTGATCTTGATGGTATAGCACAAGGTTATTGCGTAGACCAGCTTTCCTATTTCTTGAGGTCAAAAGGAATTGAAGATTTTATAGTAGAGTTGGGTGGTGAGGTTTTTGTCTCAGGTAGCGACCTGGAAAATGAGTCCTGGAAAGTAGGTATAGAAGATGCACTGAACGAAGAAGAAAAAAATAAACAATTCATTTTATCAGGAATGAACCAAGTAGGAGTCACTACTTCCGGTAGTCTACAGAAATACAAAAAAATTGGGGATCAATATTTTAGTCACATTATTGACCCAAGGACAGGCTATCCCGTACAAAATGGAATAGTGTCAGTAACGGTAATTGCACCAAGTGCCATGGAGGCTGATGCACTTGACAATGCATTTATGGTAATGGGTATAAATAGTAGTTTTGAATGGTGCAAAAACAATTCTAATATTGGCCTTTACATATCTTATGTAAATCCAAAAGGGAGTTTAGTGGATACCACCAATAGCTATTTTAAGCAGTTCCTCAAAAAAATTAAAAATTAACTCCTTTGCTGTGGTTTTGCCTCACTGGCAATCATCTTTCTGCCCATCACCTCAGATTCATGCAAAGCAGCAATTGCTTTTAAAGCCGACTCATCATTTGGCATTTCCACAAAGCCAAAGCCTTTGCTTCTGCCTGACATTTTATCGATAATGATGCGAGCTGAACTTACCTCTCCGTATGGAGTGAACAATTGTGCTAATGATTCATTGGTTAGCTTGTAGTTGAGGTTTCCGACGAAAATATTCATAAAAAATGTTTCTGTATAGGCTCACAACATAGTTTCCCTGAGAAGGTTCACTGATATCCTTAGTTTTTAATCAACATCCTAGCTAAAGAAGCATCTTTCTGGTAAATGTCTTCTCTAAAATTTAGCTTTCCTTCAGGATCTACAAATGCGGTTAAATAGAGGATATAAACCGGAACTTCCCTCTCTAACTTAACATAATATTCTTTGCTTCTTGATAAGATTTCATTCATTTTTTGAGACGACCAACCCTTTTGCCCACTAAGCAAATAAGCGGCTAACTGTAGAGGAGCAGAAATTCTAATGCAACCATGACTAAAAGCTCTTTTTTGCTCTTTGAATAATCCTTTTGCAGGAGTATCATGCAAAAAAATATCAAATGGATTGGGAAAAACAAACTTGATTGCTCCCAATGCATTATCCGGTCCGGGTACCTGCCTTAACCTTCCTTCATACCACTCCATGTGGTTTTCTTTCAAATAATCCTTGTTTCTAGCTATGGCAGGAATAATTTCTTTTTCAGCTATTTGATCTGGAATATTCCAATAGGGGTTGAAAACGATGTGCTTCATCAGCCCCTTAAAAATGGCAGTTTTATTGGTCTCTTTGCCTACTATGGCCTCGCATTCAAAAACAAGACTATCCTCACTCATAACCTGTAAGCTGAAAGCAGGAATATTGACCAATACATACTCTTTGTCTGTTTTGATGGGCAGCCACCTGCATCGTTCCATGTTCACCATGATTTGCTTTATGCGTTCTTCTACACTGATGTTCATTGCTTCAATAGTATGATTGCCAATAATACCATCTGTATACAATCCATGGGTTTTTTGAAATTGTCTTACAGCTCGGTCAAGTTCAATACTGAACAAGTCACTGCTATCATTTTCTTGAAACTCACCACTAACTTTTAAACGTTTTTTGATGTCTCTTAAAACAAGATTGTGTTGTGCCAAACGTAGTGGGCTACCTGTAAATGGAACAATTATCCAGCCTCCATTTTGCTGTATTTCCCTGAGTTGAACCAGTGCTTTTCTAAGTAGTTGGTACTGTGGATAAAGAGATTTATCAAACGCATCCTTTTCTCCTGAAATAAATTTTTCAAGGAGATCAGTGTAGTTTTTTTTAATCTTTGGAATGTGCCATTCCTGTAATTGCAATTCATTTTCGGAAAGCCCACCTAAAACATGACCCGCGAAATGAAAGTATTGCGCAGTCTGCATCAAATCAACAAAATCAGTGCTATCGTTTTTTCCCTTGTTTGCAAATCTTTTGAAATCTTCTAGATAGTGGATTTGCTCATTAAGACCATTCTCTTCCATTTGCATCACCTGATTGAATAAAATCTGAAAAGCCTCAATTTTTCCTGTGCTATCATGCCATGCTAATTCAAAAGATCTTTTTCTATAGAATTCAAAAATTTCAACTTTGTATTGATTAAGCTCGGGGTAAAGATTAAAAAAATCTCTAATCAATAAACTGTCGACAGCTATAGTGCTATTTTCAATAAAGCTTCCAGCGACTAAAGCAAGATGAACTGAATCAGTATAAATCTTTGAACTACTTTTCCTGTTGTTAGATTCTAAAAACTCACAAGAGGAAATAAAAAAAATTAGTATCAATGGAATTAAAAATACCCCAGATTTCATATTGGAAAGTTAGGGTATAAAAAAAGCCCTCAGAAAACTGAGGGCTTTTTTCTATTGAAAAGCATTTATTCTGCAACAATTTCCAAACCAATTTCAGTCTCGTTTCCGTTACCAAAATCAACCTTAGCCTTGTAACTTCCCAATTCTTTGATATCATCAACCAAGTGGATACGACGTCTGTCAATTTCATATCCTTTTTGCTCGCGAATTGCTTTTGCGATTTGAACAGTGGTAATACTACCAAAAATCTTTCCAGTAGTACCAGTCTTGGCACCAATTGAAACAGCGCCTTCCTGCAAAGCTGCAATAACCTTGTTGATTTCAGCCAGCATTTTGTCTTCTTTCTTCTTGATTTGCTTCAAACGCTCTTCCAATTGTTTGAGATTCGAAGGAGAAGCTTCAACTGCGAACTTCTGAGGAATCAGGTAGTTGCGTGCGTAACCATTCTTTACGTTCACTACTTCATTAGCCCCGCCTAGATTGTTTACGTCTTGAATTAATATTACTTGCATTTTTTTTAATTTAAAGTTTTACCAATTTCCAATCCACAAGGGACTGTCACACCTTTAGGTGATTAGGGAAGGTTCTACTTCAATAAATCGGTCACGTATGGTAATAATGCCATTTGACGTGCACGCTTAATTGCTTCTGATACCTTACGCTGATACTTAAGTGAGTTACCAGTTATACGGCGAGGCAACATTTTACCTTGCTCGTTCAGGAACTTTTTCAAAAACTCAGCGTCTTTGTAGTCAATGTAACGAATACCATACTTTTTGAAACGACAGAATTTCTTCCTTGGTTTCTCAGTCTTGATCGCCGTTAGGTACTTAATTTCATTCGCCTTTGCCATGATTTAGCCCTCCACTGCTTTTTCGTTTCCTGTTGGTACACCACTTTTCTTTTTCTTGTTATACTCGACGGCGTATTTATCGAGCTTTATAACAATGTGACGGAGAACCTGCTCGTCACGCAGGAGCTGAATCTTCAGCTTCTCATTCATGTTGGATGGCGCTACGTACTCCATAACCCAGTAGATACCAGTGGTCTTCTTCTGGACGGGGTAGGCCAGTGATTTCAACCCCCAGGGGTTGCTATGTACAACAGATCCACCACCAGCAGTGATGAAGTCGACATATTTCTTCTGAGCTGATTTGAATTCCTCTTCACTCAGAACAGGGGTAAAAATCACCATCAATTCATAATTTTGCATAAACCCTGTATTTTTTTGATTTGATAATGGGGTGCAAAGCTAAGTCTTTTTCGTCACTTTTCCCCATAAATCCTGCATTTTTTGTCTTTTTATCTCTCCCTTAATCGATTTTAAAGGTGCCAACCTGTCACTTTTGGTTCCTGGCACTTAATTTGACCTTCGGCATAAAAATAATTGTTATGCAAAAAGGGCAAATACGTGTACAGACGGAGAATATCTTCCCCATCATCAAGAAGTTCCTTTATAACGAACATGATATTTTTTTGAGGGAATTGATTGCAAATGCAGTAGATGCAACACAAAAATTAAAAACCTATGCTTCAACAGGTGAAGCAAAGGGAGAATTGGGAGAGTTGAGGATTGATGTGGTATTGGACAAAGAGGCAAAAACCCTTACCATTAGTGATAGAGGAATTGGTATGACTGCTGAGGAGGTGGATAAATACATCAACCAAGTAGCTTTCTCAAGTGCAGAAGAATTCCTGGAAAAATACAAGGGGCAGAATGAAGCTAATATCATTGGGCACTTCGGATTAGGATTTTACAGTGGATTTATGGTGAGTGAAAAAGTAGAATTGAAAACGCTTTCATACAAAGAAGGTAGTGAGGCAGTGGTATGGGAATGTGATGGCAGTCCAGAATTTACCTTGCAGCCTATTGATAAAAAAGAAAGAGGTACTTCAATTGTTTTGCATATCAATAATGAGAGTGAAGAATTCTTGGATGCATTCAGAATAAAGAATGTGCTCGATAAATTTTGTAAGTTTCTGCCTGTTCCTATTTTCTTTGAGGACAAACAAATTAATAATACCAGTCCCGCTTGGATCAAAAAACCAGCTGAACTTGAAAAGAAAGATTACGAAGAGTTTTACAAATCACTGTATCCATTTAATGAAACGCCATTGTTCTGGATTCATTTGAATGTTGATTATCCTTTTACGCTGACGGGTATACTTTATTTTCCTAAAATCAAGCAGTCGTATGAAATTCAAAAGGACAAAATCCAACTTTATTCTAACCAGGTTTTTGTAACGGATGAAGTAAAAGATATTGTTCCTGAATTTTTAATGCTTTTGCAAGGAGTAATTGATTCGCCAGACATTCCATTAAACGTAAGCAGAAGTTATTTGCAAGGCGATCCGAATGTAAAAAAGATCAACAACCACATTACCAAGAAGGTAGCAGATAAGCTCGATGAGATTTTCAGAAATGAAAGAAAATCATTTGAAGAAAAATGGGAGAGTCTTGGTTTGTTTGTAAAATATGGAATGATTACAGATGATAAGTTCCGTGAGAAGGCTGATAAATTCCATATCATGCAAGATGCCACTGATGGAAATTTCTATACACTCGAAGAATATAGAATGGCTGCAGAAACTTTACAAAAAAACAAAGATGGTAAGTTGGTCATCTTGTATGCTACAGATATTGTTCAACAAGATGCTTACATCAAGTCTGCACAAGAGAAAGGATACAAAGTAGTTAAAATGGATACTTTGGTGGATGCCTCTTTTATCGGGCAAATAGAGTCTAAATGGGAAAATGTTCAATTTACCAGAGTCGATGCTGATATCACCGATAACTTGATTGATAAACAGGATGATAGCAAGTCTGTGCTTTCTAAGAAAGAGGAAGAACAGTTGAAAAAAATGTTTGATTTTAAACTTGCTGATTTAACGCTAACGGTTGAAGTGAAAGGTTTAAGCGCTGATGCACCTCCCGTTGTAGCTACTCGTCCGGAATTCATGCGCAGGATGAAGGATATGGCAGCCATGAGTGGACCAATGGGAAGTTTCTATGCTAATATGCCTGATGAAGTTACACTTACAGTAAATGGAAATAGTCCGATGTATGCTTCAATACTCAAACTCAACGATGAAGCTCAGCAGGAAAAACAAATTCGTAATCTTGCTGATTTAGCATTGCTTTCTCAAGGAATGTTGAAAGGTGCTCAGCTTACTGACTTTATTAAACGCAGTACAGAGTTGATGCATGAAGCAGTGTCAAGCAAATAAAAGTTACTCAGATGAACATAAAAAGGGACCTGCAGCGCAGGTCCTATTTTTTTCCAGCGATATCAAAGTCGATTACCTTAAGCTGTAAGGTAGTTACATCACGAAAATTATTTTCTTCCAAATGGAAGACAATATCCAAGTTTGAATTTTGTTCAAGCAGGTTGTATTTTTCTGCCATACCAAAACCTATGCCGGTTATTTTTAAACCATTTTTTTCTACTTCAAAACGCACATGCTCCTCTTTCACAATTCTACATCCAGTATTCTTAACATTTCTAATACAAAAAACAGGCTTTGAGTTTTCTGGTCCGAATGGCTCCATTTGTTCTAGAATATTATAAAAGCCTGGAGTTAAATCCTCAATTGCAAGCTCAGCGTGAATTTCCAATTCTGGAATCATTTGTTCATCACTTAACGAAGCATCGGCAATTGCTTCAAATTTTGAAGCATCGGCAATTGCTTCAAATTTTTCTTTGAATGCAGATAAGTTTTCTGGTAACAACGTCATGCCGGCAGCAAAATAATGACCACCAAAACCAAAAAGTAAATCACTGCAATGTTCTAGACCGTCATGAATATTAAATCCTGGAATGCTTCTTGCACTTCCAGCAATTAATGATCCGCTTTGCGTTAAAACTATCGTGGGTTTATAATATTTTTCTAAGAGTCTACTTGCCACAATTCCAATAACCCCTTTGTGCCAATTGGCCTCGTAAACTACTATTGCCTTTTTTGAAGATAAGTTAGAATCTGCTTCTAATTGTGCAATGGCTTCTATTGTTATGCTTGCATCAGCTTCCCTTCTGTTGGTATTATCATTTTGCAGCAGCAATGCCATTGACTTTGCTTTCTCCGGATCTTTTTCAATGAAAAGTGATACTGCTTTTTTTGCATCATCCATTCTTCCTGCAGCATTGATTCTCGGGCCAATCATAAATGCTAGACTGGAAACAGTCAGCGATTGTTGAACTTTGCTTAAATCAATTAG
>JBEASE010000146.1:0-2752 GCA_041162625.1 Bacteroidota bacterium | reverse complement strand
ATGCAATATGCGTTAAAGTATCAGGATAATCTAAAAGGGCTTATTGTTTCGAACATGATGTCTAGTTGTCCGGATTATGATAAATATGCTGAAAATGTATTGGCCAAACAGTTTGATCCAACTGTTTTGGATTCAGTAATGGCTATTGAAAAGCGAGGTGATTTTGACAATCCAAATTATATGGGTTTATTGGGCCCAAATTTTTATGAGAAACATATTCTCAGACTTCCTGCAGCAGAATGGCCAGATCCAGTGAACAGGGCTTTTGCAAAGATGAATAAGTCGTTGTATGTTACTATGCAGGGCCCAAGTGAATTTGGTATTTCTGGTCGTCTAGAAAATTGGGATGTAAGTAAACAGCTCTCCTCCGTTTTGGTACCAACACTTGTTATTGGCGCAAAGCATGATACCATGGATCCTGAGCACATGAAATGGATGTCGACTCAATTTAAAAATGGTACTTACCTCTATTGTGAAAAAGGAATATTTCAAAGGATTAATCGATTATATCAACAAGACTAAATAAATGATGAATATGCGCATGCGTTTAATTTCAATCTGTATAGCAATTCTAGCTATCACTTCTTTTTTGCCAACAAACATTCAAGCTCAAAAGAAGAATACTAAATCAGTAGCTGTTGTTCAAGCTCCTTCAGTTGATCTTGAATCTCATTTTAAGCCAGTATTTTGGAGAAACCTAGGTCATAGTAGAGGCGGCCGTTCTGTTACTGCAACAGGAGTAAAAGGCAACCGCCTTACCTATTATATGGGTATCACTGGTGGTGGTGTTTGGAAAACAGAAGATGCTGGTCAGACTTGGTTTAATATTTCAGATGGATATTTTAAAACTGGTTCTGTTGGAGCAGTTGCTGTTGCTGAATCAGACCCCAATGTAGTTTATGTAGGAATGGGCGAGCATGCACCCAGAGGTGTAATGACTTCCTACGGTGATGGAGTATATCGTTCAAATGATGCAGGTAAAACCTGGCAACATCTAGGGTTGGAAATGACTAGACACATTGCCAATGTGGTGATTCATCCCAATAATTCTGAAGTTGTGTATGTTGCTGCGCAAGGAGCTTTAAATGGTCCTTCAAAAGAAAGAGGAATTTATAAAAGTGATGATGGTGGTAAAACCTGGAAAAATGTTTTATATGTTGATGAAAATTCTGGATGTGCTGATTTAAACATGGATCCGAATAATCCAAGAATTTTATATGCTGCCATGTGGGATCATCGTCGTTTGCCTTGGGCGGTACAGAGTGGCGGAAAAGGGAGTGGTTTGTACAAGAGCACAGATGGAGGAGAGACTTGGTTTAAAATACAAAACGGATTGCCTAATGAATTAGGTAAAATGAGTGTTTCTGTTTCAAAGGCGAATTCAAATAAAGTATATGCACTTGTTGAAAGTGATACGGAAAAAGAGCAAGGCGGTTTATTTGTATCCAATGATGCTGGTGACAGTTGGAACAGAGTAAGTAAAGAGCATAGATTGACATCAAGAGCATGGTATTATATTGAAGTGTTTGCCGATCCTCAACAAGAGAATACCGTATACGTGTTGAGTGCTGCTGGTTTAAAGTCTACAGATGGTGGTAAAACATGGACCAACATCACTGGTACACATGGTGATTACCATCAGTTGTGGATTAACAAAGACGATAACCAAAATATGGTTATTGCCAATGATGGTGGTGCAGCTGTAACTTTTAATGGAGGTAAAGTATGGTCTGCGCAGAACAACCAGCCGACAGCACAATTCTATAGAATCAATGTCGATAATCTTTTCCCTTACAATATTTATGCAGGTCAGCAGGATAACACTTCAGTGAAAATAGCAAGTCGTAATACCAGTGGAGGAAGCATCACCGAACGCCAGTGGTCCTATTCTGCAGGCGGTGAGTCAGCATTCTTAGGCTTTGATCCAAACGATCCTCGTTATGTAATGGGAGGAAGCTATCAGGGTACTATTGAATTATTAGATACACATTCTGGAGAAGGTGTAGGCATTATGATACATCCAGTGCAGTACCAAGCAATGCAACCGAGGAACATGAAATACAGGTTCAATTGGAATGCACCTATTCTTTATTCAAAACATGAGAAGGGCGTTTACTATCATGCAGGAAATCATTTGTTCAAAACAAAAGATATGGGTAAATCATGGGAAGTGATTTCTCCAGATTTGACTACACATGATACTTCAAAGATGGGATTGAGTGGATATCCATATACCAATGAAGGTGCAGGTGGTGAAAACTATTGCACCATTGCTTATGTGATGGAGTCTGATAAAGAGAATGGGGTAATGTATACTGGAAGTGATGATGGATTAGTACATGTAACCAGAGATGGAGGCAAGAGCTGGATCAATATCACTCCGAAAGATTTGGGTGAAGCTTTGGTTAATGCAATAGAAGTATCACCTCACGATCCTGCAACAGTGTATGTTGCTGCACATAAGTACAAGTTGAATGATTTTACTCCTTTTGCTTACAAGTCGAATGACTATGGTAAAACCTGGACAAAAATCGTCAATGGAATACCTTATGGCGCTTGTGTGCGTGTTGTAAGAGAAGATGATACAAGAAAGGGTTTATTATATGCGGGAACAGAAACAGGCTTATATATTTCTTATGATGATGGAGCAAACTGGATGAATTTTCAACGTAATCTTCCTGTAACTCCTATCACAGATTTGAAAGTCCATCAAAATAATTTGATTGCTGCAACCCAAGGTAGATCATTCTGG
>JBEASE010000069.1:0-8110 GCA_041162625.1 Bacteroidota bacterium | reverse complement strand
TCAAATAAAGTATATGAAATATATCAAATTGCTAAGCTTATCGATTCTATTTTGTATTGAAACAAAAGCACAAGATTTACAAGGTGCTTGGGTAAGAGACTTGGATACGGCAATTCAATACATGACGATAGTCGATAATTATTTTGTGGTGAGCACATTCCATGTCGACAATAAGAAATTTATCAGAACAAGAGGTGGAAGAATCAATGTTGACCAGGAAAATATTTCTGGCGTAATCGAATTTAATACAGACAATAAAGATGAAGTCAAATTATCATTTAGTTACGATCATAAATTAAAAGGTAAGAAGCTTCATCTCCCAGCTGAAGGAATATCAAAAGAGTGGACAAGAGAAGATGAAGGTAAAACAGGATTAGCAGGAAACTGGCAAATTGTAGGTCGTCATCAGAATGGAAATATGGTCTCTATGAATCCGGGTGCTAGAAAAACTATTAAAATCATGTCTGGTACTCGTTTTCAGTGGGCAGCCATTAATTCAGAAACGGGTGAGTTCTTCGGGACAGGCGGAGGAACATATACCTTCAAGGATGGGCAGTATACAGAACAAATAGAATTCTTCTCACGAGATGCATCTAGAGTAGGGGCTTCCCTTTCTTTTGATGCTGAAATTAAAGATGGTGATTGGCATCATAAAGGAAAGAGCTCAAAAGGTGATCCTATCCATGAAGTATGGAGTAGAAAACACCACAAGAAATAGTATGAGATTTTTTTGATGGACAATTCTTTGAGCTGAGCATCATCGATAGTTGATGGTGCATCAAGCATTACATCTCTACCTGAATTATTTTTCGGGAAGGCAATGAAATCTCTAATGCTTTCACTTCCTCCTAAAATTGAACAAAGCCTATCAAATCCAAATGCAATTCCACCATGTGGAGGAGCACCGTATTCAAATGCACCAAGTAAGAATCCAAACTTATGTAGCGCTTCTTCTTGTGTCATGCCCAATGCTTCAAACATTTTCTCCTGAAGTTCTCTTTGAAAAATTCTGATTGAACCGCCACCAATTTCATTACCGTTCAAAACCATATCATAGGCATTAGCCTTGATCTGTGCATAGGGGTGTGATAGGTAATTAGCGGCATCGCTGATCTTTGGATCATTTTCAATCATGGTTTGAATTTGTGAAGGCTTAGGTGAGGTGAATGGATGGTGACGTGCAACCCATCTATTCTCTTCTTCAGCATATTCAAACAGTGGGAAGTCGAGTACCCACAATAATTTAAATTCATCTTTCTTTCTAAGACCCAATTGCTCACCCATTTCAAGTCGCAACTCACTCATTGCCTTGCGCGTTCTTTCTTCTGCACCCGCTAACACTAAAATGATATCACCTTTTTGAGCAGCAGTTGCCTCTGCAATTAGTTTTAAGCGATCTTCACTGTAGAATTTATCGATGCTACTTTTCAAGCTACCATCTTCGTTGTATCTGATATAGGCCATTCCTTTCATGCCTATCTGTGGACGCTTTACCCATTCTGTCAATTCATCCAATTGCTTTCTGGTAAACGCAGCACCACCTGGAACAGCTATTGCAAGTACTGTTTCTGCTCCATCAAACACTGGGAAACCTGCATCATTGATTAGGGCAGCGTGATCTTGTTTATTAAGGTATACTGAAGAGGGCTTTTTTAAGGTACAGATCTTCATGCCAAACCTGATATCTGGCTTATCGTTTCCGTATGTCCACATGGCATCTTCCCAAGTAGTACGTTCAACTGATTCAGTATAGTCGATGTTCTTTACATCTTTGAAAATTCTTTTGATCAAATTTTCAAACATGTTGAGAATATCTTCCTGCTCAACAAAAGCCATCTCGCAATCGATCTGTGTAAATTCCGGTTGTCTATCAGCTCTCAAGTCTTCATCTCTGAAACACTTTACAATCTGATAATACCTGTCATAGCCACTCACCATCAACAATTGTTTGAATGTTTGAGGCGATTGTGGAAGTGCATAAAATTGTCCACTGTTCATTCTTGAAGGCACCACAAAATCACGAGCACCTTCAGGTGTTGATTTGATCAAGAAAGGAGTTTCAATATCCATGAAGCCTTGTTCGTGCAAATAGTTTCTAGCTGCACGGTTCACGGCGTATCTTAATTCCAAATTTCTCTTTACAGCATTTCTTCTTAGGTCGAGGTACCTGTATTTCATTCTCAAATCATCTCCACCATCCGTATCATCTTGAATGGTAAAGGGAGGAACAGCTGATTTATTTAATATCTTGAACGATTGAACATCAATTTCAATTTCACCCGTTGGTATAGCAGTATTCTTATTACTTCTTTCAATTACTTTTCCAGTCGCCTGTAAAACAAATTCACGACCTAGTGGATTTTCATCCAGAATGGGATTCAGTGATTCATTGAATACCAGTTGTGTAATACCATAACGATCACGAAGGTCTACAAATGTGATGGCGCCAAATTTTCTAACGGTTTGCACCCATCCGGCAAGTGTTATCTCTTTGTTATTGTCGGTTAACCTAAGCTCTCCACAAGTATGCGATCTGAACATAATATTTATTTTGAATAGGCTGCTAGGACTTGGTTTTGCGGCCTCAAAGATACTTCAAGCGGGGGATAAAACGAATGATTACTTAGCGGCTTTAGCAGCTTCCTCTTCAATTACCTTCTCTGTTTGTTGGTGAACCTGCTCCTCAAAATTCTCTTTATGCATGTAAACCAAATAGTAGTAACCTAGGATCAACAATCCTATACTGAAAGGAAAGATAGAAAATTGTCTCAATCCCCAAGTACCAATGAGGTTCTCATCCCACCCATAAAATTCTCCTACCATCCAAGTACAGTTTGCTGAAATCCAGAAATCTATGGCAAGGTTATGCAAGAATTCACTTGTGATTTTTCTAGTCTGATAGGTTATGAGGATGGCCACCAAAAGGGTAGGCACAATCATGATGAGTGCTGGTATTTTGAAATTCAATGCCCAGCAGCCATCTTTTATCAACCACAAAAGAATATGAAGGTTTTCTACTCTCCTAAATTTATAAGGGATATAGTAGATGGTTGATTTTTTCATCAGCTTATTATTGCTATTATTAGGAAAGGATTATCCTTTCATGGCTTCAGCCATTGTTTTTCCAATATCAGCCGGGCTATCCACAACATGAATACCGCATTCACGCATAATTTTCATTTTTGCAGCAGCGGTATCATCTGATCCACCAATGATGGCACCAGCATGTCCCATTCTTCTTCCGGGAGGGGCAGTCTGACCTGCAATAAATCCTACAACAGGTTTGGTACCGTTGGTCTTTATCCAATTAGCAGCTTCCGCTTCCATGCCACCACCAATTTCTCCAATCATTACAATTCCTTTGGTTTCTGGATCTTTCATTAGTAATTCAACAGCTTCTTTTGTAGTAGTACCAATGATTGGATCTCCACCAATTCCAATAGCAGTTGTTACCCCAAGACCAGCTTTTGCAATTTGATCTGCTGCTTCATAAGTGAGAGTACCCGATTTAGAAACGATACCAATATTTCCTTTTTTGAAGATAAAACCTGGCATAATACCCACTTTCGACTCTTCTGCTGTGATAACACCTGGGCAATTAGGTCCAACAAGACGTGTAGTTTTACCTTGAAGATAATTTTTAACCTTAACCATGTCCTGAACAGGAATTCCCTCTGTAATACAAACGACCAATCCAATTCCAGCTTCAGCAGCCTCAATGATAGCATCACCAGCAAATGCTGGTGGTACAAAAATAATACTTACATCAGCACCTGTATTTTTTACAGCGTCTGCCACAGTATTGAAAACTGGCCTATCGAGGTGTGTGCTGCCGCCTTTACCAGGGGTTACACCACCCACGACCTGTGTTCCATATTCGATCATTTGAGTAGCATGGAAAGTGCCCTCAGTACCTGTAAAACCTTGCACGATTATTTTCGAAGATTTGTTTACTAGAACTGCCATGGTTATCTAAAATTTTTGTGACGCGAAGGTAATGAAAACTGAAAACTTTTTACTTCAATAAATCATCCATGTTTCTTTCATTATCAATCTTTCCTTTGATTTCCAGCATTCGCATATCTTTAGCATCTTTTAGGAATTCTGAGGCGAAAATGAAGTTATTGAGACGTTCATTTTTACTGAAAATGATCTCTTTATTGGTTCCTTCCCACTCTTTTTTACCTTGATACATATAAAGAATACGGTCACCTATTTCCATAACACTGTTCATGTCGTGCGTATTGATGATGGTGGTTATGTTGTATTCAGTGGTAATTTCTCGAATAAGCTTGTCGATAACCAAAGAAGTTTGAGGATCTAAACCTGAATTGGGTTCATCGCAGAATAAATACTGTGGATTGAGGACTATTGCTCTTGCAATACCCACTCTTTTTTTCATGCCCCCGCTTAATTCGGCTGGGTATTTTTTATGTGCCTGACTCAAATTTACCCGATCAAGCACTTCGTCTACTCTTTTTTGCTTTTGGGCTTTGGTCTTGTTACTGAACATGTCCAATGGAAATAAGATATTTTGTTCAACTGTCATGCTGTCAAATAGGGCAGACCCTTGAAAAAGCATACCAATTTTTCTTCTCATTTCTTTTTTCTCGTCTGTATTCATCTGAGAAAAATTCTGACCATCGTAGGATATTTCTCCTTCATCAGGTATGAGTAAGCCTACCAAACATTTCATCAAAACCGTTTTGCCGCTTCCACTCGCTCCAATGATAAGATTACATTTTCCAGTATCAAATTCAGCTGAAACATCATCTATTACTGACTTATCAGAAAATCCTTTTTTTATGTTTTGAATCGTTATCATGTTTTCTGCTTAAAGTAGAATAGCGGCCAATAAATAATCTGCTAATAGAATCATTACACAACTTACAACTACTGCGGTTGTGCTGGCTCTTCCAATCTCTAATGCACCTCCTTTTACGTTATAACCAAAATAAGCGGGTATTGCTGTAATGATAAACGCAAATGTATAAGCTTTTGTTAATGCAAATGTTACGTTATATGGCATGAAATCTGTCTGCAAACCTCTGTCGTAAATCTCATGGGGTAAAATTCCTGTAATATCTCCCACAAGCCTTCCTCCCCAAATACCTAAGGTCATTGCAATGATAACGAGTAATGGAATAGTGAAGAGAGCTGCCAAGATTTTTGGTAAGATCAAATAGGCTTTTGTATTGATGCCCATAATTTCTAATGCGTCAATTTGTTCAGTTATGCGCATGTTACCTAACTCACTTGAAATTTTACTTCCAACAACACCGGCAAGAACAATACAAGTGATGGTTGGAGCAAATTCAAGGATTACACTATCACGAACGATTTGTGCGATTACCGTCCTGGAGATAATTGGACTAACAAACTGATAAGATGTTTGTACTGTTGAAACCGCACCTATAAAAAGTGAGATGATTGAAACAATACCCAATGATCCAATTCCCAATTCAGCGCATTGATGCATAAGTTCCTTCCAATACATGCGTCCTTGTTCAGGCTTGGTAAACATGCCCTTAATCATCAAGATAAACTCACCAAATCGTGTGAAGATATTCATGCTTATACTCCTTTCTTCATTTTATATTGTGCGTCAATAACTGCAATAAGTACCATGTTAAGAATGCTTCTTGTTGATGAACCAAGTTGAAGTACATGGACTGGTTTTTTCAGTCCGAGTAAAACTGGACCAATTGCATCAGCTTCTCCAACTTCTTGTAATAAGTTATAGGCAATATTACCTGCACTAAGATTTGGGAAAATTAATGTATTGACTGCACCCTTATCCACCAATTCAGAGAAAGGATAATTTTCTCTCATGATTTCTTTATTGAATGCAACAATACCCTGTACTTCACCGTCTACAATTAAAGATGGATTTTTTTGCTTCACAATCGATCTTGCATTTCTTACAGTTATCGCTTCAGGAGTATCACTGCTACCAAAATTAGAATAACTCAACATGGCGATGCGTGGCTCAACACCTAAAGTTCTTACCTCTTTGGCAACCAACAATGTAATGTCTGCTAATTCTTCTGCTGTTGGATTGAAGTTTACTGTGGTATCCGCTAAGAATAAAGGTCCTTTTTTGGTAAGCATGATATACATACCAGCAATTTTGCTTACACCATCTTCTGTCCCTATAATTTGAATTGCTGGTCGGATAGTATCTGGATAGTTTCTGCTTAACCCTGAAATCATCGCGTCTGCCTCTCCCATTTCCACCATCATACAACCGAAGTAGTTACGGTCTTTCATCAACTTTGATGCTTCGTATTTATTCACCCCTCGGCGTTGACGTTTTTTGAAGAAAACTTCACCAAATGCTGCACGTTGTTCAGTAAGTGCTTCACTTTTTGGATTGATGATATCCATTCCATCAATTACAATACTATTAGCCTCAGCAAGAGAATTGATGACATCAGGATTACCGAGAAGGATAGGGAAGGCGATCCCTTCATCTAAGGCAATTTGTGCTGCTTTTAAGACCTTCACATTTTCAGCATCTGCAAATACAACACGCTTTGGATCTTTTCTTGCTTTACTACCCAATGCACGTATAAGTTGGTTATCGATACCTAACCTTTTGTTCAGTTCAATTTCGTATGCACTCCAGTTGGTAATTGGTTTTTTGGCAACACCACTTTCTATAGCAGCTTTTGCTACAGCAGGAGATACTGTGCTTAATAGACGTGGATCAAGTGGTTTTGGAATAATATAATTGGGGCCGAAAGCAATACAGTTTTCATTGTAAGCCATATTTACAATATCAGGTACTGGCTTCTTGGTGAGTTCTGCCAAAGCTTTTACAGCTGCTAACTTCATTGCCTCATTGATTTGCGTAGCTCTTACATCTAATGCACCTCTAAAGATGTAAGGGAATCCTAACACATTATTCACCTGGTTAGGATAATCTGACCTTCCAGTTGCCATGATGATATCCGTTCTTACCGATGTAGCATCATCCCAACTTATTTCTGGATCAGGATTTGCCATTGCAAATACAATCGGCTTAGGAGCCATTTTCATCACCATTTCCTTACTTACGACATTCCCCTTGCTTAACCCTATGAATACATCTGCATTTTTAAATGCATCTTCCAAACTGATTTCTTTGTGGTCGACTGCAAAAGTTTGCTTTCTTTCGTCAAGGTCGGTTCTCTTTGTATGAATCAATCCTTTAGAGTCGAACATCCATACATTCTTTCTTTTTGCACCTAGCGCAACATAAAGTTCAATACAAGCAACTGCTGCAGCGCCTGCGCCATTAACCAATATCTTGATGTCCTCAATTTTCTTTTCCTGCAATTCCAATGCGTTGAGCAAAGCTGCTGCACTGATGATGGCAGTTCCATGCTGATCATCGTGCATCACAGGGATATTCATTTCTTCCTTAAGTCTTTTTTCGATGTAGAAGCACTCTGGGGCTTTGATGTCTTCCAGGTTTACGCCACCGAATGTGGGTTGTAATGCTTTTACTATTTCTACAAACTTGACTGGATCTTTTTCATCAATTTCTATATCAAATACATCGATGTCTGCAAAGATTTTGAACAATACTCCTTTTCCTTCCATCACTGGCTTTCCAGCTTCTGGTCCAATATCACCCAAACCAAGAACGGCTGTTCCATTACTGATTACTGCAACAAGGTTTCCTTTTGCAGTGTATTTGTATACATTTTCAATGTCATCATAAATTTCTTTACACGGTTCAGCAACACCGGGGGAGTAGGCTAATGAAAGATCTCTTTGTGTCTTTGCTTCTTTCGTTGGAATGACTTCAATTTTTCCTGGCCTTCCTTTGGCATGATACTCTAAAGCCTGTTCTCTTCTAAGTTGTTTTTTTGGCATAAACATTCGTTTAATTAAACTATCCTCTTGCGCCTAAAAATGCCATCATACTGATGCCCATTTTTATGGCTTCTTCATCGATATCAAAAGTTGGAGTATGCACTCCAGAAATAATTCCTTTTTTTATATTGCCTGTACCTAGCCTGTAAAAACAGCCAGGTATTTCCTGGGTATAATACCCAAAATCTTCCGCACCCAAGCTTATTTCAGCTTCCCCAACATGTTCTTCTCCAATTAATGTTTTAGC
>JBEASE010000145.1:0-2973 GCA_041162625.1 Bacteroidota bacterium | reverse complement strand
AACATGCCACTTGCTGAAAGTGGTGCACCATTCATATTTATGAATGCAGCAGCTCAAATGTCTGATCTAACAACTATGGTACACGAAGCTGGGCATGCTATACATTCTTTCTTAGCTCATGAGTTACCATTAACTGCATTTAAAGAATATCCAACTGAAATGGCTGAAGTAGCCAGTATGTCAATGGAATTATTCACCATGGATCATTGGGAAACATTCTTTGATAGTGAAGAAGAAATGAAAAGAGCCAAGCGACATCAATTAGAAAGAGTTATTACCATTTTTCCTTGGATTGCCATAATAGATAAGTTTCAGCATTGGATATATGAACATCCTCTACATACGCTTGAAGAGAGAGAAGAAAACTGGATGAACATATTAAATAAATTCACATCTACAGCTATTGATCACAGTGGACTTGAAAAATTCAGGTCTTATGGCTGGCAGAAGCAATTACACCTATTTGAAGTGCCATTTTACTATATAGAATATGGTATTGCGCAGTTGGGTGCAATTGGCATGTGGAAACAATACAAAGAAAACTCCAAACAAGCACTGGATAACTATAAGTATGCTTTGAGTTTGGGCGGAACAAAAACACTTCCTGAGTTGTACAAAGCTGCTGGAATAGATTTTGATTTTTCTCATAAGAACATATATGAACTTATGTTATTTGTTAAGAAGGAATTAGATGCGCTCAAATAGTACCACTATAAGGGTAGTTAGTTTATTAGGTAGTGGTCTTAGTATAGTATACCTTTGAATTGCTACTAATCAGAGCCTTAACGAATGTCCCGTTGTTTTTACATCGGGACTTTTATTTTTTACAGGTTTTACACGTTCCAGAGACTACCATATTTATTTCTTTCATTGCATATCCTACAGGTAGTTTGACTGAAGGAATCATCACTTCATCAAGACATAAAGTTTTTCCACAAACATCACAACGGAAATGAACATGATTATCATGATGGTGACCAGAACTTATACATGCATCATTACATAGTGCATATCGAACTGCGTTATCGGTAGTTGGTATGTTATGGATAATCCCTTTTTCTAAAAAGGTTTGTAGTGTTCTATAGATAGTTACCCTATCATATTCATCTGCACATTTTATTTCTATATCTTGATGTGCCAATGCATTGTTAGCAGATAAAAAAATATCAAGAATTCTTTTTCTGCTAGCAGTTACGCTTAGTGAACTATTTTTCAATATTGATTGTACTTTGCTCATTTATTCTTTTATGAGTTCTTCTATGTCTACCATGAGCTGATCCACTTCGTCTTTTTTGATACCATCATAAATACCACGAACCCTGCCCTGTCTATCTACTAAGGCAAAAAACTGTGTATGTAAAAACTGATCATCTATATTCTTACTGCTGTTTTGGGGATCATCTAATAAATAACTCTCTCTGGCAGATTTATACAAATCAGTTTTTGAGCCATACAAAAACCACCAATTATTGGTTGATGCCCCTAGTGAATCAGCATAATGTTTTAATACAGGCACTGAATCATTCTCAGGATTAACCGTATGGGAAAGAATTAAAAAATTGGGGTTGTCCTTGTACTTCTCATACACCACTTGCATATTCTTATTCATTTTGGGACAAATACCTTTGCAGGTAGTAAAGAAATATTCGGCTACATAAACCCTATTTCCTAAATCTTTTTGAGAAACAACTGTACTGTCTTGTCGAACAAATGAAAACGGCTGTACAGAATTTAAAACAGGAAGCTTAACTTTTTCAAAATCTGTAAAGGTGATCAATGCTGCATAAAAGCCACCCAAAAGCACCACAAAAAACAACAAATATGTTAGACCTTTCTTACTCATATAGTAGTATTAAAACAAAATTAAGCAGGGGGAATGAATTTATACCCGAATTAAGAATGCAACTTTGTTGCAAAATACTTAATTTTGTCCTCATATGTTCAAGATTAATTATGACGCTTTAGGAATAGCTGCTTCCATAGCCTGCGCAATACATTGTGCAGTACTTCCTTTGGTCATGAGTAGTCTACCCATCTTAGGAATTAACATCATCAACAATTTTTGGTTTGAAGTTTTTATGATTCTCCTGGCCATGGGCATAGGTCTTCACTCTCTCACCCACGGGTTTAAAAAGCACCACCACAGGCTCTTACCAATAATTGTATTTATAATCGGAATAAGTTTATTGTTGATTAAACAAGTGTTTCATCAATACCAAATCTGGTTTTTGGTACCTGCAGTTATTTTGATTGTTTCAGCGCATTTCATCAATTATGCAGTTATTTTGATTGTTTCAGCGCATTTCATCAATTATAGACAATGCAGGATTGCCGATCATTGTCACGCTGAGGATTGTAAACACTAAAATTTAGTCTTCCAGTTTTTTTAGAATTATAGCTCCTAATTTTTTCCCTTGCTTGTTACCAGCTTCACATCCAGAGCGATAATGTATCCCTCCGTATACCCTACTTATTGAAGCTTCTGAGGCAGCTTCTCTAAATGATTTAAATGATCTTATGGGTAAATTATATTCTAATTCTGATGAATCTGTGAAACCAAATCCATCACCAAAAACTGAAGTTAAAATTTCTGCAGCTGTTGATGACACAGTACTATGACCAGAAGTATATTCAGGAAAAGGCGGTGTTTGAATGAAAGATGTCCATGTAGGTTCTATCAAACGCTGAACTGCAGTTTGCGGTCTTATTCTTACAGTGCTGTATTTTACATACCAACAAGAAATGAAAGCATCATACATGCCAACTGAAGTAAAGGCATATGCCTTTGCAGAAGTTACTGCATCAAAGTTTTTTACTTTCGCGGCTTTCTGAGTAATAGCCATCCAATGACCTGGAGGTGTCATTTTTTTATCTTGAAACATCACATGTCCTTTGTGCTGAGATACAAATGGATTGTCATCCCAGAACAATGCTATATCAGTTTGCTCATCAGTCCTGTTTTTTGAAATATCA
>JBEASE010000024.1:0-26201 GCA_041162625.1 Bacteroidota bacterium | reverse complement strand
AACTTCCATAAAGTTACTGTTAATTCACAAATCAGCCCCTTTTAAAATAGCAGGATTAAGCTTAGTTTTACAACCCGTGAAACAACCTCTTGGTCATATCGCTTTGCCCATGCGTTTAGCTTCCCTCCTCTCGGTCTTGCTATGCTGCTCGCTGACTTCTCATGCACAGCTGAACCTCACCTATGACCTCAAGAAACCAAAAGCATACGAAAATAGGAAATTGAAATCAGAACTAACCCCCGACAAAAAAATCAATCCTGTAAAAAAAATGAAAGAAAATGTAGTGGCACACTACAATTTTTATTTCAACGCCAATAACAAATTACAAGACGTATTAATAAGTGCAAAGAAATCTCATAAAGATAGTTTTAGTAGACAACTGGCCTTCTACAATTATAGCTTAGACCAAACAGCTGCTCAAAAACAAGAGCTGGATTCAGTCATTCATAAATCCAACAATGGTATTTTGTTGCACGACTTAAGAAACGACTGGGTGGATGACTTGTATTTGCTAATGGGACAAGCCTATTATTACCAAAAGAAATTTGATTCGGCCTATGATGTTTTCCAATACATCAACTATACTTTTCAACCCAGAACAAAAGACGAAATAGGATTTGAGAAAACCATTGGATCAAATCTGAATACCAGTGGTAATATCTATACAGTTTCCACAAAAGAAAAGGGACTAACATCAAAATCAGCAGCAAGAAATGATGCGTTGGTTTGGATTGTGCGCACCCTACTGGCACAAGACAATGATGATGATGCTAAAAGTTTGATGGAAACACTTATCAGAGATCGAAATTTTCCCAAAAGACTTCAGGCTGAACTTGCAGAACAAAAAGCTTATTTTTTTTACAAAAACAACAACGCTGATTCCTGTGCCGCTTATTTAGAAAAATCCATGGATGCTACTTCTAGTGCTATTGAAAAAGCGCGTAGGTATTTTCTGATTGCACAACTCAGGACCAAGTCTGGACAAAATGAAAGTGCAAATGAATTTTATGATAAGTCCATCAATATTACGACTGATCCTGTGATGGAAGCATATGCGCGTATCAACCAAGTTGCTTTAAGTGCCAACGAAGAAGACCTTGAAAAAAGAACAGACGAGCAAGTTGATTTGCTCATGCGCATGGCGAAAAGAGAAAAATACCTTATCTACCAAACCATAATATACAATGCTGCTGCTGAAATGGAAATGGGCAGAAATAAGTCAAAAGCAGCAATTGATCTGCTTTTAAAAAGCAATACAGCCAATACAGATGATCCAACTGGCAGATCTTACAACAATTTAAAAATCGCTACACTCGCATTCAACAACAAAGATTATAAGCTAGCCAAAACCTACTATGATAGTCTTGGAATTATCCCGGCCGAACGACAAAAAGAAGTAGATATCAAGAAAAAAGTATCCGGGGAACTGGTAGCATTGTTAAATGAAATTGAAAAAGAAGATAGTTTAGAAGCCATCGCCAAAATGCCTCAAAAAGAGAGAGACGATTATTTAAAATCGCTTTTGAAAAAACTAAAAAAAGAACAAGGTTTGATAGAAGAGGAAGAAGAAGTAAGCCAAAATAGCATATCAACAGGTGGCGGCAGAGGAGTAAGGAATAATATTTTAGATGAAACAGCTGGAAATATTTTCAACAACACTCAAACAAAAGGTGAATGGTATTTCAATAATCCAACGCTGATTGGGCAAGGAAAAACCACTTTTAAAAATAAATGGGGAACAAGACCGAATGCAGATAATTGGAGGAGGCTGACAGCCATCAATGGCACAAGAATGGTTTTACAAAGAGGACCAGAAGGTACCAGAAGAGTAGCTGCACAACAAGAAACAAAACCTGCGCTAACCATAGAAAGCCTTCAGGCCAATTTACCGATAACGCCAGCGCAACAACAGGCATCAGTACTGAAAAAAACAAGCACTTATTTTCAGCTGGGATTTGTTTTTCAAGAAAGATTAGGCGATTGGCCATTAGCAATTGAATGGTATGAAAAAGCTGTAAATGAAGGAGTAGATACATCTATAAAAGCAAAGCTTCTCTATAATCTTTCATTCTGTTACGCGCAATTAAAAAATACCCAACAAGCTAATTACTATAAAAATTTACTTGCTGCCAATTACCCAGAAAACAAGCTAACCATCAAGCTCCTTGACCCCGCAGCTGCATTGCAACAAGAAGAAGCAAAAGAAAAACTGATTAATACTACTTATAATAAAATCTACGACCTTTTCTTATCTGGGCAATTTGAAACAGCACTGACCGCTAAAAGAGAGGCTGATCATCAATTTGGACCAAATAATTGGAGTGCACAATTGCTTTATATCGAGTCGATTTATTATATCAAAAAGAGAAATGATAAAGAAGCAATCAGTGCGCTTAATAAAATTGGGGAACTCTACCCAAAATCGCCTTTATCAGAAAAAGCAAAAACAATTGCTGCAGTTGTTGCTAGACGTACAGAAATAGAAAGTGAACTAACGGCTATGCAAGTCACCAGACTCAAAGAAGACAGTCTTGTTTGGATAGATGATAGACCTGCACCAAAACCACAACAAACTATAGTCAAGAAAGAAGCCCCTAAGGCAGTCGCACAACAACCCATTACGGCCAAAGCAAAAGTGGATTCTACGCAATTTAAAGCTCCGGTAGTGGTGCAACAGACGGCACGTTATCAATTCAACCCAACCGACCCTTATGCTGTTATGATGATTTTAAAGGATGTTGATATTGTATACATCAATGAAGCCAAACGTGCATTAGCCCGATACAATGGCGAGAGATATGCGTCAAACGGGCTCAATATTCAAAATAACATTTTAGGCACAACCTCTTATATCCTCATCAGTGTGTTCGCCAATGCAGCTGATGCACTAAGCTATCTTGAAAAAACTGCACCAATTGGTTCAAAGGAAATTTTCCCTTGGCTACAGGCAGATAAATACAAGTTCATCATTGTATCGCCCGAAAACCTGAAAAAAATGACAGAGGATAAGTCGACAGAAGAATACATCCGCTTCTTACAATTACAATTACCCGGAAAATTTTAAGGTTTTCTTTTCCCTTTAAGACAGTGCTTTTCTTTAGTTTTACTCCATGAGCGTGAATCCTAAAAAGGCCAGCGAAACCAAAAAATCTATTCGCATTTTTTGGAAAATATTTCTCTATGGATGGGCTGCGGCTTTGTTCCTGATTTTAATTATTTATTTAGGCGCCTTTGGAAGACTTCCATCAATAGAAGAATTGGAAAATCCTTCTATGATGTCATCTTCAGAAATTTATGCAGACGACGGAACCTTAATGGGTAAATTTTACCTTAAAGACAGAATCAACGTCAAATACCAAGATATTTCACCAAATGTTATCAAAGCACTCATAGCTACTGAAGACGAAAGATTTTACGAGCATTCTGGCATTGATATCAAAAGTCTTTTTAGGGCCGTAGTTTTTTTAGGAAGTGAAGGTGGCGCAAGTACTATTACACAACAGACTGCAAAAGCATTACTAGGACAACAAAGCAGAAAAAGTTTTACACGCGTAATTGAAAAATTAAAAGAGTGGATTGTAGCAATCCGTTTAGAAAGAAATTTAACTAAGGAAGAAATCGTCACCCTCTATCTGAATATGGTAAACTACGGTGATGAAACTTATGGTATTAGAAATGCATCAAAGACCTATTTTCAAAAAGAACCAGGTCAATTACAAGTTGAAGAGGCAGCCGTGCTTGTGGGATTGCTCAAAGGAAGCACCCGTTACAATCCAAGGAGAAACCCAAAAGCCGCAATGGCTAGAAGAAATACTGTGCTTGATCAAATGGTGAGGAATGATTATTTGACAGAAGAAGAAGCCAAGGCACTAAAAATTCAGCCCATAGCGCTTAATTATTTAAAACTAGATGAAAACTCAGGAATAGCACCTTATTTCAGGGAAGTACTACGCGATGAAATTAAAAATTGGTGCAAGGAAAACGAAAACCCAAAAACTGGTGAGCCTTACGATATATACAAAGACGGATTGAAAATATTTACAACCATCAATCCAAGAATGCAAGAATATGCTGAAGTTGCTGTATACCGCCACATGCAGAACCTGCAAAAGGTCTTCAGCAGTCAGTATAATATCAAAGATGGTTCCGTATGGAAGTCGAAAGATGGCAAAGTCATTTTAGACAATGCCATGAAGCAAACCGACAGATGGAGAAATTTAAAAGAGGATGGATTGACAGAAGAAGAAATTAGACAAAGTTTCATGGAACCTGTTAGAATGAAAGTATTTGCCTGGAATGCAAACAGAGAGACTGACACAACCATGTCGCCATTAGATTCAATTCGTTACCACAAACAAATCATGCAGATTGGATTATTGTCAATGGACCCACTCACAGGTGATGTAAAAGCATGGGTTGGCGGAAGCAGTTTCAAGCGATTCAAATACGACCATGTTAATATCAAAACAAAGAGACAGGTTGGTTCAACTTTCAAACCATTACTGTACACCTTGGGTGTGATGAATGGCTATACCCCTGAAACCAATATGCCTAGTGGACCAATTGATATGGGGGGTAAAATGATTGATGGTTCAGGCGGTCCAATGGCTATTTGCTTAGCATTCTCAAAAAACCCAGCTGCAGTTCATCTGATCAATCAATTAGGTGTTCAACGCACCATTGATTTTGCAAAGCAATGTGGAATCGTAAACCCAATTCCTCCCTACCCTTCAATTGCATTAGGTTCCGCTGACTTGTCTCTTTTTGAAATGGTACAAGCCTTCAGTATGTTTCCTGGCAGAGGCTTTAACGTAAAACCAAATTTTATCAGCAGAATTGAAGATAGAAATGGCAATGTACTGGCTTCTTTCAGAGCCGAGACGAAAGAAGTAATCAGTGAGATTGAGGCATACATCATGACAAAAATGCTACAGGGCGTTGTTGATTTTGGTACAGGAGGTTCATTGAGATGGGCTTATGGCGTGAAGGGTCAAGTTGCAGGTAAAACCGGAACAACCAATGATAATGCAGATGGCTGGTTCATCGGATTTAGTCCACAATTGCTTTCAGGCGTTTGGGTAGGATGCGATGATCCATTTCTAAGACTTCTGTATACTTCTGGTGGCGCACAAATGGCGATGCCAGCATGGGCTTATTACTATCAGCAAGTATTTAACGACAAAAGCTTGAATATAGATCCAGAAGCTGCTTTCATTGCACCTCCTAATATGCAAAATGAAATCATTTTCGATTATCAAGATGCAAATCAGAATGAACTATTGCCGGCAGAAGGTGATGAAGGGTTTCAAACGGATGAATATATTGAAATACCAATCAGTGATGGTAAAGAGAAGATAGTATCTGAGTCAAAGAAATTTGAAGAGACTACTGTTCCTCAAGAAACTCCCAAGAAAGAAATGCCCAAGCCTTTACCAGTAAAAGAGATTATTACCAACGAAAAAGATACCGCTTCAAAGAAAAAAGGTATGCTAAAGCGGGTATTTGGTAAGAACGACCAATAATTAAGCAATTACCATTCAAACAAGAATGGTTAATAAACAATAAAAAAGGGCATGTAAACATGCCCTTTTTTTCAGAATATTTTTCAATCTTATTTACCGAGCGTTCCTTGAATTCCGAAACTGTAGAAAAGATTATGAGATGCGTTAACTGTAACTGGCATTCTGTATTGTGCTTGAATAACAAAGAATGTTTGGTCGAACAAATTTACTTGAAGACCTGCACCAGCTGGGATGTAAGCAGCATAATATCCTTTCCATGCAGAAGCACCTATACCTGCTGATAAAAATGGAGATACATAATATTGATCAGATGTTAATTTCATAAAGATATTAGCATCAGCTTCAAAGTAAGGCTTAGATCCAACACCTGCGGCAAATGGTTGATTGGTGAGCGTGTATTCTAAATAAGAGAATCCGAATCTTGCATTGAAATCAAAATTGTCGTTCAATCCTTCTGTATAATTTACAGCAAGACCTGGTCTCATTCTACTTAACTTGTTCCACTGCTGCTTTGTTAAGACTTGGCTTATTCCACCATTTCTAATTTCAGATGCAGTCTTGAAATCATGTAAAGTAAATTGCAATCCAAATGTCTTCCCTTTGGTATACATATTCTTGGCATCCTGGGCATTTGTTGCAGTAAAAGAAAACGCTACTAAAGCAATGAGGAATATCCTTTTCATAAACAGTTCTGTTTTGAGTCTAACAAAAATAAACCCTGAAGGTTGAATGTTAAAATATTTATTCGTTTTTGGCCAAGTTTTCTTTTTCTGGCCTGATCAGTTCAACCTTGACCTTAATGATTCCCGTCTTATTAAAGCCAAGTTTCGTGGCTCCAGCGCGGGTTAAGTCCACCAAACGGGGATTTCTATGGTGCAAACGGTCATTTACCTTCAATATAACGGATTTTCCGTTTTTCAGGTTGGTTACCCTTATTTTCGAACCTAGAGGATAGGTATTGTGAGCGCATGTAAGCTTGTCCTGGCTAAATATTTCTCCGCTGGCAGTCTTTTTACCAATAAACTTATCAGCATAAAAACTGGCATGACCAATAGCCGTATCTACTACCGGCACATTTCTGTAATTTTTCTTCTGTGCAAAAACACCCATGACTGGTACCATAAAGGCCAGTACCAAGAAATTTCTCATCCAAAAGGTATTTTTAAAAATTGACATAAGAGGTCAAAATTACCCTTAATACCTGAGAAATGGAAGGTTTTAGGTCATTTTTCAGCTACCAAAATTTATATAAAATTGTATAACATATTTTTACATATTATATTTTTATTTAATTTTTATACGAAAAACTATATCTAAACTATACCCCTGTTTATTATTATCTTAGTAAGCCCATACTTTAGACCATCGACTTTGCCTAATATGCCCTTCAAGAACCTTACATTTTTAATCATTTTCCAATTCATATGGTTGCTGAAGGGGTATACCCAAGCCGTTTTGACCATTATCAATGATCCTTTAACTTTTGAAGCCACAATCAAAGCGAATCCAAAACTCAGGTTAATTGAGCTGAAAGCAATTGTGCCTGATATTCAGTATGATTTGAAATATGCTACCTCAGAAAATTTTACTACCGTTCGCCTCTACCCCTCCAATACCAACGTTACATACCTCAGAAAAGAACCAGCTGAGGCATTGTCTCAAATAGCAAAAGAATTAGCTGGAAAAGGAATTGGCATCTGGGTTTGGGACGCATATCGACCCTACCATGTTACTGTCAAGTTTTGGGAATTGATCAAAGACGAACGTTATGTAGCCAATCCATCAAAAGGCAGCGGACATAACAGGGGTATTGCCATTGACATGACCCTCTATGATTTAAAAACAGGTGCTTTATTGGATATGCCGACGAGCTTTGATGATTTTTCTGAAAAAGCTCATCATGGAGCTGATAATATTTCTTCAACACAAAAAAATAACAGAGAGCTGTTGAGAAACATCATGGAAAAACATGGTTTTCTAAAATTTCAAACAGAATGGTGGCATTACTATTGGCCGAATGGAGAGCAATATGATGTATTAGATTTCAGTTTCAAGCAAATCAAAAAAATAAACAGTGATGCTTCAAAATAAACAACTCATTATTATGGGTGGTACATCAGGAATGGGATGGGCCGCTGCTAAAAAATTTGTGGAAGAAGGCGCACATGTAATCTGCGTTGGCAAACCACAAGAAACAACAATTGAAGTTGAAAACATCACCACCTTATTTGCAGATGCAAGAGAAGCATCAACCATGACAAAAGCCATTGCGCTATGCATAGAAAAATATGGCAGTTTTGATGGACTATTCCATGTTGCAGGAGGAAGTGGAAGAGCTTTTGGCGATGGTCCTTTAGATCAAATGTCTCTAGAGGGCTGGAATGAAACCATTGCATTGAACGCAACCTCAGTAATGCTTTCCAACAAAGCAGCCATTGATTATTTTGTTCAACACAACAAAGCTGGTTCAATTGTAAACCTCTCTTCAGTATTGGCAACACATCCTGCACCGAGTTTCTTTTCTACACATGCCTATGCCGCTGCGAAAGCAGCTATAATTGGATTATCTACTACAACAGCTGCTTACTATGCAAAAAACAACATCAGAATAAATGTGATTTCACCTGGTTTGGTTGAAACGCCAATGTCTACAAGAGCAGCACAAAATGAAAACATCATGTCTTACATCAAAACCAAACAACCATTAGATGGAGGAAGAATTGGACATGTAAATGATGTAACTTCCCTTGCCGCTTTGTTGCTCTCTGATCAAACTTCATTTATAACCGGGCAAAATATTGCAGTTGATGGAGGCTGGTCGGTTTCAGAAGGACAAATAGCACAATAAATAATTTCACAAATGGATGAAATAAAAAAATATATTGATAAGAGCCGTGCAATATGTGATGTGATTGAAAGCCAATCAGCTGAAATTGAAACAGCTGCCAACTGGTTTGCCCAAACAATTTTAGCAGGAAGAATGGTTCATGTGTTTGGATCTGGTCACAGCAGGATAATGGTTGAAGAAATGTGGCCACGTTATGGCTCTTTCCCTGGCTTCAATCCAATTGTTGAGCTTTCACTTACTTTCCATAATCTGGTTGTAGGTGCGAATGGACAACGCCAAGCGATGTTCTTGGAAAATGTTTCAGGCTTTGCCGCTAGAATTCTGCGCAACTTCACTTTAAGTGATCAAGATACAGCATTGATTATTTCATCTGGCGGAACCAATATCGTTCCAATTGAAATGGCAGAAATCTTCCAACAAAAAAATATCAAAGTCGTTAGTATCCTTACCAAAGCCCATTCTGATGCAAGCAAAAGCAAGCGGACAGATGGAAAAAAATTGGGAGATTTCTCCAACTTGATTTTAGACACTGGTGCTCCAGTAGGTGACTCCATGATAAAAATACCCAACCTACCAACCCCTGTCGCTCCCGGCTCCACCTTGGGTGGAGTATTGCTCATCAATTCTATCAAAGCAAGAGTTGCGGCTTTATTAACAGAAGCTGGACATCCTCCTACTGTTTTATCATCAGCAAATACTGTAGGTGAAGATGAGGCAGTGCGACTATTTGAATCTGCTTATGATCAACACGCAATTCGACTTACTCAATTATATCAATTTTAAATACCCCTCATGCAACCCATACCCATTAGAACAACAGTTGTAGGCAGTTACCCTTTCCCAGGTTGGTTAGAATTTTCAACTCAGCATCTGAGTGCATTTGGTGCAGCTGATATTGAAGAGATGGCTGAGGATGCAGTAACAACTGCCATCCATGATCAGGTTAAAGCAGGATTGGATGTGATTACAGATGGAGAACAAACAAGATTCGATTTTAATCTTTCTTTTTATGGTTTCATCAAAGGGATACAACCTAACCATACAGAGACTAGAAAATTTGGTCCGCCTGCTCACGATCAAAGAGGTAAACACAGTATTGTAGATGAACTTACTGCGCCAAATGGACTAGGTGCAATAAAAGAATATGTACGTTTAAAGAAATTAGCTCCTGCGGGACCAACACTCAAATGCAGTCTACCTGGTCCTTATACTTTGAGTGGTAGATTATTGCCCAACAAACAATACAAAGATAGATGGGACATCACCGCTGCACTTACACCCATCATCAGAAAAGAACTGGAAGACCTGGTTACAGCAGGCTGCACTGAAATTACACTCGACGAACCTTCAATGAGTTGCTATGCCTATAAAGAAGATACCAAAAAGTTTGTAGAGATTTTCAACAATACGGTATCCACCATCAAAGGAAAATGTCGTCTCTCTACGCATCTCTGTTTTGGTAACTTCAAAGGAAGGCCCGTTGGATTCAGGAGTTTAAAGCCGATGCTTCCAGATTTCTTGGATCTGAATGTAGATGAAATGCATATCGAAATGGCCAATCGTGAATTTGCGGAAATAGAACTACTCGCACAGTTTGCTGAGAAGCTAGATGTGTCAGTAGGTATCATCGATGTGAAAAATTATTATGTAGAGTCTGTTGCTGATGTAAAAGAAAGAATTAAGAAATGTCTACAATATGTGCCAGCAGATAAACTTTCAGTAGCACCAGATTGTGGGTTGAGCCAGACTGCAAGATGGGCAGCAAAACAGAAATTAGTCAATATGGTTGAAGGAGCTCATCAAATGCGATAAAATGATCAAAGCGCTAAGAAAAGATCAAGCATTAATTGATGATATTTTGCAACATGAAGGCTCAAATGATCTTCATTGTTGGTGGCTAGGACAAAGTGGATTCTTAGTACAATACCTAGAAAAACGTCTTTTGCTTGATCCCTACTTATCAGATTCACTAACGTTGAAATATGCTTCAACTGATAAACCACACGAAAGAATTAGTGAACTGGTGATTAATCCAATCTTGTTTCCTCGTATTGATCTTATTACTTCTAGTCACAACCACACAGATCATTTAGATGCTGCAACGCTTAAACCCATTTTAGAAAACAGTCCTGCTTGTAAACTGATTATACCAGAGGCCAATAGAGATTTTGTAGCAGATAGGTTGCAGATTGACAAAACATTACCCATTGGGTTAAATGATGGCGAGACCTATCAGGATGAAACATTTAAGGTTACTGCTATACCAGCTGCTCACAATAACATTGATAGAAATGAAGCAGGACAATGCCATTACTTAGGCTATTTCATCACAGTTGGTGGAATAAGAATTTATCACAGCGGTGATACTTTGTATTATTCAGAAATGGAAAAGTTGATACGTGATTTTGCACCTCATGTTGCTTTACTGCCCATCAATGGAAATGTAGCTTCTAGAAAAGTAGCTGGCAACCTCAATGCTGAAGAGGCTGTTGATCTGGCAAAATCTTGTAATATCCCCTATGTTATTCCTTGTCACTACGATCTATTTGCTTTCAATACAGCCGATGTGAATGAATTCATCAAATTGGCAAAAGCAAAACAACAAGGTTATGTAGTATTGCATCTTGGCGGTAAATGGTCCGGAAAGGAATTAGGAATTGATCAATAGGGAGACACCTTAATAACAGCATCAATATTGATAGGACCATAAACATGCGGAAAAGTATCCTGAACTGAAGGAGACCATTCGAAGATAAATGGACTAGTCAGCCTATCTGTATCGATAGAAAGTAACAAAAGATCATTTCGCCCCTCAAAATATCGTTGCTTGACATCAGCTAATTGATTTTCCTGACTACAATGTATAAAACCTTCCTCTTTTAATGATGGTACAGTGTATACCCCAATCTCACGGGCATTATTCCAATTAGCATTTGTTGTTATATGGTAAATAACGGGCATAAATTTTTTATGAATATACTCTTTTAATTCGTTGTTCGCGCAACATCAAATCTGCAAGCACCATTGCAGTGACCCCTTCTAATACAGGCGGAACTCTTAATGCAATACAAAGATCATGTCTTCCTCTAACAGCAAAACTATCTATTTGATCAGTTTCCCAATTGTAAGTTTGCTGTTCTTTAGGTGTTGAAGAAGTTGGCTTGATAGCAATTCTAAATACCAATTCATTTCCATTAGTGATGCCACCAACAATACCACCAGCATGATTGGTTCTGGTTTTACCTTCCTTGTTTTCAATTGCATCATTATGGACAATTCCGAACATTTTAGCTGCCTGAAAACCTGTCCCAAATTCAATACCACGAACTGCTGGAATAGCAAATGCTGCATGTGCTAGCAGAGATTCAACTGATTCAAAAAAAGGCTCTCCTAGTCCGATAGGTAAATTTTCAACGCGACATTCAACAATGCCGCCTACCGAATCTTTTTGCTCAATTGCTTTTTGAAGTCCCTTTTCAATATCAGACTCTCCGCCAATTTCAGTTATGGTAGAAACAATTTTTAAAGGTGAAAGCATTTTCTTCGCTACAACACCAGCGGCAACTAAACACAACGTTAGTCTTCCACTGAAATGTCCGCCTCCTCTATAGTCCTCAAAGCCACCAAATTTTTCATGTGCTACAAAATCAGCATGACCAGGTCTTGGTACAGCCCTTTGTTTTTCATAATCACCAGATCTTGTGTTTTTATTTTCAAACAACAAGGTCAATGGTGCTCCTGTTGTTTTACCATTGAATACACCACTTTTAAATAGAGGAAGATCCTCTTCTTGTCGCGGTGTAGTTCCTTTTTGCATGCCACCTTTTCTCCTTTCTGTATCCTCAATAAAATCTTCTACAGATAAAGGCATACCAGCGGGACAACCATCGATGACAACACCAACGCTTTCTCCATGAGACTCACCAAATATGTTGACTGTAAAAAGTTTTCCAAACTGATTCATAAAACAAATTTACTTGCTTTCTAGCTTTACTTGAACACCTAATTGAATAAGATCCTTGTAAAAGGCAGGATATGATTTATCAATAGCTTCAGCATCTTCAATGGTAACAGCCCCATCCGCTCCTAAAGCAGCTACAGCAGCAGCCATGGCAATGCGGTGATCGTGGTGTGAATGCACACTCGCACCTTTTGGTTGTTTTCCTCCATGCACCAACATCAAATCATCTTCAAGATCAATTTGAATTCCCATCTTCCCAAATATATCCTGTAACGTCAATCCTCTGTTACTTTCTTTATGTGTTAATCGGCGCACTCCTTTTATTTTAGTAATACCATCACAATATGATGCCAATGCAACAAGTGGTGGAAATAAATCAGGGCACTGAGTCGCGTCAAATTCAAATGCCTTCAATGCTGCTGGAGTAACCGTATAATTGTTTCCATCTAATTTTAATCCTGCCCCTGCATCTTTGATCGCTTCCAGTATTTTCATATCTGCCTGCACAGAATCGGAACGCATTCCTTCAATCACTATTTGATGACTGATAGCACCAGCTACAAACAAAAATGCTGCTCCGCTCCAATCGCCTTCAATGGCATATATTAATTCTCCTTGTTGCTCAGGTTTCCCGTCATTTGAGAAATAATAGATCTCGTGGTTTTGTACTACCGGCACCTTCATGTTAAAATCTTTCAATACTCGCAAGGTTAAATCGATGTAGGGTTTACTTTTTAAATCCCTAACTGTAATGGTTACGTCTTTTGCATTACTCGCAGCATATGCCATCAACAATCCTGTTAGAAACTGTGAACTGAGGCTACCATCAACTACAATATTCTTAGGAACCAATGGTCCTTTTACCTGCAGAGGAAGTTTACCTTGATTGGTTGTTATGGCTATATCAAGTTGTGGAAATATTTCATCAAAAAAATCCATTGGACGATTAACAAGAGAGCCCTTTCCTACTATTGACAATTGTTTATCTGACAATGCTGCAATAGGCGTAAACATTCTTATTCCCAAGCCACTCTCTCCACAATTGATTTCATTTTCAGATGGGCCCACACCCTTGCTTGTAATAATAATCTTATCTCCTAGATCTTGAATCTCAGCACCAAGTTTTGCTATAACATCTAATGCAGCAAGATCATCATTGCTTCTTCCTGGATCCAAAATAGTTGTGCGACCATGATGCAACAATGCTGCAGCACAAGCACGTTGCATATCGCTTTTAGACCTAGGGCTTCTTATACTACCATGAACACCTGATGGAATTATTGTTGCAATCATTTTTGTTTCTTGTTAAGCTTATTGAATGCAACGAGATATTTCTTAAGTATGGTCAACGGTATTTCTACAATTTCACCTTCCCCCAATTTAGACAAGAGCACAAACCTCATTTGCTTACTCAAACGCTTTTTATCCATTTTTAAAATCTCAAAAACACGATCAACATCAAATACAGCTCGGGTTGGAAGGCCATATTGAACTAATACTTTCTCCACTAATGAAGCATGTTTGAAGCCAAGCAATTGCTCAGACAACCAAGCTGCAAACACCATACCCAAGGCAACTGCTTGTCCGTGTGTCAACTCATACTGCGTCTCCAATGCATGTCCAAGTGTATGACCAAAATTCAACAACTTCCTATCACCCTTTTCAAATTCATCTCGCTTGACAATTGTCGATTTCAGTTCAACATTTTTTTGGACAATGGCTTTCAATAATTTTTTATCCGACTTTAATGCTTGAATGTCAAGTTGATCTAATTGTTTGAAAAGCTTTGCATCTAGTACTGCTCCATGTTTGATAATTTCCGCACAACCATTTACCCACTCTTGATGAGGAAGTGTTGAAAGCAAGCTGGTATCATAAAACAAAAAAGAAGGTTGACGGATAATACCTACCATATTCTTGTATTCCCCAACATCAATTCCATTCTTACCCCCAATGGAAGCATCAACCATGGCTAATAGACTCGTCGGCACAAAACCAAACGCTATGCCACGCATATAGATGGAAGCTACATAGCCAGTGAGATCAGTAATTACACCACCGCCAACACCTACCAGAACAGCAGAACGATCTGCTTGAAAAGCGATAAGTTGTTCTACAATTGCATCAGCCGTTGGTTGAATCTTATATGCTTCACCAGGTTTTAGTGTAATAACATTCCAATTTTTGAACTTAGCATGATGCGCCTTAAAAACATGTTCATCTGTAACGATAATAGCTTTGCTTCTATCCACTATCTTGTTCAACTGACCAAGAGCTGCATCGAAGTATACATCGACTTTGCCTGAACTATAGGTATATGTTTTTTTATGCATACCTTATTCGTTGTTCATGATTTTGTTCTGTCTGTTGATACTTTCCATATGGATAGCATCCATGTAACGGGTAATAAATTCTTCACTCAATCCCACTTTTGTAGCTTTTGCTAATGCTTTTTGCAAAACTTCATTCCATCTTCCCTGTTGAAAGATTGTTACATTATTATTTTTCTTGTACTCGCCAATTTTTTCAGCAATCGACATTCTTTGTGAAATCAATTGCATCAATTCATCATCAATATGATTGATTTGCTCTCGCAATTTATCTAATGCTGCATGAAAAGAAGGTGAAGGAACACTCTCATTTCTCCAACTGATGGCTTCCAACATTTCTGCAAGACGTTCAGGTGTAACTTGTTGCTTTGCATCACTCCATGCATTGTCAGGATCAATATGGCTTTCAATCATCAAACCATCGAAATCGAGATCAATTGCCTTTTGAGCAGTTGATTGCAGTATATCTCTTCTACCACAAATATGAGAAGGATCGTTTACAATCAACATATCCGGCATTCTGCGCTTCATTTCTAGTGCAAGATGCCACATTGGAGCATTTCTAAACTCTGTATTACCATAAGAGGAGAAACCACGATGGATCAAACCGATATCACTGATACCTGCTCTGGATATACGTTCTACAGCACCCTGCCATAGTTCCAAATCAGGATTGATCGGGTTCTTAATCAGTACAGGAACTTTTACACCACGCAATGCATCTGCCACTTCTTGTACACTAAAAGGATTAACGGTTGTCCTTGCTCCTACCCATAATACATCTACATCAAAGGTTAAGGCATCTTCCACTTGTTTACCAGTGGCTACTTCAACTGTTGTAGGTAATCCAGTCAGCTTTTTAGCTTGCTGCAACCATGGTAAACCTTTGGTTCCAATACCTTCAAACATACCAGGTTTTGTCCTAGGTTTCCAGATACCAGCCCTGAGCATATTGACCATCCCTGTCTTGGCTAAACGCATAGCAGTCTCTATAACTTGTTCTTCTGTTTCGGCACTACATGGCCCAGATATAATCAGAGGGCGCTTTTTCCAAGCTGTTTGCGCTGCTGTCTGCTGTAATTCCATTGTCTTTTCCATGTTACAAAATTAATGATTTAGTTAAGGGTTAATTTATTGTATGATTCTTTTGATTTGATTAGCATTAGACATTAATTCGTTTAGATACTCCCAGTTTTCCTTTTCGAGGCATGCCTTGAATTTTCTAAGCTGAGCAATATGCTCATTTAGTACATCTAATACATTTTCGCGATTGTGCATCAGAATGGGTGTCCACATTTCAGGATTACTTTTGGCCAAGCGGACTGTACTTTCAAAACCGGCACTGGCCATTTCGAAAATAGCATCATCCTCTTTCTCTTTTTCCAGTACGGTGTTCGCAAGCGCAAAGGAAGTAATGTGGGAAATGTGACTTACATAGGCCGCATGCAAATCATGATCATCTGCATTCATTTCGATGATGCGCATAGGAAGTGCTGAAAATATTGTTTTTGCAATATCAACTGCATCTTTATCGGATTTGTCAAGATTACAAAATATGACTGCCTTGTTTTCAAATGCATTGCTCACAGCGGCAGCGGGACCAGAATATTCTGTCCCCCACATTGGATGTGAGGCAACAAAACGACCTCGCTTAGAATGATTTGCAACTACAGCATTGATATGACTTTTGGTAGAGCCCATATCAATCACCACTTGTTGATCAACCAAATCGAGAATTCTTGGTAACAAAACAGAAAGCGCATTAACTGGAATAGAAAGAATAATTACATCAGCACTTGTAACAGCAGATTCCAGATCAAGTATCTCATCCACCAGGCCCAATGATAATGCATCTGCAGCATGTTTAGGATTGTTATCAACACCCACTATTTTAGCAGCTATCCCATTGCTCTTGCATTTCAATGCAAATGATCCACCGATTAAACCTACTCCTATGATTGCAAAATTCTTTTTCATTACTACATTATAATTTGACTTAGGCCTTGCCTAACATCTTTTCAACTCTTTCAATTGCTTGAGATAAAACTTCTTTTTTGCTACACAAACTGATACGCACGAAACCATCACCTGCATTACCAAAGATGCCACCTGGGGTGATAAACACATTTGCTTTATGTAAAACTTCATCACTCAAAGCAAAACCAGTTTCAAATTCATTTGGAATTTTTGCCCACACGAACATACCTACTTGCTCTTTTGAATAACTGCAACGCAGTAAGTCCAATAAACAACAAGCCAATTTTTTTCTTTCCATATAAATTGCATTCACTTCTTGGTGCCATTGGTGATCCAACGACAAAGCTTTTGCTGCGGCTATTTGCACAGGAAGAAACATACCTGAATCCATATTGCTCTTGAATCTTAATATTGCATCGATGTGTTCTGCAGAAGCCACTATCATGCCCACACGCCATCCTGCCATATTATGAGATTTGCTTAAAGAGTTAAGCTCAATTACTACTTCTTTTTCATCATCAAACGACAACAAACTTGAAGGTTGATCATTTAAAATAAAACTATAAGGATTATCATGAACGATTATCAGCTCTTCTTGCTTGGCAAAGGCAACTATCTCTTTCAACAAAGAAGCATCCGGTAATTGTCCAGTCGGCATATGTGGATAATTCAGGAACAACAACTTTACCCTTCCCTGCTGTTTAGCATGATGTGCATCAATCATTTTTTTCCATTCCTTCAAATCAGGATGCCAATTATTTTTCTCTTCTAGTTGATAAGAAATTGTTTGACCACCTGCCAATTTTACTGCACTGGTATAGGTTGGATAACCTGGATTGGGAACTAAAGCAGCATCACCCTGTTCGAGGAAGGTCATGCATATGTGCATAATCCCCTCTTTGCTTCCAATTAATGGAAGCACTTCAGAATTAGGCTGTACATCAACCTGGTACCACTTTTTATACCAATCGGCTATGGCATTTCTCAAAACAGGAGAGCCTTTGTAAGATTGATACGCATGCGTGTTATCTTTAGTAGCTTCCTCATGTAATGCAGCAATAACTGATGGATGAGGAGGAAGATCTGGACTTCCAATACCCAAGTTGATGACTTGCTTTCCAGCTTTATTCATCTCGTCTATTTCCCTCAACTTCATAGAGAAATAGTATTCACCTATACCATCCAATCGCGATGAAACTTTTACCATTTTCTATTTATTAAATTTTCCTTTTTTATAGACTCCCAATACTCGCAGGGACTGTGTTCTTTTCTTCAATTCATCCATCACCTTATTGTATTGTTCAAGTTGGTCAAATTCAAGGTCGGCATGAAACCCATATTTAAACTGACTACCAGCTAATGGGAAAGACTGCAGCTTACTCAAATTGATTCCTTCGTTTGCGATGACCGACAAAACCTCTGCCAATCTTCCTTTTGCATGATCGGTGTGAAAATTGATTGATGCTTTATTTGCACCTTCCACTACTGATCCTTTTTGTTGCAGCACCAAGAAACGCGTATAGTTGTTTTTTACATCATGAATATTCGGCGCAATAATTTTTAATCCGAATAACTCTGCAGCCAAACTTCCGGCGATAGCAGCTATGTGTTTGCTTTTTCTTTGGTGAACATGTTTAGCACTAAGCGCGGTATCCTCCGTTTCAACCAATCTCCATCCCTTTGGATTTAAAAAGCCAGTGCATTGAAGCAAAGCCATAGGGTGTGAGTGAACTTCTTTGATATCAGCTAATTTAACTCCTGGGTTCACCATGAGGTGCTGATCAATTTGTAGGTAGACTTCCCCCGCTACATACAGATTCGATTTTTGCAATAAGTTATAGTTAGGCAGGATGCTTCCAGCAATTGAGTTTTCAATGGCCATGATCCCACCCATAGAAGATTTTTTATTGCAAGCCTCTTTGATTACATCTGTAAAAGTGGCACATGGAAGAATTTGAACGTCTTTACCATAAAAACTCCTGGCAGCCACCTGGTGAAAACTACCCTCATAACCCTGAATAGCTACTGGCAGTCTATTCCCTGTTCCCTGTTCCCTAATCCCTAATCCCTTCTCCTTACTCCCTTGCATTTTACTCATAACACCCATTTAAAAAAAAATCCCGGTGGTTAACCGGGATCCTTATGTTGATTTGTTGTTTAGTATTGTTTTCAACAAAAAGCTCCCGTACCACCGGTAAAGTAGTAGCTAAAATAAAAGAAGTAACGGGTTCTATTTGTGTTCATCTATGCGAAAATAACAAAACTTGAATATTTTTCAAAAAAAATTAGAATCTATTTCTCGGACCGCCGCTATCTGCGTCATTCATGCGAATTTTTCTACCCTTGAATTTCTTGCCATCGATAGATTTAATCATTTGATTGGCAACACCACCTTCAATTTCAACCCAGCTGTTCATCTCTTTCATATCGATTTTTCCCAAGACCTCTTTTTTCAAATCACTCATATCGAGAATGAATTGAAGAAAACTTGCTTTGTAGAAACCATCTTTTGTACCCAAGTTGATAAATAACTTCTTGTATCCTGCTCCACCACCTGAAGATCCACCACGCTGGAAGGTTTTTCCACCTTCTCTTCTATCAGATGATCTTTCTCTTGAACGTTCACTTGAGCGCTCATTTCTTCTGTCATCTCTCACATTTAGATCGGCAGCATTCTCATAATATTGAAGGAACCTGTCGAATTCCAATGCAGCTACGCGGGTAAGAATTTCTTCTTTTTCAACATTTGCGAATTTTTCTTTTAGAAGAGGCACATAGGTTTCGTATTCACCGTGACTGATATCAGCATTCAACATCTTATCGATAAAATGGAAGAATTGTTTGCGGCAAACATCCTTACCAGATGGAATATCCATCTTATGAAACTTATTATTGATCAGTTTTTCGATCTGACGTAATCTGTATATCTCTCTTTGGGTAACAATCGAAATACATACACCACTCTTACCAGCGCGGCCAGTTCTTCCACTTCTATGCGTGTAGACTTCTGGATCATCTGGTAATTCATAATTGATTACATGGGTGATGTCTTTCACATCAATACCACGGGCTGCAACGTCAGTTGCTATTAACAACTGCAAGCTTTTTTCCCTGAATCGCGCCATCACTTTATCTCTCTGCGCCTGAGTGAGATCACCATGCAGGGCCTCAATATCATACCCCTCCCTAATAAGCGATTCAGTAATGCTTTGCGCATCAGCTTTGGTCCTGGTAAAAATGATACCATAGATACCCGGATTAAAGTCAATTATTCTTTTTAAGGTTTGGTAGCGGTTAACACCCGATGTAGCATAAAACTGATGATCAATATTGACATTGGCAGCATTTACCTTACCGATAGTAACCTCAGCTGGGGTTGTCATGAAGCGTTTGCTCACCTGACGCACTTCTGCAGGCATGGTTGCACTGAACAACCAGATGCTGTTTCTTTTTGGTGTATTGCCCAAAATGAATTCAATGTCTTCACGAAAGCCCATGTTGAGCATTTCATCCGCCTCATCCAATACGATATAGCTGATATTATTTAAATTGATGGCTTTCCTCTCGATCAAGTCAATTAACCTACCGGGAGTAGCTACCACTACTTGGGTGCCTTTTTTAAGGTCGCGTATCTGCTCCCCGATGGATGCACCACCATAAACTGCGACTGTTTTTACAGATTTTTTCTTAGAAGAAAAATTATACAGATCCTTTGTAATCTGCATACAAAGTTCACGGGTGGGACAAACAACCAGTGCCTGTGGGTGATTTGCATTGGCATCAACCAATTGCAAGAGGGGTAAACCAAAAGCAGCTGTCTTACCAGTGCCAGTTTGTGCTAAACCGACAAAATCTTTGGTCCCGCTTAATAATATAGGAATGGCCTGTTGTTGAATGGGGGTTGGGTTGGTAAACCCAAGTGATTGAATGCTTTCTAATAACGACTCTTCAATACCTAACGCTTCAAAACTCATAATTCTATTTTTGCAAAGGTAACTTTAATGGGGCAGAAAACGGAGAGAATATGGCAACTCGTTGATTATCAATAAAATAAAAAAAGTCATCCCGTGGAAACGGGACGACTTCAACGATTGCTTGCCATATGAAAAAAAGATTACTTGGCTTCTGCAGGAGCAGCAGCAGCTGTAGTGTCAGCAGCAGCAGCAGTTGTATCAACAACAGCAGCAGTGTCAACAGCAGGAGCTTCAACAGCAGTAGTATCAGCAGCTGGTGCAGTTTCAGATCCACCACATGAAGCGAGGGCTACGATAGCCAAGATTGCGAAAAACTTTTTCATTCTTTTGGGTTTTTTGAATGTTAAAATTGAATAATTGAAAATTAATACGCAAAGTAAAAGAATGTAACCCGATTTTAAAAGAATTTTTTTTGTTGCTTTGTGGGTTACAAAAAACCCTCTTCGGGTATTAAAAAAGCGTATTGTGGCAAGTCAAGATCAGGAATTAGCGGTTTTTAGGGCTATTGGCAACAACGACAAGAGTGCGATTGAGTCGGTTTATAGTGAAAACTATGCACTAATCCAGCACTTTGTCATCAGTAACAATGGTACAGAGGATGATGCCAGGGATATTTTTCAGGAGGCCATGATGGTCCTTTACGAAAAAGCCAGGCAGCAGGATTTTGAATTGACTTGTCAAATCAGGACTTACCTCTATTCAGTTTGCAGGAGGCTTTGGTTAAAAAAGCTTCAATATGCCAGAAGAATGGAGACCCAAGTGGAGAACTTTGACAAATTGGTTCCTGTAGAAGAAGATTTGGAGGATCATGATAAATTGACCCTGCAGTACCAAACCATGAGGACAGCCATGGGAAAAATTGGGGAACCTTGTAAAAGTCTGATTGAGGCTTTTTATGTACACCGAAAAAATATGCATGAGATTGCAGGATATTTTGGTTACACCAACGCCGATAATGCCAAGAACCAGAAATACAAATGCCTGGTAAGATTGAAAAAACTGTTCTTCGCTCAATATAAAAACGCATAATCGTAAAATGGACCAATCACAAATAGCTGAAGTAGTAGAAAGATACCTCAAGGGGGAAATGGACAGCCAGGAAAAGCAGGCTTTCGAAGAAGCACGTAAAAATAATCCTGAGCTGGATCAGGCTGTGGTTGAATACCACTTCTTCTTTGAAGAAATGGTGCGTTATGGAGAAGTGAGAAGATTTAAATCTAACTTATACGATACTCACCATACTTTACAAGAGAACGGTGAAATCAAAGAATTGCAACTCACTGCAGGCACACGCATTATAAATATGTGGAACAAGTATCGTAGAGTGGTTGCTGTTGCAGCATCAATTGCAGGTATTACCACTTTATTCATCAGTGGCATGATTACCCTATTCTCTCCTAATCGTCCAATTAGAGATATTGAGGAATTGAGAAGAAAGGTAAGCAACCTAGAAAAACAATCCAACAACCAAACTGCAGAAATCAAAAATTTCAAATCTAAGATTGAACCAGGTGCAGATGTGAAATTTGGTGGAACAAGCTTTTTAATTGACCAAAAGGGCTACCTCGTTACCAGCGCACACGTCTTGAAAGGTGCCAATAGAATTTATGTTCAAAGCAATGATGGTGTTGATTATTTGGCAGAGATTGTAAAAGAGGATCTCAATACAGATATTGCCATCCTAAAAATTACCGACGAGGAATTCAAAGGAAATAAACAACTTCCATACGGATTAGGTAAATCTAGAAACGAATTAGCTGAACCTGTTTTTACCATGGGATATCCCAAAGACGAGATTGTGTACAACGAGGGTTACCTCAGTGCAAAATCTGGCTTACAGGGTGATACCATGTCATTTCAAATTACCATCTCTGCTAACCCAGGAAACAGTGGTGGACCGGTTTTCAACAAAAACGGAGAAATCATTGGTATTCTTAATGCGCGACAAGCTTCAGCAAGTGGTGTAGTATTTGCAACAAAAGCAAAATACATCCAAACCTTGGTTGACGAAATCAAGAACAGTGATAAAGAAGAGAACATCAGAGTAAAAACAGTATCAACACTAAAAGGAATTTCAAAGCCTGAGCAGGCAAAAAAAGTACAAGACCATATTTATATGGTTAAAGTGGTGTTGAGCTAATCAATTTTTCTCAATTCTCCCAAGTTTAAATTATTTCCAAAGTCCAGCAGGATATTCTCCTTTCTGCAACAAATTCTCTATTGCAGTTCTAACTGCAGGAGCATCCTCTTTGTATGTTACACCAAACCAAATAGCAGATGTTGGTATTACTTCAACCTTACCTGCATTATCATGCATGAAACGATCAGCAACCAAAGGAATAAAGAATTCCGACTTCTCTTCAGCGCCTTTCTTCTGTAAAAACTCCTTGAACAACTTTGAAGAATATCCAAAAACAGATGGATGGAAACACCAGAAATTCATGGAGACGATTGTATCATCAGTGAGTTGCTTTGGCTCCATGCCATCCTCTACAAGAATCTGTCCACCTTTTTCTGCAATATTCAAACGCTCAACAACGCCTGTTAAATTTCCTGAACCATTAACACTGCAAACACCTCTGTTTACTGTTCCATGGCTCGACAAAGTTTGTTTAAGTTGATATCCAATAATAGCAAAATGTTCATCATTACACCCATGTGTTAGAAAGTCATAAGCTTTTTCAAAAGCATCTCTTCCATAAAAATCATCTGCATTGATTACAGCAAATGGTTCTTTGATGGCATCCTTAGAGCACAAAACTGCATGAGCTGTTCCCCATGGTTTAGTGCGACTAGCAGAACGCTCATAGCCATCAAGATGTGCATCGAGATGTTGATACACATAAGCTGTTTCTATTTTCCCCTTTAATTTGGGTTCAAATATTGCTTTGAACTGTTCTGCAAATTCTTCACGTATTACAAAGACCACTTTCCCGAAACCCGCACGGATAGCATCGTAAATTGAATAATCCATGATTGTTTCACCATCTGGACCAAATGCTTCAATCTGTTTCATTCCTCCATACCTTGAGGCCATTCCTGCAGCTAGAATCAGTAAAGATGGTTTCATTCAGTTCAATTTAGGGAGCAAAAATAGTTTGAAATAACAACGCATCAAAATGCGAACTTTACAACACTCATGTTAAATAATACTTTAATACAAAAAATTGAAAGTCCCCAAGCTGAAATTCAGGGTATTTCGGTATCAATTTTGCGATTAGACCTCCTGCATCCAGTTGTTTCGGGAAATAAAATTTTTAAACTCAAGTATTATATTGACAAAGCAAAAATTGAAAGAAAAAAAGTAGTCACATTTGGCGGTCCCTACTCTAATCATTTAGTAGCAACTGCATTTGCAGCTCAACAAGCTGGACTAGAAGCCATAGGTTATGTACGAGGAGAACGTCCTTCTACTTTTTCTGAAACCCTTCAAGATTGTATAAAATATGGTATGGACCTAAGATTTCTTGCAAGAGAGGATTACGACCAACTACAAGTTAATTTAGTTCATGAAGATAATCATGAAAATCAGGTTATACCATATGGTGGATATGGCAAACCCGGGGCGATGGGCGCTAAAGAGATACTCCAATTCAAAGAAGCGAGCCAGTTTGATATCATCATAGCATCTTGTGGTTCTGGCACAATGGGTGCTGGATTATTATGGTCAATAGAACCACACCAAAAACTCTTACTGGTCTCAGCAGTCAAGAATAACTTTTCCATTGAAGCAGAAATAAAAGCGCTATTAAATGAAGAAGAATATGCAGAAAAAACTTTAACTATTAGCCACGACTATCACTTTGGCGGTTTCGCAAAAAAAGATAATACTCTTCTAACCTTCATGAATGAATTTTACAAGAAGACGGATATCCCAACGGATTTTGTTTATACAGGGAAACTGTTATATGCCTTTAATGATATGCTTGATAAAAAAATATTTCAAAATAATTCATCTATTTTATTGATTCACAGTGGGGGATTGCAAGGCAATAGATCTTTAAAAAACAACGAACTTATTTTTTGATTGAACCTTGTTATATTTGTTGGGATGCCATTTCAAAGACCTAAGATTGCATTAGTCATTTTTCCGCTTCTTTTTTCATTGGTTGTTTCAACCCGTGCACAAGACAGTTTGCCTAATTTTTCTGTAAATGTCCGCAATGGCGCCATTATTATTGGCTGGATTAACCCTTATAATGATATAGCACAATTGATTATTCAGCAATCCAAAGATTCAATCAGTGGTTTTAAATCAATTGTAACAATGCCCGATCCTGCAGCGGTTACCAATGGATTTGCTTATAAAAAACCGAATAGTGAAAATTACTTCTATAGAATATTCTATTTGCGTTCAGGAAGTCGTTACATCTTTACTGCACCTAAAAAACCAAGTCCAGAAATCAAAATTCAGGAGATAAAACCTATAGTAATAAAAGAAGCCGAGAAACCGATTACTTCACCAAAGCAAGTTGATAGTATCATTAAATCAAATCCCAGCATCATAACTGATATCAAAAAAGTACTTAAAGCAGATTCTGTTGTTTTAGAAAAAATTGATAGTGTATTTAGGGCCAATCCAGAAAAGGCCATGAAAATTATCCGCTACGTAGATCAAGTGGTTAAACCTATTGATAAAATAGAAGCCACTACTAAAGATGACATTTTCAATCCATCTGGATTTATTTTCACCAACAATGAAGGAAATTTGGTTATAGCGCTCCCAGATGTGCACAAGAAAAAATTTAGCTTACATGTTTATACCAGAGAAGGTAGACCTGTTTTTGAAATGAAAAATATCAAAGAGCCTCTTCTGCAAATTGATAAATCAAATTTCTACAAAAGCGGTTGGTTCAAATATGAACTTTTTGAAGCTGGCAAATTAAGAGAGAAAAACAGGTTCTTTATCCCTGATGACATTAAATAAGATTGCTCTCAAACACCTCAGCAAACTTTTCTTTTATTTGTTGTTTTACCGTTTCCATTTCTAGAGTGCGCCCTAACTCCTTTTCTAAAGATGTTACTTGTTTATCAGGAATTCCACAAGGAACAATCATTGTGAAATAGTCGAGGTTCGTGTTTACATTCAACGCAAACCCATGCATGGTTACCCAGCGACTGCAACGCACACCCATTGCGCAAATTTTTCTTGCTTTCATCTTGTTGTCAGGATCTAACCAAACACCAGTTTCACCGGGACTCCTATCGCCCTCGAGTGACCTCAAATATTTACCAATATCTGTATAATATTTTTCGAGGTCTAAAATTGGATATCCAACTACCTGACCTGGTCCGTGAAATGTGATATCGCCGCCACGGTTGGTGGGATAATAACCAATATTTCTTTTTGCAAGCTCTTGCTTTGAAATCAATACATGTGCTTCATCTCCACTCTTTCCCAAAGTATATACTGGCGGGTGTTCACAAAACAATAAGTTATGAACAGTCTCATCTGTTGTCTCGCCCTTTACCCGTTGCGACTTAATTGAGGTTGCTGCCTTGAGCAAACTTTCCTGATATTGCCAGGCCTCTCCATATTCTATAGTACCCAAATCTTTAAAAACTACTTCTTGCCGCATGAGGAAGCTA
>JBEASE010000023.1:0-30208 GCA_041162625.1 Bacteroidota bacterium | reverse complement strand
GATGATATGGTCAAATTTGCAGCATCGGGCTTATCGCGTAATTGGAAAATGCGTCAGGAAATGAGGAGTAAAAGGTTTACTACACGCTGGGATGAACTTTACCAGCTCAAAGACCACTAGCAGCCAGTTCCAGCTTGACAGCTTGCTGCTAATTGCATAACTTCGCTGCCTAAATAAATAAGTATGTCAAAAGGACCAGTTTCTCAATTCATACAGCATCACTATCGTCATTTCAATGCAGCAGCCCTAGTAGATGCAGCAAAAGGATACGAACAACATTTGTTGGAAGGTGGTAAAATGATGGTGACCCTTGCAGGTGCCATGAGTACTGCTGAATTGGGCGTTTCTCTTGCTGAAATGATTAGACAAGGGAAAGTGGATATTATCTCTTGTACAGGGGCCAACCTGGAAGAAGATATCATGAACTTGGTTGCGCATACACATTATAAGCGTGTTCCTAATTACCGCGACCTTACTCCGCAACAAGAATGGGAATTGCTGGAGCAAGGGTTAAACAGGGTTACGGATACTTGTATTCCAGAAGAAGAGGCCTTCAGAAGAATTCAGCACCACATTGTAAAACTTTGGAAAGATGCTGATGCAAAAGGTGAAAGATATTTTCCGCATGAATTCATGTATCAGCTCTTGAAGAGTGAAGTGATGAAGGCGGATTATGAAATTGATACGAAGGACAGCTGGATGATTGCCGCAATGGAGCGCAATCTTCCAATTATTGTAGGTGGATGGGAGGATAGTACCATGGGTAATATTTTTGCTTCTTATATCATCAAAAATGAAATGAAAGCCACTACCATGAAGAGTGGTATTGAATACATGGTATGGTTGTCTGATTGGTACCGCCAAAACAGTGGCGGAAAAGGTGTTGGCTTCTTCCAAATTGGTGGTGGTATTGCTGGTGATTTCCCAATTTGTGTTGTACCGATGATGTACCAAGATTTGGAGTGGCATGATGTTCCTTTCTGGAGCTATTTCTGTCAGATCAGTGATTCAACAACATCCTACGGATCTTATTCTGGTGCGGTTCCTAATGAGAAAATTACTTGGGGAAAGCTTGATATCAACACACCGAAATTTATTGTTGAAAGTGATGCTACAATTGTAGCTCCACTCATTTTTGCCTACATTTTAGGTTGGTAAATGGAGCAGGAAAAAAAACAATCGGTACTTACGTTTCATTGCGACCGCCTTCAGCAAAATGGGTGGGAAGAAATTGTACTTCGTGATGAAGCTACAGGATGCAAGGCTACCATCATTCCTGCTGCAGGTGCTATTTTGAATAAGCTTGAAGTAGTTCATAACGGAAAAGTGTTGAACATCATTGATGGTTTCAAAGATGCAGATGACTGGAAAGCCAATGTTACCAATGGTTTCAAAGGATCTAAACTTTCTCCCTTTGTTTGTCGCCTTAATAATTCTGCTTACACTTGGGATGGCAAAGGATATACTGCTGATAAATTTATTTTAAATGGGCACGCTATACATGGGCTCTTGTATGATGTACCACATGAAATTCAAATTGCAGAAGCATCTGCATTCATGTGTGAGTGTAAAATGTTATATAGGTACAAAGGTGATTATCCCGGCTTCCCATTTGCGTTTGACATGAATGTGCGTTATCGGTTGGAAGAGGCTAATAGACTGACTGTCATCACGACTGTCCACAATAGAAGTGGCAAGACAATTCCAATGTCTGATGGATGGCATCCCTATTTCCAATTGGGGGAAACCATCAATACTGCAACACTGCAGTTCAATTCAAAAACCATGTTAGAGTTTGATAAGGATTTGTTACCGACAGGCAAAAAAATCCGCAACAACAAATGGTTCAAAGGTGCGCTGATTGCCGATGCGTTTCTGGATAATTGTTTTGTGCTCAACATGGATGAGCCTTTACCACATTGTAGTCTAGTGGATCATTCACTAGGACTGGCATTGTATATTTATCCTGAGCGTGCATATCCTTATTTGCAAATCTATACACCACCGCATCGTAAAAGTATTGCAATAGAAAATTTGAGTTCTGCACCTGATGCTTTTAATAATAAAATTGGACTCATCGAACTTGGTCCTGAAGACAGTCACGCTTTTCAAACACGCTACCGTATTGAATCGCTTTCAGAAAAAAGTAGTGATGAATCAATTGTTAAAAAGAATTGGTTTCAAAAACTATTTCATTTGTGAGCCACAAAAACTGGAGTTTTGTGTTGTTCAATTATTTCTGATAAAAAACTTTTCTTGAATAAATTAGATAGTTCACTTCTGCCATAAGCACCAGCGACTAATAAATAGTCGTCGTGCTCAGCCATCCAGTTTGCAAAAGATGCTGCTGTTTCGGTGGAAAGTATTTCTATGGTTAGATTAGAAAAGTGTTTGGCCGCTAATTCTTCAATTAATTCTTGGTGAGGAAGCGCATCGTCTTCGTCTTCCATTGTAATTAATTTGGTGTCCCAATTGTTTAACTGAGGAAATATATAAGTGAATTGTTTGATGGCAAACACAGAGTCAGGTTTTCCGTCATAAGCTAACATTAACTTATTGGGTAATTTGTATTGTTCAGGAACAAGTAAAATTGGGCATTCAGTTTGTCTCAATACTTTTTTCAAGTATTCATTGGGTTGGTCTTTTCCTATATTTTCATAAAAGAGTTCAGTGCTAATGATCATCAGATCAGCAAATCTTGTTTCCTTCTGTAATTCTTCTAAAGCAAATAAGTCGGTGTCAATATGCGTCCTGTATTCTATTCCTGCGTGAATACATTTAGATTCAAAACGCTCTACATTTTTTTTAATGACTTCTGTATCTGTTTGAAATGGCGAAATGGTAATGGGACTAGCATTGCCAACACCTGTATATCCTACAATATCACGGTAGTCGATTGGCTGCAAAAAGATACCTGTAACCATTGAGGTTTCCATTTCATTTAAAAAATTAACCATTCTGAATGAACCTTCAGAAAAATGAGTTCCATCAAAAACCAAGAGTATTTTTTTCATAGTAAGTTGAGTGTTAAAATATGAGTTGGGATGCTCTCATTTGCATGAGGGAATGTCTTAATTGAGCTAATAATTTATTTTCTTTCTTGTTGATGTGGTGGTAAGAGTCGGCTATGTGATCAGCCAGTTTGAGACAGATATCTACTTCGTCTTCCTTCAACTCATTTTTATAATTTTTGATGTATCCTAAAAATTCATCAAATGCATCATCAGCAGTAACGTCCTGGTCTTCTGAAGTCTCAAATGAAAATTGCGTATCCCATGCTTTGCTGGTACCATATCGATCAGTCGATCGCTCTTTGTGAAGCAATCGTTCAGTAATTTCTTTACCAAGTGATTTTCGTTCAGCTGCTGTAATGTTGTTGTCCGCTGCTGCTATAGCATAGAGCAACTTGCCAAGTTCTTTGTAAAAAAGTGAATTGCCCATAATCTTATTTTTTTACAAATAAACACCTCCCAAATTGTTTGAAAACTGACAATCATCATGCTAGTGTCTAATTTTTATCAAATTGCGGCTCATAAATTTGAACTTTGTCGGACTGAACTGTGTTTATAATCCGTACTTTAGTTTAACTTTATTGGGTTATGGTTCCTGTATATTTTGCATTAATTATATTAGGTGTTTTTTTAATAATGGAAGGTATCACTTGGTGTGCACATAGGTGGGTGATGCATGGTTTTTTGTGGTATCTGCATAAAGACCATCATCAGGTTGAACCTGGATTTTTTGAGAAAAACGATGCATTCTTCGTGATTTTCGCTGTACCAAGTTTTTTGAGTATCATGTTTGGTGCTCAGCAAGGAAAATGGTGGCTGATGGCTATTGGTTTTGGCATCATGGCATATGGTTTTGCCTATTTTATTGTTCATGATGTGATTATTCATCAGCGGTTTAAATGGTTTTCAAGAAGTAATAATACATATGTCCGTGCTATCCGTTGGGCACATAAAATGCACCATAAACATCTTGGTAAGCACGATGGTGAAAGTTTTGGAATGCTTTATGTGCACAAGAAATACTGGGAGAAAGTTAGACGCGACAAACAGCTCATGAAAGGCAAGAAAGTCGAGTATGCCCCAGAAGCCTGATTACGACTATATTATTCTAGGAGGAGGTTGTGCAGGTCTAAGTTTGATCATGCATTTGTTATCGTCTCCTCAACTCTCCAATAAGCGTATACTGCTCGTTGAAAAAGAGCAAAAAAACAAAAATGATCGTACTTGGTGTTTTTGGGAAAAAGGGGATGGCTTTTTTGAAAAAATTGTGCACCGCAAATGGCACCATGCTTGGTTTCATGGAGAAGGGTATTCGTCACTCAAAACCTTAGAGCCTTATGCATATAAAATGATCAGGGGGTTGGACTTCTATGATTATTGTTATTCAACCATTAGGCAATCAGGTAAAGTAGATGTCCTTCATTCTTCTGTAAAAGAAATTCTTCATGAAGATGGAATTGTGCAAGTGAGAACAAGCGAGAAGACAGTAACCGGTGTCTATGCGTTTAATAGCATCATGACGGAAAAGCCAACATACAAGAAAGATGATCTTGTTTTGTTGCAACATTTTAAAGGCTGGATTATTGAGACTCCCTCTGATTTCTTTGAGACTGATAAAGCAACACTGATGGATTTTAGGGTAAACCAAGATCATGGTGCAACTTTTGTTTATGTCATGCCTTTATCGTCCACCCAAGCCTTAGTTGAATACACCTTATTTACTCCAGATTTACTTCAAGATAATCAGTACGAGGAAGGTTTGAGAAAATATGTTGCTGATTATTTAAAGCTTAGTGACTACACTATAATAGAAAAAGAATTTGGCATCATTCCCATGACCAATCATGCATTTTCTCTAGGAGAAGGCAATGTGGTGAATATGGGGACGGCAGGAGGTCAAACAAAGCCTTCAAGTGGGTATACCTTTCGATTTATACAAAAGCATGTTGCAGCAATAGTTAGTCTTCTTGAAAAGGGAGAACATCCATTGGTGAAAAAATCATTTATGGAAAAGCGTTTCATGTGGTTTGATAGTGTTCTCCTTCATATTCTTTACCATAAGAAAATGACAGGCTCAAGTGTATTCACTTTGTTGTTTAGCCGCAATAAAATCAAACGGATTTTTAAATTCCTGGATAACGAAACAAATTTGTTAGAAGAGTTTGTGTTGTTGAATACACTTCCTCAATGGCCTTTCATGAAAGCAGGATGGAAGGAAATGAAAAGGTCTTGATTTTACTTTCGTATAGGTTAGAAAGCTGCAATTAGCATTTGTTTTTCCTTGCGGTTGGATTTCAATTTTTTATCTATCCAATAGACAATTTTAGTTGAAGCCATTCCTATTGCTGCACCTGCTAATACATCACCTAGCCAATGTTCATTATTATATAGTCTAAGATAGGCTGTTGCACTTGCGGTAGTATATCCAGCTATACTGATCCATGGCGAAATGTGTCCAAATTCTTGGTTTAAAAGTTCAGCAGCAATAAATGCTGTAGCAGTATGTCCAGACGGAAAAGATCTTCTATTTGCCCCATTAGGTCTTTCTCGATTGACAATTCTCTTCAAGGATTGTGTAATTCCTGCTCCAATAATATTGCTACCCGCATATAGTAATAATTGTTTCTGTGGTTTATTTTTCCCTTTAAAACCTAGACCATCTAATGCAAATACACTCACCGCAGGTAGGTACTGAATATAATCATCGATACGGGTAAATTTTCTGTTAGGCAAAAACCCATTGTAAACCACTTTTTCAATTTCCCTGAATTTTGGTACACCCGCTATCATTGAACCAGATATAAATAGTGCTGCTGGAGCAATCCATTCATTATGAGTATGTTTGACTGTTGGAATTGTATCTGCATTGGCAGTATTTATTATTTCTAAAGTCAAAATTAGCATGATGATTAGTATGGTAAAAATTCTCATTGGTATACTTGTGATCAATGCATAAAATTAATGACTAACTTGTTGTGATAACGATTATTTCCATTTATGTTCTATAAAAAACAATCTGTAATATTTACTTTTCTTGCAACATTCTTTATAGTTGGACTATCCTGTAGTAAAAAATCATCTTCTGTTGTCGCTCAACCTTCACATCCTATAACTAAAAATGATGTCAGTGTTTGGATTACTAAGCCAGATCAAAGCATCAAGCTGTTGAAGCAGTATTATTCTTCAAATGAGGGAAAAATTAATAATACTTTCCCTGTTTTGAGTATAGATCCAGCAACAACATTACAAACGGTAGATGGATTTGGCTTTACGCTTACTGGGGGAAGTGCTTATTTGATAAATAAGTTGCCTACCGGTACTAGGATTAGTTTATTAAATGAGTTATTTGGCAAGGACGAAAATAGTATTGGAATTAGCTATTTGAGAATTAGTCTTGGTGCTTCTGATTTGAGTAAGGAGGTATTTAGTTATAATGATTTATCAATTAGTCAAACTGATTCCAACTTGTCGGCTTTTACACTTGCTCAAGATACTGTAGATCTAATACCAATTTTAAGAGAAATTCTTGATGTCAATCCTTCCATCAAACTCATGGCCAGTCCATGGAGTCCACCCGTATGGATGAAGGACAACAAATCAAGTAAGGGAGGCAAACTGTTGAAAGAATTTTATGCTACTTATGCCTCTTATTTTGTGAAGTATATACAGCAAATGAAATTGAAAGGGATCAACATTCATGCGGTTACCATCCAGAATGAGCCGATGAATCCGGACAATAATCCGAGTTTAAAAATGGAGGCTTTAGAGCAAGCTGATTTTATCAAAAATCATTTGGGTCCAGCATTTCAAGCAAATAACATCAACACAAAAATCATCATTTGGGATCACAATTGTGATTTGCCAGAATATCCATTACAAATTTTAGCAGATGCCGATGCTAGCCAATATATTGATGGGTCTGCATTTCATTTGTATGCCGGAAATATCAGTGCTCTATCTACAGTTAAATCAGCGTATCCTAATAAAAACATTTATTTCACTGAACAGTGGACCAGTAAAGATGGAGATTTTGGAGGTGATCTGAAATGGCATATTAAAAATGTTATTATCGGTTCATTACAGAATTGGAGTCGCGTTGCTTTAGAATGGAATCTCGCCAATGATGCTGCTTATGGTCCACATACACCCGGTGGTTGCACAGCATGTAAAGGTGCGCTCACTATTGATGGAGCAATTATAACAAGGAACGTTCCGTATTATATCATTGCACATGTTTCCAAATTTATTCCAACAGGTTCAGTCCGAATTGCACATACTGCAGTTGCCAATCTACCAGCAGTGGCATTTAAAACCCCTGAAAGTAAAATAGTAATGCTTGTGATAAATGATGCTGAATCAGCACAAAGTGTTAATATTAAATTAGGTGATAAATGGGTAAAGGTTGATATGAGCGCCGGGACTGTAGCCACAATAATTATGTAATTATGAAATTCAAATTTGAGTATGTTCTTTTGGTAATTGCTGTAATGTTGCAAACAGCGCAGTTGTCATGTAAAAAAAAGGCAACACCCGAAATGCCTGTTGCAAAAACTTTTCAATTGCAACGTGTTGAATTAGATGGGTCCCTTGTTAGTACATCATCGACAAAAGAGGTTGGTCGGCAGCCTAAAATAACACTAAGTTTTTCTGCGCCACTTAATAAAGCCAAGGTGCTTTCATCAATGATTTTAGGAGAAAGTGCAACCAATCGTTCTTCATTAGCACTTACTTACTTAAAGAATGATTCTGTATTGGTGGTAACACCTGAACAGCCTTTAAAGGGACTTACAAAATACCAGTTCAACATTAGCTCGTCCTTGGAGGCAGCAGATGGAAGTAAAATAAATGACATCTATGAATTGAATTTTCAAACAGGGTATGATTCTATTGATAAATTTCAACAATTGACTGAAGACAAGTTATTAGATACTGTTCAAAGAAGAACTTTTACTTATTTCTGGGAATTCGGGCATCCTATCTCTGGTTTGGCAAGAGAAAGAAATACTTCAGAAGATATTGTTACTTCCGGAGGAAGTGGTTTTGGTATCATGACCATCCCTATAGCAATTGAAAGAAATTTTATTACAAAGACTGAGGGCTTAGAGCGCATGAAAAAGATTGTTGGATTTTTAAAAAACACGGCACAAAGGTTTCATGGTGCATTTCCACATTGGTTAAATGGACGGACAGGTACAGTAATTCCATTCAGTCAAAAAGATAATGGAGCGGATCTTGTTGAGACTTCTTATTTGATTGCTGGGTTGCTGACTGCTCGTGAATATTTTACTGGAAATAGTGCTGATGAAATTGCACTTAGAAATGATATTACCAGTATTTGGGAGTCCGTTGAATGGTCGTGGTTCCGTAAAAATGGCGAAAATGCTTTGTATTGGCATTGGAGTACCAATTTTGGATGGGATATGAATATGAAAATTCAAGGATGGAATGAGTGTTTAATCACTTATATTTTAGCAGCTTCTTCACCTACATATGGTGTCCCAAAAGAAGTCTATGATCAAGGATTTGCAAGAAGTGGGGCGCATATGTCTAATCAAAGTCATTATGGTTTTCAGCTACCATTAGGTCCTTCTTTAGGAGGTCCATTATTTTGGTCTCATTATAGTTTTTTGGGTGTAAATCCATTTGGACTTAAAGATGCCTATGCCAATTATGAACAGCAAGTAGTCAATCATAGTAAAATCAATCATGCCTACTGTGTAGAAAATCCAAAAAAATTTGCAGGGTACAGCAATGTGTGTTGGGGGCTGACAGCTAGCGATATTCCAAATAATGGATATGCTGCCAATGCTCCTGGTAATGATATTGGTGTAATTACGCCCACGGCTGCGATTTCATCATTACCATTCACACCCATTGAAAGTATGAATGCAATGAAATTTTTCTATTACAAGCTTGGTGATAAATTATGGGGGCCTTATGGGTTCTATGATGCATTTTCTATTCAAGATCTATGGTTTGCCAGCTCAACATTGGCCATTGATCAAGGTCCAATTGTCATTATGATTGAAAATCATCGAACTCAGCTCATCTGGAACCTATTCACAAAAAGTGCAGAAATAAAGACCGGAATGCGAGCATTAGGTTTTTCCGCTCCGTATCTTTAAGTAATTCAACTCTTCTTGGTCAATATGAAAAAATTATGCTTTCTCTTCCTAGTGGGATTTGCTTTTTTAACATCAGATGCTCAACAGAAAACCTATTGCAATCCTATTAATATTGATTACGGTTACACACCCATACCAAACTTCTCAACTTGGGGTAGGCATAGAGCTACTGCAGATCCTGTGATTGTCAATTATAAAGGTGATTATTATTTGTTCAGCACTAACCAATGGGGTTATTGGTGGAGCAGTGATATGAGCAATTGGAATTTTGTCTCCAAGAAATTTCTTCGCCCTTGGCACAATGTGTATGACGAACTCTGTGCTCCAGCTGTTGGAATAGTTGGAGATACTATGCTTGTTTTTGGATCGACTTACTCCAAAAATTTTACTTTATGGATGAGCACTGATCCTAAATCAAATGACTGGAAACCCTTGATTGATTCATTAGATATTGGCGGATGGGATCCTGCCTTTTTTACAGATGATGATGGAAGATTTTACATGTACAATGGAAGTAGCAATCGTTGGCCGCTTTATGGTGTAGAGTTAGATCGTAAAACATTTCAGCCAATAGGTACAAGAAAGGAAATGTATGGCTTAGAAAGTTGGCGCTATGGTTGGCACAGGTTTGGTGAGAACATGGATGATACATTTTTGGACGGATTTCTTGAAGGAGCTGAAATGGTTAAGCACAATGGTAAATACTATCTCCAATATGCAGCACCAGGTACAGAGTTCAGCGGATATGCTGATGGAGTAGCTGTTGGCGATGGGCCATTAAATTTCTTTCAAAACCAATCTGATCCACTCAGTTTGAAGGCTGGTGGTTTTGCACGTGGAGCTGGACATGGAGCCACCTTCCAAGACAATCAAAAAAAGTATTGGCATGTATCTACTATGGTAGTTGCCGTGAAAAATAATTTCGAACGTCGACTCGGTATTTGGCCTGCTGGTTTCGACAAAGATGATGTGATGTATTGCAACACAGCTTTTGGTGATTATCCGCATTATCTTCCTGGCGACATGATAGATCATTCACAAACTCGTTTCACCGGATGGATGTTGTTGAATTACAAAAAGCCAGTACAGGTTTCATCTACATTAGGAAGTATGTACAATGCCAATAATGCAGTTGATGAATCCATTAAAACCTATTGGAGTGCAGCTACTAGCAATAAAGGAGAATGGTTACAAACAGATTTAGGAAATGTATCGACTGTCAATGCCATTCAAATCAATTATGCCGATCAAGATGCAGTTTTCTTAGGAAAAACACTTGATCAATATCACCAGTATATCTTGTACTATTCAGTTGATGGAAAAAAATGGCAAGTGCTTGTTGATAAGTCGGCGAACAAAAAAGATGTCCCACACGATTACATCGAATTGGAAAAACCTATTCAAGCTAGGTATATTAAAATGGAAAACATTCGTGTTCCTTCTGGCAAATTTGCCATCAGTGGTTTGCGCATATTTGGAAATGGTAATGGAATGAAACCAGAGCCAGTTAAAGACTTCTATGTATTGAGGACAGAGAAGGACAAGCGAAGTGCTTGGCTGAAATGGAGTCCAGTTGATAATGCTTATGCTTATAATATTTCTTTCGGAACAGACCCTAATAAATTATACACTACAATTATGGTACATGATGCAAATGATTATTATTATAAGGGAATGGATAGTAAAAAGACCTATTATTATAAAATTGAAGCCATCAATGAAAATGGTGTTTCAGCAACATCGAAAATTGTAAAAGCCGAATAATTATCTCGATATGAAAAAAATCACTTTTTTATTACTCCTTGCATTTTTCGGAATGCAGGTTGCTGCGCAAGACAAGAAAATGGATGTATTCATTAATGCACTCATGGCAAAAATGACCTTAGAAGAAAAAATTGGACAATTAAATCTCATTACGCCTGGCTTTGGTATTCCTACAGGATCTGTGGTGAGTACAGATGTAGAAGGGAAAATCAAATCAGGTAAGGTAGGAGGATTATTTGGCGTGATTGGTGCAGAAAAAGTGAAACAAACCCAAGATCTTGTCATGAAAGAATCAAGGTTGAAAATTCCACTTTTGTTTGGTTCGGATGTAATACACGGGCATAAAACTATTTTCCCTATTCCTCTTGGTATAAGTTGCACTTGGGATACTGCATTAATTAGAGAAAGCGCTATTGTTGCTGCAGCAGAAGCTACTGCAGATGGGCTTAATTGGGCATTTTCACCAATGGTAGATGTGGCACGTGATCCACGCTGGGGAAGGGTTTCAGAAGGCTCTGGTGAAGATCCATTTTTAGGAAGTCAGATTGCTATAGCTATGGTGAAAGGATATCAAGGACATTCACTAGCAGATAGACATACCCTTTTGGCTTGTGTGAAACATTTTGCTTTATATGGTGCATCAGAGGGTGGTCGTGATTACAATTCAGTGGACATGAGCAAGATAAAAATGTACAATGAATATTTACCACCTTATAGAGCCGCAGTTGACGCTGGGGTTGCAACTATTATGAGTTCTTTCAATGATATTGATGGTGTACCTGCTACTGGTAATAAATGGTTGCTGACTGATCTTTTAAAGAAGGATTGGAAGTTCAATGGTATGGTTGTGAGTGATTATACTTCAGTCAACGAGATGGTTAATCATAGAATGGGTGATTTGCAGCATGTTTCGGCATTGGCCATTAAAGCTGGACTTGATATGGATATGGTGGGTGAAGGTTTTTTAACCACCTTAAAGAAATCGCTCGATGAAAAAAAGATAACCATCCAAGAAATTGATAGAGCTTGCCGTAAAGTGCTTGAGGCAAAATACAAGGTTGGATTGTTCGATGATCCTTATCGCTATATTGATCCAGTAAGAGGTGCGAAAGAAGTGTTAAGCGCTGATAAGCGAGTTTTTGCTAGAAAAATTGCAGGACAATCTTTTGTCTTGTTGAAAAATAACAACCAAACTTTGCCACTGAAGAAAACACAAAAAATTGCATTGATTGGTCCGCTTGCCAATGACAAAAACAATATGCTTGGCACCTGGGCTGTGAGTGGAGATCCACAGATGTCCATTCCAGTATTTGAAGGAATGAAGAATCTGGCAACTGCATCAACTATAATTTATGCAAAAGGAGCTAATATCACCGATGATACAACATTAGCAAAAAGGGCAAATGTATTCGGCTTGAGGGTGGATATTGACAAGCGCTCTCCTGCAGAGATGCTGACAGAAGCATTAGCTGTTGCTAGCATTTCAGATGTTGTAGTTGCTGTATTAGGTGAAGCTTCTGAAATGAGTGGTGAGGCTGCTAGTAGAAGTGACATAACCCTTCCTGAGAGTCAGATTAAATTGCTCAATGCATTGTATGCTACTGGTAAGCCTATTGTTGTAGTGCTCATGAGTGGTAGACCATTGGTGTTAACCAACATGATTGATGGCGCAACATCTGTATTGCAAGTATGGCATGCTGGTATTGAAGCTGGCAACGCAATTGCTGATGCCTTGTTTGGAGCAGTTAATCCATCTGGTAAGTTATCGATGTCTTTCCCTTATAGTGTTGGTCAGATTCCGGTATACTATTCTCAAAAAACAACTGGAAGACCAATGGATCCAAACAATAAGTTTTCTACTAAGTATTTGGATATTCCTAATGAGCCTTTGTTCCCATTTGGTTTCGGACTCAGTTATTCTAAGTTTACTTATGGTGATCTTAAACTTTCGACTGCCAACATCAACAGTACAGGTTCAATTATGGCAAGTATAACCTTGACCAATGCTGGGCAATATGATGGTGCTGAAGTAGTTCAATTGTATATTGAAGACAAGGTTAGGAGCATTACTCCACCAGCAAAAGAATTGAAAGGATTTCAAAAAGTATTTTTAAAGGCTGGAGAAACCAAGACAATTGAATTTAAGATAACGACTGAGATGTTGAAGTTTTGGAATGCGGATTTAAAATTTGTTGCTGAGCCAGGAGAATTCAATGTGTTGATAGGTGGAAACAGTCGCGATGTGAAAGCTGCTTCATTTCAGTTATAGTAATTAACATTGAGCGTATACTTATAACCCTAAATTAACCAACACCAACCACCATGTTCAACGAATCAGATGCTTCTTCAAATGCGGGTTCAATTACTCCGCAAAATTTATTTATTGTTTCACTCACCGCATCTTTAGCTGGTTTTATATTTGGATTCGATATGGTGGTGATTTCTGGCGCTGATAAGGATATTCAGCAGCTTTGGAATACTTCTCCATGGTTTCATGGTTTCTTTATCATGTCGATGGCATTATGGGGTACAGTCATTGGTTCAATTTTTGGAGGTAAACCGACTGACAAATATGGTAGAAAGAAAATACTAATGTTGGTAGGATTGTTGTTTACTGTTTCTGCACTTGGTTCAGCATTGGCACAAGATCCATATACCTTTTCTTTCTTTCGGTTACTTGGCGGGATTGGTATTGGCATTTCTTCTGTTGCAGCGCCTACTTACATTTCCGAAATATCGACTACAGATTCAAGAGGTAAATTGGTAGCGATGTACCAGTTTAATATTGTATTTGGAATTCTGATTGCCTATTTATCCAACTATTTTCTTTCTGGTTTTGGTGGAGATAACGATTGGAGATGGATGTTGGGGGTGATGACAATTCCTTCACTTATCTATACGTTAGGTGTATTTTTTATACCAGAAAGTCCAAGATGGTTGGCTGCAAAGGGCCAGACCAAAGTTGAAGAAAATGTGAGTGCATCAACTTTGCTTCAACCGAAGTATAGTAGAATTATGTGGCTTGCTTTTATGGTAGCATTTTTCAATCAATGGTCGGGAATCAATTTCATTTTATATTATGCACCAAGAATACTGGCAGCAGCAGGCTTAGCTGAGCAAGAGTCGCTTTTGAATTCAGTGGCTTTAGGCGGAACCAATCTTATTTTTACTTTTGTTGGTTTGTACTTGATAGACCGATTGGGCAGGAAAACACTTTTATTAATTGGCTCTTTTGGTTATATTCTGAGTCTGGCAATGGTAGCATATGCTTTTTATACTGGAGCCTCCTCTACATTTTTATTGGTCTTTTTATTACTCTTTATAGCTGCGCATGCAGTCGGTCAAGGTGCAGTAATATGGGTATTTATTGCTGAAATATTTCCAAATAAAGTAAGGGGATTAGGTCAGGCTTTTGGTGCCAGTATTCATTGGGTATTTGCAGCATTGATTACTTTAATAGCGCCAATATTCATCGATGATGCTGATGGTATCTTCAAAGAAAACCCATGGCCAATTTTTGCATTTTTTGGAGTTATGATGACCTGGCAGTTGTTTTGGGTTTTAACAAAAGTGCCTGAAACAAAAGGGGTGTCATTAGAAGATTTAGAAAAAAAGTTGGTTGATTAAGGACGTCTTATTGGATGCCAGAGAATTCCTACCGCAGGAAATTTTTGCAGGTATAGATTTTGCCCATTGATTTGAGTTGCTTGTTCAATTTTTATGAATGCACTCATTTCCCTGAATCTTTCTTTATTGTCCATGGCTCTAGAAAATAAAAAAATACTTGATGCCATCGATACTCCGCCTGCTGCCATGAGCACAACACCTCCAACTTCTGCGTTATCAGTGCTCTCATCCCAAATATCAAAATTTCGATCAAATATTATGGCTCCTCCTGCAACTGCTAGTGCACCGCCACCAAGCAGTATCCAAGCTGTGTTCCTTTGTTGTCTGCTTCTATCAGCGTAATCTTGTTTGGAAAGCCCTTTTCCTTTTTCTATTCTTTGTGCTTGCGCATTGGTGGTTAAAATAGCAAGTAAAGCAATGATAAATGTCAATAAAATGTTTTTCATTTTTCAAATTTGAATGATTGCATTTATTTGATAATGTTTAAGTTTATAATTAAATGAAGTAAATATGAAAAAGCAACTTCTGATTTTTGCTTTAGCGTTGTTAACCTCTTCTAATCTTCTTGCTCAAACTTTTGAAGTGCTTTTGCCGGCTTCAATTACTGATAAGCCATTGGATGGAAGACTTTTGCTGTTGTTGTCTACTTCAACTTTCGGAGAACCTCGTTTTCAGATTAGTGATGATGAAGGAACACAGCAGGTATTTGGTGTTGATGTAGATCAATGGCAACCAGGCACAACGAAAAAGATTGATGCAAATGCATTTGGTTATCCCGTAGAAACCTTGAAGAAAATAGAAAAAGGAAATTATCGTGTACAAGTAGTATTGCATATTTATGAGACGTTTAAAAGAAAGGATGGGCATGTTGTAAAATTACCTATGGATAGAGGAGAGGGGCAACATTGGAACATTGCACCTGGAAATCTCTATTCAACAGTAAAGAATATCAGTTATTCATCTGATCCAAGTTTTTCTTCTGTTTTGACACTAGATCAACGTATACCACCTATTAAGGAACCAGAAGATTCAAAATATGTGAAACACATCAAGATACAGTCGAAATTGTTGACTGAATTTTGGGGAAGACCAATGTATCTTGGAGCACATGTGTTGTTGCCTGAAGGGTGGGATACACATCCCAACATAAAATATCCATTGGCAATTTTCCATGGACACTTTCCAGATGATTTTGGAGGTTGGCGAACAACACCTCCAGATGAGAATTTAGTTCCTGATACGGTGAAGCGATTCAACTTGATTGGGTATAATAAAATAGTACAGCAAGAGGCTTATGATTTTTACAAAATGTGGACTGGTCCAGATTTTCCAAGAGTCATTGCAATTGAAATACAACATGCTAATCCTTTTTATGATGATTCATATGCTGTGAATTCAGCCAATCTTGGTCCTTATGGAGATGCCATTACTTATGAATTGATTCCTGAAATTGAAAGAAGGTTTAGAGGTATTGGAGAAGGATGGGCAAGGTTCATGTATGGTGGTAGTACAGGAGGTTGGGAAGCATTGGCCGCACAAGTGTTTTATCCTGATCAATACAATGGAAGTTATGCTGCTTGTCCCGACCCCATTGATTTTCATCATTACATGACAGTTGATTTGTATAACCATAAAAATGCTTATTACGCAGAAGGTCCATTTAGAAATACGTTAAGGCCTGGTCACCGTGATTATCTTGGTCACATTAATGCGATGGTTCGTGACATGAATTATCGTGAGTTGGCTCTTGGGACAAAAAGCAGAAGTGGTGATCAATGGGATATATGGGAAGCTGTTTATTCGCCTGTAGGTAAAGATGGTTATCCAACTCCTGTATTTGATAAGAAAACAGGTGTGATCAACAAATCTGTTGTCGCCCATTGGAAAGAGAATTTTGATTTAACTCATATTATCCAAAGAGACTGGCCAAAGATTGGTGATAAGTTGAAAGGGAAAATTCATTTGTATGTTGGCGACATGGATAACTTTTATCTTAATAATGCAGTCTATAGTGCTGAGGATATGTTGAAGAAGCTTTCTAATCCTTCTTGTAATTGTGAAGTAGATTATGGGGATAGAGCAGAACATTGCTGGAATGGCGATCACAAGAATCCCAATTATATCAGCAGGTTAAGGTACCATAGGATGTTTATTCCAAAATGGAGCGATGAAGTCAAACAGCGCTCACCTCAAGGCGCTGATTTGAAATCTTGGCGTTATTAAAAATGAGAAAACTTATACTTTTTGTTTTTGTTTGGTCGATTAGCTTTTTATCATTGAAGGCTCAGCCTTTTATTGCAGATGTGAATGCGTTTTCAAAAGCTGATTCTTTAGTATCTCCACCCCAAAATGCAATTTTATTAATTGGTAGTTCATCCTTTACCTATTGGAAGGATGTAGCAATTTATTTCCCGGGGCGAGTCTTTATAAATAGAGCCTTTGGCGGCTCTTCACTTACTCATCAGATTGATTATGTAGAAAAAGTTGTTTATCCTTATCAACCTAAGCAAATTCTTATTTACTGTGGGGAGAATGATATAGCTGCTTCGCATATGGCGACAGCAGATTCAGTCTTCAATAGATTTGTTAGATTACATCAGTTAATTAGAAAAAAATATCCTAAGGTTAGGATTTCATTTGTTTCAATTAAGCCAAGTCCAGTTAGGGCTGAATTTCTTCCGACGATAATTTCAGCAAACAATTTAATAGCTAATTTTTGTGTTCAAAACAAGAAGACCGACTTTATAGATATTTTTTCGTCAATGCTAAACGCAGAGGGTAAGCCAATGGAGGAGCTATTTATTGCTGATAGGCTTCATATGAACGCTAAGGGGTACGCTATTTGGGCCAAGATCATTGCGCCCTATTTAGTTAATTAGATTGTTGCTATTTACCGGTTTAGATTGAACTGTTTTTCATTTAAGGCATTATATATGAATGAGTATTCATTCTATCTTTATTGTTGATTTTGTTCATCCATGTTGAGTAGGGTTTTGCATATATTGTTTTTTTGTCTAATTCATTATATAGTTAGCTCCCAAGAGCTATTCTATTCTCCTGCTGAATCCGGGGTTGAAAACTTGCTTAAATATGAAGCAATTGGTAGGGTAGGTAAAAATATCTTGATTTACCGTGAACAAAAAGACCAACATGTAGTAAGTGTCTTTGATAACAACATGAGTTTGGTTCGAAAGGTAGAGCTTTCGAATTTACCTAAAGATGTATTAGGTGTTGATTTTATCAATACTGGCGGTAATCTAGTGTTGGTATATCAATATATATTTAAAAATAAATTATTTGTAGCTGCTACAAATTTGAATGAGGAAGTAAAGATGATAATTGAGCCCAAGATTTTGGATTCAACCCAAATAGGAGATATAGTTGAGTTTCCATTGTTTCAGCTGATTACCAATCCGGGTAAAAATTTATTAATGCTGACTTATTTACGGCAATCTGGAGAAGGGCTTACCCGCATGAGTACAGCTATGTATCAGCAGAATTTACAGTTAATAGAGAAATCCGATTTGCTTGTTTCAACTCCCGATGGCAGTGATAAATTAAATCAGTTTCAACTCGATAACGAAGGAAACCTTGTTTTCCTTAGAAATGTTCTCGGTGAAGAGTCTGGTATCTTGGTAAGATCTGATATTTTGGTAAAACCAAGAGGAATTGATGAGGTTAAGAATGCAACTATTCAGTTTAATAAAATCGGCATTAAAGATTTGAGAATTGCAATTGATAATAAAAATAGTCGAGTTGTTGCAGCATCAATTTTTACTGGAGGTAAAAAAGGCTATGCACAAGGAATTTTTTCACTGATTGTAGATTTAAGAACTGGTAATGTGACAGGTTGGCACCAAGAATTTTTTTCTGATAGTCTTAGAAGGGAGATTAAAGTAAAACACACGCCAGATAGTAGAATTTTTGATGATTATTTTTTAGATGCCATCATACCCTATAGTAACGGGGGTTTTGCTTTATTATTGGAATACAGAACTACAGAAGGCAGCCGAGGTGCAATTGTTGACAATCGATCTTTATATAAGTCTGACCCGTTGCCTCCTCGAATTGTGTATAATGGTAATGCCCCGGAAGGAAGTTTATTTAGTGTCATTCGAACACCCTATCAACCCTTTCAATTACCTGTTGAATCTTCTCCACGATCTTATATCAGGAATACAGGAGGCAACATGTTGATGCTTTCCTTTAGTGGGGAGAGTATTTTGCAGGATATTCAAATTTTAAGAAAATCACAGGAGGAGTATAAAACATCACATTTGATTTCTTATACACTATTGAATAGTGGATCAGGTATCAGGTTTTTGTACAATGAAAAAGAAAAGCCAGAAATGAGTTTACGTAGTGCAATTTTTATTCCTGGTGAAAGAGTAAAGAGAAATCCTGCTCTCAAAGGTACCATCCCTAATATGCGTTTTCTTCCAAGGTATGCAACCCAAATCGGTGCCAATGAGTGCATCATACCCTGTATTAAAGCTAATTATGGAAGTTTTGCACGCATCGTATTCTAGAGATTTATATTTAGTTTGTATCTTTCGAACTTAAATAATTTACTATGTCGTATGTAGCAAATGATGCGAGGTACAATAAAATAGCTTACCGCAGATGTGGAAACAGTGGACTGGTTTTACCTGCTATATCACTGGGTTTATGGCACAACTTCGGGCATGTAGATCTTAGGTCTAATTTTGAAAATATTCTATACACTGCATTTGATTTAGGCATAACACATTTTGATTTAGCTAACAACTATGGTCCGCCCCCTGGAAGTGCTGAATCTAATTTTGGTGCTATTTTAAAAGATGGGTTTGGGCGCTATCGCGATGAAATGATTATTTCCACGAAAGCAGGCTTCACCATGTGGGATGGTCCGTATGGCGACTGGGGCAGTAAAAAATACCTAGTAGCAAGTCTTGATCAAAGTCTAAAGCGTATGGGCTTGGACTATGTCGATATTTTTTATCATCATAGACCAGATCCGAATACCCCTTTGGAAGAAAGCATGGGGGCTTTGGATCTAATTGTGAGACAGGGAAAGGCTTTGTATGCAGGAATTTCTAATTATCCGGCTGATTTGGCACAAAAGGCATTCGATATCCTAAAAGCTCTGGGTACACCCTGTGTTATCCACCAACCTAAATATTCGATGTTCGAAAGAACCCCTGAGGATGGCCTATTGCAAACCTTAGAAAAAAACAGGGTAGGTTGTATCGCATTTTCTCCTTTGGCGCAGGGATTGCTTAGCGACAAATACCTACAGGGAATACCTGAACAGTCAAGAGCAGCCAGAAATCCGTCACTTAAGCCCGAGCAGATTACGCCTGAAATTCGCTCAAAAATTCAAAAATTGAACGATTTTGCTGCAAAAAGGGGCCAAAAACTCGCAGAAATGGCAATTTCTTGGTTACTCAAAGATGAAAGGGTGACATCTGTTTTAATTGGGGCAAGTAAAGTTGGTCATATTCATGATGCTTATAATGCACATCAAAAAATTGAGTTTAGTCAGACCGAACTTGCTGATATTGAAGCTATTTTGGCGAGTTAAAATGTTAATACTGCATACCTGAATACAATAATTTTATAAGTAGTGCGTTATTAAAGCACTGAAAACTAGATGAATAGGTAATTTGTTTAGTATTCGGGACCAAAAATCCAAATTAAATAAAACAATTGATGGTTTTTGGGGTGTTCTTAAAAGCATGTTAAATGGCCTACATGGTTTAATCTTTTAATATGCTTAAAGGTCAAACCCAGTATTCTATCACATTATTTTACAACATGAAGATCCGACACATTTTTACCCTATTGGCAATTACTGTAATTGCATCTTGTACGCACGAAGTGATTAATGCGCCAACTGACCCATCTACCCCAATTGATGTAGGAGGCGGTGGTATAACTCCCAATACTTCAGATACGGTTTGTTTCAATACCGAAGTTCTTCCCCTTTATGTTTCTTATTGTGGATCATCTGGTTGTCACGATGCCGCAAGTAGGCAAGAAGGTGTTATAACTACTTCGTATACTAGAATCATGGAAGGCATTAGAGCAAAGAATGCTTCTAGAAGTGAGTACTATACCATTATTGGAGGTGAAATGCCACCAGCGGGAAGTCCTCAATTATCAACCGCACAAAAAAATGTGATTCTAAAATGGATCAACCAGGGCGCTTTGAATACCAATTGTATCAATTCGTGTGATACAACAAAGTTCACCTTTAATGATCCAATTAAAACCTTGCTTACCAATAATTGTCTTGGTTGTCATGGTACGAAACCAGGTTCAGGTAATGTTTATTTAGGTGATTATGCAAGTGCAAAAGCCTACATAGAGGCTAACCCTACTAATTTCTTAAAAGTAATTAATCACGATCCAACGATAGCAGTTTCCAAGCGTATGCCTCCAGCAGGTAAGATGGTAGATTGCCAAATCGGACAGTTTTCAAAATGGGTCAATAACGGATTTCCACAATAATAATTATGAAGCATTTTATACTATTTACAGCAGGCTTTTTCCTGTTAGGATTAAGTTCATGCTTTTATGACAAGGCTGATTTGATTTATCCGCAACAAACAACATGTGATACTGCAACAATTACCTACAGTGGTACTGTAGCGCCAATTCTTACTGCGAATTGTAATGGTTGTCATGGTGGAACAGCTGCAGCAGGGGCAGGAATAAAATTAGACACCTATGCATCTCTAAGTACTTGGGTTACCAACGGAAGATTGTTGAATTCAATGTTGCACAACGGACAAGCTTCGCCAATGCCTAAGGGTGGCTCAAAGCTAGATGCATGCACACTCAACAAGGTAAGTGCATGGATTACGAAAGGTGCTGCAAATAATTAAATATATAATACACTAATCAATACTTTAACATGAAAACTTCAATTACCAAAATTTCTCTGCTTGTCGTAATTCTTTTCTCTGCACTAACATCAGAAGCACAAAAGGTATACGCGACAAAAACCGGACAAACAGCTTTTAATGCTTCTAGTCCAATAGAAAAAATAGCAGCAGTCAACAACCAAACCGACTCAAAATTTGTAGCCGATAACGGACAAGTAGTTTTTGCTGTTCTTATCAAAGGGTTCAAATTTGAAAACCAATTGATGGAAGATCACTTCAATGAGAATTATATGGAATCTACGAAGCTTCCAAAAGCTGACTTCAAAGGTTATATAACCAATATAAAAGAAGTAAACTTTGCCAAAGATGGTTCATATCCTGTAAAGCTAGATGGTAACCTTACCCTACATGGTGTAACCAATAAGGTAAGTGCAGCTGGTACAATGAAAGTTGCAGGTGGTGTTCCAGAAATGGAAGGTAGCTTCAAAATCAAATTGAAAGATTACAATGTAACTGGCTTATATATCGGAGAAAAGATAGCTCCAGAAGTAGCAATCACTGTTAAATGCAAATACCAATAATGCGATCTCTCAACAAACAAAAAATTATGGTAATGCTAGCAATTGCAGCATTACCATTCTCTTCTTTTGCACAAATAGATTTATTTGCTGAAAAAGAGGAACCTATCACGGATATAGTAACAGCCACATTTAAAACTACTCGTGTAGTCAATGGTCATTCTATTGAGAATGTAGGTGCAGGCATACTTGACTTTAGAATTCTTCACCGATTTGGACAATTTAGTGATGGCGCCTACAATCTATTTGGACTTGATCAAGCATCTATTCGTTTGGGCTTAGATTACGGGATTACCAAGAACTGGATGGTAGGTATAGGAAGAAGTACTTTTGAAAAACAGTATGATGCCTTCACAAAACTGCGTTTATTGTCACAAACTACCGGCGGTAGGAATTTCCCGATTTCTGTGAGCTATGCTGGTACTATGATATATAAGTCGGTAAAAAATACCAATACGGCCTACGTTCCTTATGAAAGCGATCGTTTGTCATTTGGGCATCAATTGATCATTGCAAGAAAATTCGGTGACTATTTCTCACTTCAGTTGACACCAACTTATTTCCATTATAACGTAGTCCCTACTAAAGACTTACCAAATGATTTTAAATCATTAGGAATTGCTTCAAGAATAAGATTGAGTAAGCGTCTTAATCTTACAGGTGAGTATTACTATCGATTCGATAAAATCCCTGGCTACCAGAATTCTTTGTCTGTTGGATTTGATATTGAAACAGGTGGACACGTGTTTCAATTGCACATGACCAATTCTACTGGTATGACAGAAAGGACCTTCATCAATGAAACAACTGGCGAGTGGGGTAAAGGAAATATCAGATTTGGTTTCAACGTATCAAGAGTATTTACCGTAAGAAAACCTAAAGAATTCAGAAATAAAGCAGCGTTATGAAGAAAATAATTTTATCAGTTCTTGTATTAGCACTAATTGGTGCTGCAGGTTCTTACTACTATGCATTTGTCTATTCAAAGAATAGAAAATTCGATATGGTTAATGCAGAAGCAATGACCATTGAAGCAAATGTATTGGTAAAAGCGTTTCAGGAAAATGAAACTGAAGCTAATAAAAACTATCTTGATAAAGTATTGTTGATTAGTGGAAACGTATCTGCTACTGATCAAACGCAAACAGGTGAAAGAACACTCACTTTGTCTTCAGATGATCCTTTTGCAGGTGTTATGGTTACACTTGATTCAACTGAGGCAGCAGCTATAAATATGAACGATAAAGTTACTGTTAAGGGATTTTGTAAAGGGTTCCTAAGTGATGTTGTTATAACTAGCGCAATAGTTGTGAAATAATTTATCTCTAATTGATTCAATGACCCTTGTATAAAAAATGCAAGGGTCATTTTTTTATTCTTTGACCAAATTTTCAATAATATAGCCGATTTCTTCGTCTGCTATTCTCTGGTCCATATCAAAGTATACATTGTTTGGATATCCAAGTTCAGGATGGTAGGCTATTTTTTGCTGGTAAGGTTTTTGAGAAAGTTTGAGTCTGATGATTTCAAATAATTCAGTAATAGTTGGAAGAGGTCCAGTGACTTGTGGATTATATGGTTGTCCGTTTACAGTTACAATTTTATTATTGATAACCTTTATTAAGTGTGGGCCAACTCTTTCAGTCGGGCAGTAACAATTCACCCATAAGGTATAACTATAATTAGAAATATTTTTTTCATTCCAAGTTTTTTCTTGGTTTCTAGCCTCCATGATAAATTCAGATTTTGAACAGGCAGTGCACCAGAATAAAAAGAGTAGTGTTAGATTCATCATGGGTTTCATCAAATTGTTTTTTGATATCCAAAAATATGCCATATCCTTCATAGATAAGACGTCTTTTGAATATCTTTGGTTACATCACAATTGTTAAAAACTACGTATGAATTTTCCAATTAGAATTTTAGTTGTAGGCTGTGGTAACATGGGTGCTTCTCATGCAAAAGCATATCATTCCATGTCTGATTTTCAAATTTGTGGCTTGGTTTCAACTGGCAGCAGTAAAAATAAATTGAATGAAGAGTTAGGAGGAGGTTATTCCTTGTTTGATAATTATGAAGAAGCTTTGCGTTCTACCAAACCTGATGCTGTTTGTATTTCTACTTATCCAGATACACATGAGGCATTTGCAGTAAAGGCTTTTGAACAGGGATGTCATGTTTTCATGGAAAAGCCAATTGCTGATTCAGTAAAGGGAGCTGAACATGTTGCAGCTGCTGCGCGAAAAGCCAACAAAAAGCTAGTTATTGGCTATATTTTGCGTCATCATCCATCTTGGATCAAGTTTATTGAAATAGCTCAACAATTAGATAAGCCTTTGGTGATGCGCATGAATTTGAATCAGCAAAGCAGAGGATACATGTGGGATGTTCATAGAAATCTTATGAAAAGTTTGAGTCCCATTGTTGATTGTGGTGTTCACTACATTGATGTGATGTGTCAAATGACAAGATCAAAGCCTTTGCAAGTAACAGCTATTGGGGCGCGACTAACAAATGATATCCCAGAAGGGAATTACAACTATGGGCAACTACAAATCAGGTTTGAAGATGGTTCAGTTGGCTGGTATGAAGCAGGCTGGGGTCCAATGATGAGTGAGACCGCTTTTTTTGTGAAAGATGTCATTGGTCCCAAAGGTTCTGTTTCAATAGTGGCCAAAGAGGCCAGCGGAAAAGGTAAATCAGATTCTGTGGAAGCACATACCAAAACAGAATCACTTCGTTGGCACCATGCAGATATCAATGCGCAGAATGAGTTTGTGAAAACAGATGAGTGGATTGATCTTACAGACGAGCCAGATCATCAGGAACTTTGTAATAGAGAGCAGGCTTATTTTTTAAAGGCTATGGTAGAAGATATCGATCTGGCAGATCATATTGGTGATGCAGTCAACAGTTTGAAGATTGCATTTGCCTGTGATGAGAGTGTAAAGACTGGTGGAGTGGTACTACTTTAATGAATAAAAACTGTTTCATTAAAAGGTAATCTTTTTCTTTCTCCATGTATGCCTTCTGGCGTTCCTTTACCCACGGCGACAATCATATTAAGTTCAGCACCTTTGGGGAGTCCCAATGCTTTTCTGGCAAGTATGGAATCAAAGCCTTCCATGGGACAAGTATCGAATCCTTGTGCCCCGATAGCGAGCATGAAATTTTGTGCAGCAAGTGCACATGATTTCTGTACAATAACATTTTGGTCTCTGTTGCCGTTTATGCGCATGAAAGGATTATTAAAACCTTTGATAAAACAAATCATCCTTCTTATTAATGTTGAAATACCCAGCCAATCTCTTCTGTATACCAAAGGCATTAAAATACCGTAATAGTCGAGTCCTCTTTTTTCTCTTTTTGAAGGCGCTTTATCACCAATAGTTTGTTTTATAAGATTAAGGTTCCAGGCTGCATGGGACTTCCATAAATCTCGTCTTCCAACAAATGCAACCAAATGTTTAGCAGTTTTTGCTGCTGATTGATTTAAGCAAATAGCATGAAATTTTTCTTGAAGTGCAGGATCTTTGATCCAATGGAATTCCCAAAGTTGCATGTTACTGCTGTTGGGAGCTAATATGGCAAGTTCCAATGCTTTTTTGATTACATCATCGGGGACAGTTATGTCTGCTGCAAATTTTCTGGTAGATCTCCTATTATTGACTATTTCTTCAAATGCTGTTAAATTCACTTTCTCAATTTGTGATATGAAATTAATTCAGTTAGCTTACTCTACAACAAAAATTGTAGCATATCTGCTATAGCTGGGTTTACTCTCTTTTTGCCATATTTCTGCTTTCTGGTCACTCAATTGTATTGCGCTTATGCAATCTTGATCGATGAAATGTTGCGCAAAATCACGGTATCCCATTTGCAAACAGGCAAAGTAAACAGTCCCATCTCTTTTTACTCCAACTCCGTTCCGCATGATAGCCTTCCCTTTGGGCAATCGAATATTGATTGTGCCATTCCAAACTAGAATTGGATTAGATTGTAATGCATAATCCGCGTCTTTGTATGCTGAATAATTTAATCCTTTTGAAATAAAGGCCTTTCCTTTTCTTAGTATAAATACGCCTAAAGGCTCTAATTCTGTAGATATTTTAGGATTGCGTATAGGTTCTGGGTTAGATAATTTTTTCCACCTCCATTTGTCATGAAAACAGCATTGGGGTAAGCCTTTTGAACATTCTTGAACAGCATATAGGGAATATCATTGCTGTCCTTCCAGACTATTTTGATTTTTGAGGGCAAAAAAGACTGTGCGCTTACTGATGTGGTCAGAAAGAAAATGAGTATGTATACCTGAATGAATCTAACCATGCCGCTAAATGTATCAACTATTTTGATTTTGACTACTGACTTAGGTCAGTCAAATTTAGTTGATGAAATTTTATTTGAAGTTAGCAAAAGCATCGACCATAAAAATCGCTGTATCGGCAAATTCTTTTCCTTTGTTCATTTTATCGAGTGCAGCTCTTTCCATTGCCAGTTCTTCCGTTTGGGTGGTTAAGATACCAAAGATGATAGGGATAGGTGATTGTGAAGAAAGCTGACTGATGCCTTGTGTTACAAACTGGCAAACATATTCATAGTGATCGGTATCGCCTTTAATGATTGCTCCAATGACGATGATGGCTTTAAATATTTTTTTATCGATTAAAAATTTACTGTAGGCGACTGTTTCAACGGCACCCGGACAAGTAAATGTTTTGAATTCAATACCCAGGGAATTCAATTGTTCTTCACAACCTTGAAGCAGGAGTGAAGTGATTTCGGTATTAAAATCAGATTTGACTATAGCAATCATTTTTCAATGGTAATTGAGTGTTTTGCAAATTGTTTTTTGGTCTCTAAATAATGCGTGTTGAACTCATTGAGCTTACTTGGAATAGTATATTTTTTCAACGGGATACCTGCTTGATTTACTGCTTCAATTTTAAGAGGGTTATTGGTAATTAATTCTCCTTTATTGATTTTGTAATGCTTTAAAATCTCAATGGCATCTTGGTAATTTCTACCATCAGCCTGAAAGCCCAGTTGTTCATTGGCTTCATAAGTATTCACTCCTTTCTTTTGGAGTTCATAAGTAGCGATTTTATTTCCAATGCCAATTCCTCTTCCTTCATGTCCTTTTAAATGAATCAAGTAGCCATGGCCTCTTTCAGCAATTGCAGATAGTGCATCGGTAAGTTGCTTGCCGCAATCACATTTTAAGCTGTGGAATACATCACCAGTAATACATTCACTGTGAATTCTGATCAGTGGACCTATCGAAATATTTTTTTGTGTCGATAAGACAGAATGTTCCATTCCTGTCAGCGTATTTTTAAATACTTCTATGGTAAATTCTCCGAATTCAGTCGGCAAGGTAGAACTAGAATACAATGAGCAATTAGGTAGAAAATGATTTGATTCAAATTTTATTTCAGTCGTTTGAATGTACTCAAGCAATTGATTGATGCTAATAATTTTCAACTCATGTTGCTGCGCGAAATATGAGAGACCACTTCTTCTCATCATCTTTCCATCTGCTTCCATGATTTCACAAATGATAGCAGCTGGATAGAGGTCGCAAAGTTTACACAAGTCAACCGCTGCTTCTGTATGCCCTTTTCTTTCTTTGATACCACCTTTTTTTGCCAAGACTGGAAAAAGATGTCCGGGTTTTATAAAATCAGCAGGTTTTGAATCTGAGTTTGCAATGAGTTGTGCAGTGATTGAACGATCAAAAGCAGAAATACCTGTGCTGGTGCCATGCTCGATGGTTGCATCGATTGCATCTAGGAATGCAGTATGATGTGGATCTTTTTTGTTGCTTCTTTGTTTTCTGAGGTCCAATCGAATTGCTGTATTGTGATCGATTGCAATACAAACCAATCCTTTTCCATGAGTGACACAAAAATTTATTTGATCAGGGGTGCAAGAGGTGGCAGGAATGACAATGTCACCTTCATTTTCTCTATCCTCATCATCTACAACAATGATGGCTTTTCCATTTTTGAATGAAAGTAGCGCATCGGAAACACTATCGAACATGAGAGTTTATTAAAAGTTTTTCTGTGTATTTAGCCAGGATGTCAAACTCTAGGTTCACCACATCACCCGCTTTTAAGTGGATAAAATTGGTTTTTTCTAAGGTGACAGGGATGATACACAATTCTATATGATCTGTATCGACTTTATTGATGGTTAGACTGGTACCATTAACTGCAATCGATCCTTTATAAACAACATATTTTTCAAAAGGTTGGGGGATATTGATTTTAATGATCCATGCTTGGTTGTCGGCTTCAATTGATTTGACCGTACTGACGGTATCCACATGTCCCAGTACATAATGCCCCCCTAAATGCTGACCAGCCTTGAGCGGTAATTCAAAATTCACTTCAAATCCAGTATGATAATGCTGGATTCTGGTTTTTGAAATTGTTTCATTTGAGGCAAAGAATCCTATGGTGTCCTTATTTAGCTCGTTGGCTGTTAGGCAGGTGCCATCTATCGCAATGCTATCACCTATGGCGGTGTCTGCCAGAGAGGGGTGTCTGAAAATTTTGAGTGTTGCGCCTTCCGGATTTTTTTCAAAAAAAGCGATTTTCGTTTTCTCTACAAGTCCTGTAAACATCCTTAATGTCTTTAACTTTGGACTGCAAAGCTAAAACACAAAATGGTATCAGCATATTATTTAAATGAGGCGTTGAAAGAGGCACTAAAAGCTGATCCTAGAGAAGTTAGGCCCAACCCTTTGGTGGGAGCGGTAGTGGTCGATGAAAATCAAGTCATTGTCGGCCGTGGCTACCATCAAAAAGCAGGCACTCCCCATGCAGAAGTCCATGCCATAGCGGATGCAGAAAAAAATGCTGCTGATCTATCCAAGTGTACCCTTAATGTCACCCTAGAACCATGTTCCTATCATGGCAGGACGCCACCATGCACAGATTTGATTTTAAAACATGGAATAAAAAAGGTGGTAATTGGAAGTTTGGACCCCAATCCTTTGGTCAGTGGGGTTGAATTTTTACGTTCGATGGGAATTGAAGTTGAATTGAATATAACGAAGGAGATAGAGGATTTAAACAGGGTATTTTTTGTGAATCAGCGGGAGCAGCGACCTTATTTTCAGTTTAAGTTGGCTATGACATCCAATGGTGTTTATGGTCGACAAGATGTAAATCGACTTTGGATTTCTGGTCCAGAAGCAGGTCGTTATGTTCATCAAGAATTAAGAAGTTCAGCAGATGCAATTTTGTCGACAGCGAAATCTGTTATCAATGACAATTCGAAATTGAATGTAAGGTGGGAAGATCAAGAAGAAGAAAAGACAGTCATAATTCTTGATCAGCAATTAGCCTTACTTCTACCGGAGAAAAAGCATTTGGATATTTTGAAAGAAAGAAGAGGCTCTAACTTATTGTTAGTTACAAGTCGGCAGCAAGAAATACAGGATCTGCCTCTATATGCTGAAATTTTAGTGGTTTCAGAAACAGATACTGGTCATCTATGTCTTTCCTCTCTTTCAAAACTGCTTTATAAAAAAGGATATGTTTCAATTCTGGTAGAAGCCGGCTATAATTTATTTAAACAAATGCGTGCATTTAATTTGATAGATGAGTGTTTGATAATAGTTTCAGATAAAATAATCAATGAGGATGAGACTAATCTTTATTTCCCTAATGTGAGTGAGCTGACTCAAAAAAATCAATTTGAAGGGTTTCTATTGAGGCAAAAAAAACGATTAGGAAACGATACTCTATTTCAGCTCTATAAAGAAGCTAAATGAAGTTTGTAGCCTCGTCAGGAATCGAACCTGAATCTGGAGCTTCGGAAACTCTCATACTATCCATTGTACTACGAGGCCAAAAAGCAAAGGTAGTTCAGTTTAAAAAATAAAAGCACCCTATCTTTGTTTTTCAACTCTAATCTATGCTAGAAGTGCTTACGCTTGTGCTCGTTGCTGCTGTTTTAATATTGTCTCTTGTTGTTTTTTTTAGAAAATCAAGCAGCCCTACTGCCGAATTGCAATCCAAAATAACGGAACTCGAAAAAGGACTTCAAAAAATTGAAACTGCTCTTAGGGAAGATTTCAGATTGAACAGAGATGAGAGTGCTAGAGTTGCGCGTGAAAACAGGACTGAGCTAACAGAATCATTAACCAGAACGGGCAAAGAACAGGCCGATAAATTAGAGGCGCTGATTTCTAAGATTGAAGAAAAGAACCGTGAACTACG
>JBEASE010000007.1:0-50856 GCA_041162625.1 Bacteroidota bacterium | reverse complement strand
ATAAAGGAATGTTCAACGGCAAAAAAGTACTCTCAGAAAAATCTGTCAATTATTTATTGGAACACCAATTCACTGAAGCTCGTGTAAGGTACAATCCTGAATTAACAAAAGGTTGGAACTATGCTGCAGGAAGTTGGATTGAAGAAGACAATGGCAATATTTGGCGTAACATTTATTCTGGCGCATCCGCTCAAGGAACTTGGCCTTGGATGGATTTAAAGAGAAAATATATTGGCATCGTTCTTCCTGTCTCTCCTTTAAATATTCAAAAGAGAGATCTATTTATGCAAATTCGATCCGGAGTTGAAGCAGCCTTAGACTAAAATGAGCTTATGCTAAGTTCAACTGCGCAACACACAAATACAGTCAAACACATTGCATCTGCAATGGGGTTTGATGCATGTGGTATTGCTGTTGCTAGAAGACTAGATGATGATGCTAAAAGATTAGAAAATTGGTTGAGCAAAGGTTTACATGGTGAAATGAAATACATGGAAAATCATTTTGATATGCGGGTTGATCCCACAGTCTTGGTTCCAGGTGCAAAATCTGTCATCACTCTTTTATACAATTACTTTCCTGATCAAATACAAGACCCAAAGCTCCCTCAAGTAGCTAAATACGCATACGGAAAAGATTATCATACCGTGGTTAGAGATCGACTGCATAAATTCTTAACTAGTCTAAGAGACTCTATTGGTCAAATTGAAGGAAGAGGGTTTATAGATTCTGCACCAGTCTTGGAAAGAGCGTGGGCCGTTAATAGCGGCTTAGGATGGGTGGGCAAAAATGGGAACCTGATTAACAAAAAAAAAGGATCCTTCTTTTTTATTGCAACACTGATCACAGATCTAGAACTTATTCCAGATCAACCTCTGGTTCAGGACTATTGCGGTACATGCACAAAATGTATTGATGCTTGTCCCACTGATGCAATTCTCCCCAACAAAGAAATTGCAGCACATCAATGCATTTCTTATTTCACAATTGAATTGAAACAAGCCCTCCTACCAAAAGCTTTTGAAGGAAAATCTGATAATTGGATATTTGGATGTGATATTTGCCAGGATGTATGCCCTTGGAACAGGTTCAGTCACCCACATCAAGAACAATCATTTTCCCCTACAGATGGCATGCTTAGTTTTACAATATCCGATTGGCTTAACCTCGATAAAGAAAAGTTCAATAGTATTTTTAAAGATTCTCCTCTTAAAAGAGCAAAATGGGAAGGGCTACAAAGAAACCTAAAGAATTATCAACTATCCGCTATTCCCAACGGAAAACCTTGATTGCAGCAGCATAAAGTACAATTCCCCAGATCAATAGGTATTGCAACTGAGGACCACAATCGGTCAGATGTGCCCCTTCAAAGGCAACATTCCTCATTGCTTGATTAAGATGTGTCAATGGAAGAATATTACAAAGTGGTTGCAACCAGCTAGGAAAATTCTCTACAGGAAAAAAAGTACCTGCTAATAAAAACTGAGGAAGTGTAACCAAATTCGCAAAGGGAGGAATGGTACTCTCACTTGTTGCTAGTCCGCTTACAATAAATCCAAATCCCATAAATACAATAAGCCCAATTAAACTCAGTACCATGAGTTCAAGGAAAGTGACCCAATCATTGATTAGTGTAAACTTAAACGCAAAATGTCCAATTGAAAGGATAACAACTGCGGTTATCATCTGAAAAGCTATTCGTCCTAATCCCTCACCAAAAACGATATAGGTTCTTTTGATAGGTGTTGCAAAAAAGCGCTTCAATACTAATGTCTGACGCAAGTTGAAAAATATAAACGCAACACCAAATACCCCCGCACTTAATAACGAAAAGCCAAGTTGTCCAGGTAAAATAAAGTCGATGGTCCTGTATTCACGACCAGGTAACGTCTCCTTTTGCATGAACGCATATGTCGGCCTTTGTGGAAAATTAACAACATCCAACTCTGCAATCACTTGCTGAATAATAGATTGTAATAGTCCTATTCGATCAGCAGCTGCAGTTGATGTTGTAATCTCTACCACATACTTAGGAAATGCATTAGGAGCGACTTCCTTGATGTTGAGAATAGCAGTTATATGCCCCTTCTCTAGTTCTTGCAATGATATTTTTTCCGGCTGGGTCTTGATCTTAAGGTTACTCTTTTCGAGTAATTTCTTGTACAGCTCATTTTTTGTTGATGACTCCTCTGCAAATGCCACCTTGATAACAGGTGTAGTGGAGCTCAAAAATCCAAACACAAGAATAAATATAATTGGGAATAAGAAGCTAAAAATGACTGCTGATGGACTTCTAAAGATAGATTTAAGACTTGCTTTGGCTATGGCCAACATGGCCACTAGTTGATTATACTGATGAGCTTTTCCAGACATTCAGCAAATTTAGTGAATTGAAAGCTCGAAAGGTATTCTTGCTTTTATTTCTCCCTTCTCATTCTTCAGTTCTTTCAAGCGAAGGAATATTTGGTATTCGTCGGAACCCAACTCCTTTTTTAATGAAGACCTGCTCAGTTCATCTGGATAAACATTCATGATGTACTCAAAGAATGATTTAGGTTCTGGATAAGATTTCACCCTATAGGTTTTTACTCCCGACATTTTTACAGCGGCTGCAATAGCCTCTTCTAATCCACCAATCTGATCAGCTAATTTTAAATCTATTGCTCTTTTTCCTGTCCATACCCTACCCTGTGCTATACTATCCACATAATTCAAGTCTAATTTTCTTCCCTCTGCAACTCTTGTTTTGAATGTCATGTATATCTTATCTACTTCATGCTGAATAATCTTTTTCTCCTCTTCAGTCAAGGCTCTCGTAATACTTGGAACATCTGCATACTTTGATGTAGCTACTCCATCAAAGGTTATTCCAAGTTTATTCTTCATAAATGAGGAGAAATCTGGGACAACAGAAAAAACACCTATAGAACCTGTAATGGTATTGGGTTGCACAAAAATTTTATCTGCATTGCAAGCAATGTAATAACCACCACTTGCTGCTACGTTGCCCATAGAAACAATTACTTTCTTTCCCTCTTTTTTAATCATTTCAATTTCGCGCCAAATGATCTCACTGGCAAGACTGCTTCCACCTGGAGAGTTTACCCGAAGAACAACTGCTTTGACTGATTTATCATACCTGATATTTCTTAAAAGCGATAAATATTCGTCAGATGTTATGGTTTCTGGAGATGGCTTTCCATACATAATATCCCCTTCAGCAAATACGAGAGCAATTTTATCTTTTGCATAATCATCAGAAAGGTCTGCACCTTTTTCATAATCCGGGAGACTTACAAAGTTTATCTTATCCGTTTTGGCTAATCCGAGTTTGGACTTGATCTCTTGCTTTACTTCATCGTCGAATTTTAGTCCATCAATGAGCTTATATTGCACAGCTTTTTCAGGTGCGTCAATTCTAAATTGTTCAGCATACAGCTTCAAAGAATCTGCCGACAAACCTCTGCTATCGGCTACTTTAGTAAGCATTTCTGTATACAAATCATTTAACCATACCTGTGTTTGCTCTTTATTTGCTGCAGTCATGCTCGTCTCTCTAAAAGGCTCAGTAGCACTTTTGAATTTACCAGCATAAAATATTTGAGGCTTGATTTCTAACCTATCCAGTAAGCTTTTAAAAAAAACATATTCAACAGACATCCCCTGCCACTCAAACATTCCTTTAGGGTGACAATAAATTTTATCTGATAAGGCTGCAATGCTGTAAGCTGACTGAGAAATATAATCACCAAATGCGATGATGAATTTCTTTGACTTTTTAAACTCAGTTAAAGCTGTCCTTATTTCTGTTGAACTTGCAGCGCCATTTCCGTTGTCTTTTGCAACCAAATAAATTCCTTTAATCAGACTATCTTTTGCTGCATACTTTATCAACTTAACAGCCGTGGAAAGATCAGGGTATGCTTCATCTCCTGAAAGTTCAGCAAAAGGATCGTCGATTTTACGATCATTCATTTGCTTGGAAAGATCAATTACCAATACAGATTTTGCTTCTATTTTTACTTGCTCATCAGCTAGCAATGCACCTGCTATGCCAAAAAATATAATAAAAATCAGTCCAAAGAAAACCACTAGTGCAAGTAAAGTGGCAAAAAAACTCTTAAAAAAACTTTTCAACCGTAAACGTTTAGAGCACGAAAATAAAGAACTTTGACCGCCTTCAAACAGGCATATTTATGAATGCTGCATATTTAGTGATGGGAGGCAACTTTGGCGACCGTTTAGGGTTTATGGCAGCTGCTAAAGAGAAAATACAACAAAGTGGAATAGAAATCCTCAGGCAATCCTCAGTTTATGAAACTGCCGCACGGGGAATTATAGATCAGTCGTCCTATTTGTTGCTCATAACCGCATTTCAACTAAAAAATAAAAACTTTGCATTTGGATTGGCTGTATTAAGTTTGATGAAATGAAATACAAGTTCATAACTATAGAGGGAAATATAGGTGCTGGTAAAACCACATTAGCAAGCTTATTGGCTAATAAACTCAATGCACGGCTTATTCTAGAGGAATTTGCAGACAACCCTTTTTTGGCCAAGTTCTATGAAAACCCTGCCCAGTATGCTTTTTCTGTTGAACTGTTCTTCATGGCAGAACGATTTAAGCAATTAAAAGACTTACTGAGTCAGCAAGATTTATTTCAAAATATTACAGTATCGGATTACCTCTTTACCAAATGTTTACTTTTTGCAAAGGTTAATTTACCTGTTGATGAGTTTCGTTTGTTTCAGCGTTTATTTGAAATGATGCAACCCCAATTACTTCAGCCAGATTTACTCATCTATCTCCACGCACCTGTACACAAATTACAAGAGAACATCAAGAAAAGAAATAGGTCGTATGAACAAAATATCAAGGATGACTATTTGTTCGAAATTCAACAGACCTATACACACTATATCAAACAACATTCTTTTAAGACTTTATTTGTTGACGCAAGTAATGTCGACTTTATAAACAACCCAGAATATCTGGATATTATTTTGGCTGCACTTGATCGTGACTATACCGAGGGGCAGCATGTCATTACATTTCCCTGAGTGTTTTGCAGATAAAATGCGAACTTTACAAGCATGTTCAAGTTCTTCAGACATAAGAGCTTTGCCGCTTTGAGGTATTTTGAATTTCGTATGTACATTGTTGCTCGCTTTTTTTTCATCATGGTGCTTACGATGCAAGCAACTTTGATTAGCTGGGAAGTATTTGCCATCACAAAAGATCCTTTTAGCATAGGATTAATCGGACTAGTAGAATTTGTACCTGCGGTTATCATGGCTATTTATTCTGGGTACATTATCGATAAGAGCGACAAGAAAAAACTGTTGCATTATAGTCTAGCTGGTAATCTTGTGCTTACCATCTTATTTGCCTATATCACCAGTGAGCATGCATTAAGCATATTGAGCAAACCAATAGTTTTAGTGGCTGTATATATGATTGCTTTTCTAACAGGTGTTGCAAGAGCATTTAGCGGTCCCACCTCATTTGCTTTGGTGAGTATGTTGGTGCCCAAGCAAAAATTACCCAACGCAACCAGCTGGCACAGCAGTTCATGGCAAATTGCTGCGGTTTCTGGACCAGCAATTGGTGGTCTTTTATACGGTGAAAAAGGTATCACTTTTGCATTCATCATAATGATTATCATGCTGACACTTTCAGTATTGGTACTTTTCTTCATAAAACCCAAACCACCTGTTGAAATTCAACAGAAAGAACCCATGTTGAAAAGTATTCAACACGGGTTTAAATTTGTTTGGCAGTCAAAAGAAATTCTAGGTGTTTTGAGCCTCGATTTATTTGCAGTTTTTTTTGGTGGTGCAACAGCTTTACTACCCTACTTCTCAGATCAAATTTTAAATACAGGTCCTGAAGGTTTAGGAATTTTAAGATCGGCACCTGGAATTGGTGCCATCTTGGTGATGTTAATCATCAATTTCATTCCCATGAAAAAAGGTCAAGGAAAAGTAATGTTATATTGTGTTGCAGGATTTGGATTAATGATGATTATTTTTGGTTTATCTACTCTCTTTTGGTTGTCATTTGCAGCACTATTGATTTCTGGAGTATTGGATGGAATTAGTGTAATTGTAAGATCAACTGTACTACAATTGAAAACTCCTGAAAACATGAAAGGGAGAGTTTCATCGCTTAACAGCATTTTCATTATTTCTTCAAATGAACTTGGAGCATTTGAAAGTGGTTTTGCAGCTCGGTTAATGGGGGTTGTACCAGCGGTTGTTTTTGGAGGCACAATGACCATTGGAATTGTTGTTTACAACTGGATTAAAAATCCTACGATTAAGCATTTGAGCTACTAATATCTACTTAGCAACCTCCATCAGCTTTTCAATCACATAATAAGCAGCTGGACAAAATGAGGTATTTTTCAGGGTGATTGCTTGGCGTTTAAAGAATACATCTTCATCTGTATATGGAAATCGTCGACAGTCGGATGGTCTATCCTCATAAATGGAACAGAAATTATCACTTCCCAAAAAAGGACAAGGCTTTGTCTTTAGCACATAATCTCCTTCAGCATCGAGTTCCAAATAGGTATCTATAAAAACACTCTCCCGCAAACCCAATACCTTGCTGATTCTTTTTATATCTGGCGTTTTAAACCTTGGTGAATAATTTTTACAGCAATTGGCACAACTAAGGCAGTCGACTTGCTCAAAAGCCTCCAAATGGAGCGAGGGAAGCTGCTTGAGCACCTTGTTTTTATCAACCTTTTTAAGGTAACCTTTATACAATTTTTGGTTTTCCGCCGACTTTTTCTCCCAATTGACCAATAACTCGTTTGACATACTTCAAAAATAAACTAAAACCACTATTATACCCGTGTTTCACCATTTAATCCACAATTGTCTCTAAGGGTATACAAAGTATACAAATACTGCTTTGATCTGATTAAATTTGCAATCCCTTTAGTTGATACATTCCATCACCCAAAATACTTGATAGATGAACCTTTTTGAGCAGCAGGATAACGAATTCAGGAGCAGACATATTGGGCCTTCGCCAGAAGAAGAGGTACACATGTTGAACACCATTGGCGAACCCAATTTGGCCACACTTATTGACAAGACAGTTCCTGGAAATATTCGAATGCAAAAGGAACTCAACACTCCTACTGCAATGAGTGAAGCAGCCTATTTGGATCATGTTAAAAAATTAGGTGAACAGAATATTGTTGCCAAGAACTTCATTGGTCAGGGCTATTATGGAACACATACTCCCAGTGTAATTCTTAGAAACATATTTGAGAACCCAGGATGGTATACACAATACACTCCCTACCAAGCTGAAATTGCTCAGGGTAGATTAGAGAGTTTATTGAACTTTCAAACGATGGTGACTGATCTAACGGGACTACCTATCGCTAATGCTTCTCTTTTGGATGAAGCAACTGCAGCTGCAGAAGCAATGACCATGTTCTTCAACGCACTCAACAAACAAGACAGCATCGATCGTCCAAAGTTTTTCGTTGATGAACATTGCTTCCCACAAACATTGGATTTGCTCATAACAAGAGCACTTCCTATCGGCATTGAAATCGTTAAAGGAAGTTTGGAAACTGCGGCTTTAGACGAAACCTATTTTGGCGCTTTGGTTCAATATCCGAACAATTTAGGAGCTGTAATTGATCCAAAAGCATTCATAGAAAAAGTACATGCAATTGGTGGTTATGTTGTGATGACTACTGATCTTCTTTCGCTCACATTGTTAACTCCTCCTGGTGAATTAGGTGCAGATGTTGCTTGTGGCTCAGCACAAAGGTTTGGGGTTCCATTGGGTTTTGGTGGACCACATGCTGCTTTCTTTGCAACCAAAGATGATTTCAAACGCAGTATTCCAGGAAGAATCATTGGTGTAAGTATTGATGCAGATGGAAACAGAGCATTGCGCATGGCGCTTCAAACGCGTGAACAACATATCAAAAGAGAAAAAGCTACATCGAATATTTGTACAGCACAGGCCTTACTTGCAAACATGGCTGCCATGTATGCAGTCTACCATGGTCCGAATGGCCTTAAGCAAATAGCAACCCGTACATCATTACTTGCATTTACTACAGCCAAAGCATTGATAAAAAATGGATTTGCAATTGCTTCTGCTCATTATTTTGATACAATTGTTGTGAATGCAAACAATGCTAAAGAAATTGTTGAAAAAGCTGCAGCCAATTTGATCAACCTAAGATTAATCAATGAAAAACAAATAGGCATTAGTTTTGATGAAACAACAACCAAAGAAAATGTTACTGAATTATTGAAGTGTTTTGGTATCAACGAGACGATCAATGAAACATTATCAAAAGAAGATTACCTAAAAAATATTCCGACTGCATTAACCAGAACTTCTCCATTTTTAGAGCAAGGAGTTTTCAACAGTTACCATAGTGAGAGTAAGATGATGCGATATATTAAGTCTTTGGAAAACAAAGATTTATCGCTCAATACCTCAATGATTTCTTTGGGTAGTTGCACCATGAAATTAAATGCTGCAACCGAGATGATGCCATTGAGTTGGCCATGTTGGAGCAGCATACATCCCTTTGCACCTGCTGTTCAAACAAAAGGTTATCAATTAATGGCTGAAGAGTTATCGAAATACCTCAATGAAGTGACGGGATTTGATGCTTGCAGCTTGCAGCCTAATAGCGGTGCGCAAGGTGAATATGCTGGACTACTAGCCATCAGAGGTTATCATTTGTCGAGAGGAGATCATCACCGCAATGTAATGCTCATTCCAATTTCTGCACACGGAACCAATCCAGCATCTGCAGTGATGGCAGGAATGAAAGTTGTAGTGGTAAAAGCATTAGATAATGGATACATAGATGTTGCGGATTTAAAAGAAAAAGCAAACCAACACAGTGATGTACTTTCTGGCATTATGATTACTTATCCAAGTACTTATGGAGTTTATGAAGAAACTGTAAAAGAGATTACACAAATTATTCATGAGCATGGCGGACAAGTATACATGGATGGTGCAAACATGAATGCACAAGTTGGATTAACAGCTCCTGGCTTGATAGGTGCTGATGTATGTCACTTAAATCTTCATAAAACATTTGCAATACCACATGGAGGTGGTGGTCCTGGTATGGGCCCAATTTGTGTGAAATCACATTTGGCTCCTTTCCTACCCGGACATAGCTTTAATAATAACGAAGAGATTAAACTTGATAAAGGCAACACTGCAGTTAGTGCTGCCCCATATGGTAGCGCAAGCATCTTACTCATCAGTTATGGTTACATCAGAATGCTTGGTAACAAAGGAATTAAAGCATCTACTGAATATGCTATTCTAAACGCTAATTACATGAGATGCAGACTGACTGGACATTATGATGTACTCTATCTTGGAAGCAATAATACATGTGCACATGAATTCATTGTCGATTTAAGACCATTTAAAAAATCGGCCGATATAGAAGCAGAAGATGTTGCGAAAAGGTTGATGGACTATGGTTTCCACGCTCCAACCATGAGCTTTCCAGTGCCGGGTACCATCATGATTGAACCAACAGAAAGTGAAGACAAGGGCGAACTTGACCGTTTTTGTGATGCAATGATTTCCATTAGAAATGAAATCAGAGAAATTGAAGAAGGTGTGGCCGACAAAAAAGACAATGTTCTAAAAAGAGCTCCACATACACTTAAGAATATCTGCACAAATGAATGGGATAGACCCTATTCACGGCAAAAAGCTGCTTTCCCAGTTGAACGTCTACATATGAGTAAATTCTGGCCTACCGTGGCAAGAGTAAACAACACCTATGGCGACCGTAACCTGGTATGCACATGTGAGCCCGTAAGTAGCTACGCAGAATAGAATTACACGTTGAAAACTTTTTAATTAAATTCTTGGAACTTTTTTCAAGCTTTCGCTTCTTTTTATTAATTTCAAGCGAACGCTTGCCTTAATGTTGGATTTTATCCATACTATTGGTCGTTTTATTAGAATTTTTTTAAAATTAGCTTTCTTATGGCAAGAAATCCGGGATTATATCGTCCTGAATTCGAAAGAGATGCATGTGGAATAGGCTTCGTAGCGAATATCAAGGGTAATAAAAGTCATCAAATTATTTCTGATGCCCTTACCATATTAGAAAATATGGAACACAGGGGCGCTTGTGGTTGCGAAAACAATACTGGTGATGGAGCTGGCATATTGATTCAAACGCCACATGCATTTTTCTTCGATGAATGTTTAAAGTTAGGAGTCCATTTACCTGCTTTTGGAAGATATGGTGTTGGTATGGTTTTCTTCCCTAAAGAGCTTCGTCTAAGAGAAGAATGTAGAGATATTTTTACAAGAACTACAGAGGAATTAGGAATGGAGATTCTTGCCTGGAGAAAAGTTCCTGTAAATCCAGAAGAAATTGGATTTACGGCAAGATCTGTGGAGCCAGATATTGAACAAGTTTTCATTTCTTGTCCGGATCACATTAATGATCCAATGGCTTTTGAAAGAAAGCTTTTTGTTTTGAGGAACTATGCAAGTCATCTTATCAACAATTCTGTCAAGAAAGATCCAATTGGGTTCTACTTGGCATCTTTATCCTACAAAGTAATTGTTTACAAAGGACAGTTAACAAGTGGACAGGTTCGCAGTTATTATCCAGATCTTCAAAATAAAAAAGTTGTTAGTGCGCTTGGTTTAGTGCATTCAAGATTTGCAACGAACACCTTCCCTTCTTGGAAACTTGCACAACCATTTAGATTTATTGCGCACAATGGCGAGATCAATACTTTGCAGGGTAATTTGAATTGGATCAAGACCAATGAAAAAGGTTTTACTTCTCCCTATTTCAGTAAAGAAGAAATGGAGATGATACTACCAATAGTTGCAGAAAGTCAAAGTGACTCTGCAAGTTTAGACAACATGATTGAGTTACTTACCATGACAGGAAGATCACTACCTCATGTGATGATGATGTTGATACCTGAGGCATGGGACGGCGACGAAAATATGGACCCAGTGAAAAAAGCTTTTTATGAATTTCATGCATCAATCATGGAACCATGGGATGGTCCCGCTTCAATTTCATTTACAGACGGCAGGATGATTGGTGCTACATTGGATAGAAATGGATTAAGACCTTCCAGGTACTGCGTAACCTCAGACGACCGTGTAATTATGGCTTCTGAAACAGGTGCTCTTCCAGTAGATCCTTCTCTTGTAGTTGAGAAAGGAAGATTGCAACCTGGCAAGATGTTTGTAGTAGATATTGAAGAAGGAAGAATCATAAGCGATGATGAGTTAAAGAAAAATATCTGCGGACAAAAACCATATGCTGATTATTTAAATAAATATAAAATCAGGTTAAATGAGTTACCAGAACCACGAGTAACATTTACCCATTTGCAACCTGATCAAGTATTTAAATACCAAAAAGCATTTGGATACAGTGCGGAAGATTTAGAGAATATCATTGCACCAATGGCGTTGGACGGAAAAGAACCAATTGGTTCGATGGGTACTGATGTTCCATTGGCAATATTAAGTGATCAACCACAACATTTAAGCAGTTACTTCAAACAGTTATTTGCGCAAGTCACTAATCCTCCGATTGATCCAATAAGAGAAAGATTGGTCATGTCACTTGCAACTTTCGTAGGGAACAATGGGAATATGCTTATAGAAGATCCCATAAGTTGCCATACTGTTGCATTGAAGCATCCCGTGCTGACCAATCATGATCTTGAAAAGATAAGAAGTATTGATACTGGTATCTTTCAAGCCAAAACATTACAGTGTTATTTCAGAGCCGATGGAAGTGCAGGTGCTTTGAAAAAAGCATTAGATAGGATTTGTAGATATGCAGTAGATGCTGTTGAAGATGGTTTTGAAGTATTGATTTTGCAAGACAGAGCAATCGATTCAGACCATGCGCCAATTCCATCATTGTTATCAACAGCTGCAATACATCACCATTTGATTAGAAAAGGTTATAGAGGTAAAGTAGGTATTATTGTTGAAGCTGGAGATGTTTGGGAGGTACACCATTTTGCTTGTTTAATTGGTTTCGGAGCAACAGCCATCAATCCTTATCTCGCTTTATCAAGCATAAGGGATATGAGGATGAGTGGAAAAATAAAAACAGATACAGACCCAGAACAATTAAAGAAAAACTACATCAAGGCTGTCAACGAAGGGCTATTGAAAGTTTTTTCAAAAATGGGAATTTCCACTTTGCAATCATACCAAGGTGCACAAATTTTTGAAATCATTGGCATAAATCAAGATGTAGTTAATAAGTATTTCACAGGTGCTGTTTCTCGTATTGAAGGATTGGGTCTAGATGAGATTGCAAGAGAGGCTTTGGCAAAACATAATCTTGCATTCAGTAAGAAAAATATACCAGTAGATCGACTCCCTGTTGGAGGAATTTACCAATGGAAGAGAAAAGGAGAATTTCACCTTTTCAATCCGCAAACCATTCATCTACTGCAACATTCTACAAGAACAGGCGATTATAGCCTGTTTAAAAAATATTCGAAGTTGGTCAATGAGCAAAGCGAAAAAGCTTGTACACTCCGCAGTATGTTTTCCCTCAACCCTCTTCGCACTTCTATTCCACTAGAAGAAGTTGAGCCAGCTGAAAATATTTATAAAAGATTTGCAACTGGCGCCATGTCGTTTGGCTCAATATCATGGGAAGCGCACACCACACTTGCTATTGCAATGAACAGGCTCGGTGCTAAAAGCAATACAGGTGAGGGAGGTGAAGATGCCATTCGTTATCAGCCACTTGAGAATGGAGATTCTATGAGGTCTTCTATCAAGCAGGTTGCATCAGCAAGATTTGGTGTTACAGCACAATACTTAACTGAGGCAGATGAACTACAAATTAAAATGGCACAAGGTGCTAAGCCTGGAGAAGGTGGACAATTGCCAGGCCACAAAGTAGATGATTGGATTGGAAAAGTTCGTCACTCAACACCTGGTGTTGGATTGATTTCACCACCACCCCATCATGATATTTATTCTATTGAAGATCTAGCCCAATTGATCTTTGATTTAAAGAATGCAAATAGAAAAGCAAGAATCAGTGTGAAATTGGTTTCAAAAGCTGGTGTTGGCACCATCGCAGCTGGTGTTGCAAAAGCAAAAGCTGATGTAGTGTTAGTATCCGGACACGATGGTGGAACTGGTGCATCACCTTTGAGTTCAATTAGACATGCTGGTTTACCATGGGAATTGGGTTTAGCAGAGGCACAACAAACATTGGTAAAAAATAAACTAAGAAGCAGAGTTGTTTTGCAAGCAGATGGTCAATTAAAAACTGGAAGAGATGTTGCTATAGCTACACTTCTTGGAGCAGAAGAATGGGGTGTTGCTACTGCAGCCTTAGTTGTTGAAGGTTGTATCATGATGAGAAAATGTCATCTCAATACTTGTCCAGTTGGTGTTGCCACACAAGACCCGGATTTAAGAAAGCGATTCAACGGGGCTGCAGAGTATGTGGTGAACTTTATTAAGTTCATGACTGCTGAATTGAGAGAAATCATGGCAGAACTAGGCTATAAATCCATTGATGAAATGGTTGGTCAGTCTGATGCACTAAAAATTAGAGATGACGTTGAACATTGGAAATACAGTAAGCTGGATCTATCCCCGATTCTATACAAAGAACCAACAGATGCGTATACTGGAATCTACAAACAAGAAGAACAAGATCATGGTATTGCTGGTGTATTGGATTGGAAGATAATAGAAGACAGTATAAAAGCGATTGAAGGAAAATCAAAAATTACACTTGACTACCCCATCAAAAATACTGATAGAACCATTGGCACAATGCTTAGTAATGAGATAACAAAGAAATTTGGCGCTGATGGATTACCTGAGGATACTATCCACTTAAAATTCAAAGGAACAGCAGGACAAAGTTTTGGTGCATTCAATACAAAAGGTATTACACTTGAATTAGAAGGTGATGCCAATGATTATTTTGGCAAGGGATTAAGTGGTGCCAAAATGATTGTCTATCCTGATAAACAATCAAAATTCGTTCCTGAAGAAAATATTTTAATTGGAAATGTGGCATTTTACGGTGCTACCAATGGAAGAGCATTTATCAGAGGCAAAGCTGGTGAGCGTTTTGGAGTTAGAAATTCTGGAGCAACGGCTGTTGTGGAAGGCGTAGGTGATCATGGTTGTGAATACATGACAGGTGGTACAGTTTTAATCTTGGGCTCAACCGGTAGAAATTTTGCAGCAGGTATGAGTGGAGGTATTGGATATATCTATGATCTTCATGGCGATTTCTCAGAGAAGTGTAATCCGGAGATGGTAGACTTAGATCCATTAGACCAAGATGACGTCGCAATTGTACAACAGCTCCTCAAAGAACATTTTAGATCAACAAATAGTACCGTAGCAAAATTCCTGCTAAGTGATTTTGATAATCAGAGAGTTCGATTTATAAAAGTATTTCCAAGAGATTATAAATCAGTTTTGGCAAAACAAAAATCAGGTATTGCTGCTACTCTTAAATAATATATACAATGGGAAAACCGACGGGATTTAAAGAATATACTAGAGTTAGTCCAACTAAAATCGACAAGGCAGAAAGAATTCATCATTACAATGAATTTGTACAACCCTACTCGGCTGATGAACTCAATAAACAAGCTGCAAGGTGTATGGATTGTGGCGTTCCTTTTTGTCACCATGGATGCCCTTTAGGAAATATCATTCCAGAATTCAATGACGCTGTATACAAAGAGGATTGGAAAGAAGCATATGAGATTTTAACTTCTACCAATAATTTCCCTGAGTTCACTGGTAGAATTTGTCCAGCTCCTTGTGAAAGCGCTTGTGTTTTGGGCATCAACCAGCCACCAGTCAGCATTGAAGAAATAGAAAAACACATTATAGAAATCGCATTTGAAAAAGGATTTGTGCAGCCAAAAGTACCTTTTTTAAGAACAGGTAAAAAAATTGCAGTCATAGGAAGTGGTCCGGCTGGACTCGCTGCAGCAGCACAACTCAACCAAGCAGGTCACTCTGTTACAGTATTTGAAAGGGACGAAAAACCAGGCGGACTATTACGTTATGGCATACCCGACTTTAAACTCGAAAAGAATGTAATTGATAGACGTATTGAGTTATTAGAAAAAGAAGGTATCATTTTTAAATGCAATGCCAATGTTGGTGTAAATGTCAATTTGAATGACTTACTAAGAGAATACAATGCTGTTGTCCTCGCAGGCGGTTCAACAGTACCTAGAGATTTAACTATCCCTGGTAGAGAATTAAATGGTATTCATTTTGCCATGAATTTCCTAAAACAACAAAACAAAATAGTTGCAGGTGCAGATCCCCTAGCTAACAAATCAATTGAAAGCAATATCATAGACCATATTATCTCTGCAAAAAATAAAAGAGTTGTGGTTATAGGTGGTGGTGATACCGGCAGTGATTGTGTTGGAACCTCCAATAGGCATGGCGCTTCAGAAGTTCTTCAATTTGAATTAATGCCTAAACCTCCTTCATCCAGAAATGACTTCATGCCATGGCCTACCTATCCAATGGTCCTAAAAACAACTACCTCTCATGAAGAAGGTTGTATCAGAGAATGGGCCATAGCCACAAAAGAGTTCATTGGAAATGAAAAAGGAGAATTAGTAGCATTGAAAATGGTTGAACTTGAATGGAAATCAGTTGACGGCAGACCAAGTTCCTTTGTAGAAAAGGCTGGATCGGAAAAAACTATTCCCTGTGATTTGGTTTTATTGGCAATGGGTTTTATTGCCCCTCAAAAAGAAGGTCTAATAGACCAACTAGATGTCCAAATAGACGAAAGAGGAAATGTAAAAGCTTCTGAAAAAGATTATAAAACCAATATCTCCAAAATCTTTGCTTGTGGCGATATGAGAAGAGGCCAATCTTTGGTAGTTTGGGCTATTAGCGAAGGCAGAGAATGTGCCAGAAAGGTTGACGAATTTCTTATGGGAAGTTCACAATTAGAATCAAAAGATGCTAGCTTATTTCACTTAGTATAGCCCTTTAATAATGAGTATTTTTGTTAGAATAATTTACAAATTTCATTTTTCAATTATTTATACATTAAGATTTTAAATATGTATATATTTATAAATAATTACTTTTCCACATTTTTCTCTTAATAACTTCTCATTAAACTGATATACAATAATTTATATCAATTTATTATTCATATTATGTTTTTATATATGTTTTATTATTTTATTAATTAGGTTACTTTTTTATAGTTTTGCGATAAATAATTAAATATTTTTTAACCAAAACTATAATAATGAAGTCTAAAATTGTAAGAGACAGACTCCCCTTCATCCTCCTGGCCATACTAGCAATATTGGCCATTTTCATTCCTGTTTTACCCAATTTTGAAGACAAGGCTGGTGTTTACAACGGTTCCGACATTACCTGGGTTCTTATTTCTACGGCGCTTGTATTCTTGATGACCCCTGGCTTAGCTTTTTTTTATGGTGGAATGGTCCACAGAAAGAATGTGATTTCCACAATGATTAAAAGTACGGTTGCTGCTGGTGTTGTCACTGTTATTTGGATCACATTTGGCTACAGTTTAAGTTTTGGAGAATCTATAGGTGGATTTGTTGGTAATCCACTCACTCACCTATTTTTTAAGAATGTTAACAATACAGAACCTTGGGGACTAGCTCCTACCATTCCAAAAACATTGTTTTCACTTTTCCAATTAATGTTTGCTATCATCACCCCAGGATTGGTGGTTGGAGCATTGGCTGAAAGGGTAAGATTTACTTCTTATATTTTATTTATAGTGTTATTCAGTATTCTAGTTTATGCTCCTTTGGCACACTGGAGCTGGCATCCAGATGGCTTCCTTTTCAAAATGGGAGCACTTGATTTCGCTGGTGGAACAGTAGTGCATATCTCTGCAGGCTGTGCAGCATTAGCTGGTGTTTTGGTTTTGAAAAGAAGGAAAGCACATATGGAAGGTGCTGAAATTCCTCCTGCAAACGTGCCTTATGTATTAATTGGAACTGGACTTTTATGGTTCGGTTGGTTTGGTTTCAACGCCGGTTCAGCATTAGGTGCAAATGGCTTAGCTGTTTCTGCTTTTGCTACTACTAACACTGCTGCTGGTGCAGCGGGACTTTCATGGATGTTCTTTGATGTTATGAAAGGTAAAAAGCCATCTGTACTTGGATTTTGTATAGGTGCTGTGGTTGGTCTTGTTGCTATAACCCCTGGTGCCGGTTTCGTAGGAATTCCACAAAGTATATTCATAGGAGTTGTTGCAGCTATTATTTCCAATATAGCCGTGCATTATAAGCAAAAATCAACTTTAGATGATACACTTGATGTGTTCCCTTGCCATGGATTAGGTGGCATTGTAGGTATGATCCTAACAGGGGTATTTGCAACAAAGGCAGTTAATAGCGCTGGAAATGATGGCTTATTTTATGGTAACCCTGAATTCTTTATCACGCAATTGAAAGCGATGGTAGTAGCAGTAGTTTACTCATTTGTTGTTTCGTTCTTGATATTTAAGTTCATCAATTTGATTCAGCCACTTCGTGTTTCTGAAGAAGAAGAAGAATTGGGACTAGATGCAACTCAACACGATGAAAAGTATGGAAGAAATCCACACAAAGCATAATAAAACAAAATAAACAAGGGTACAGCGCGGGGCGGTGTTGGACTAGAACATTCGCCTTTGCCATACCCTCTTTTTAGAACTAAAAACCAAAACAATGTTACGAAAACTTTCTTTATTTAGTTGCCTAGCGTTAGTTGCTTTCAGTTCATTTGCACAAGAAGATTCAACAAAAAAAAGCAATTGGACTTTCACCGGTTTTGTTGATGGTTATTTTCGATCTGACTTCAATCAAAACTTATCTAATAATCGTACTAGTTTCACCAATTCAAATAACAAATTAGCCCTTGGAATGGTATCTGTAAAAGTAGATTATGCTTATAAAAAGTTTTCTTTCACAGCTGATTTGGGGGCAGGTAAAAGAGCTGAAGAATTTGCCTACAACGATAAAGGGGTTCTCTCTTATGTAAAACAATTGTATGCTTCTTACGCACCAACAGATTGGCTTAAACTAAGTGCAGGCACATGGGCTACCCATGTAGGTTATGAATTAGTTGATCCTTATGGAAACAAGAACTACAGCATGTCATATATGTTCTCCTATGGACCCTTTTTACATACAGGAGTAAAAGCTGATCTCACTTTTGGTACTACTGGTTTTATGATTGGTGTTGCAAACCCAACTGATTATAGAAAAGCTCCTACAGGAAGTAAAAAATTCACCCTATTACAATGGAGCCAGGCTATTAATGAAAATATCAAGTTGTATTTAAATTATGTAGGGGGACAAAGACCTAGTGATTCTGCTAAAACAAGACAAATAGATTTAGTTGTTACAGCAAAATTAAATGATAAGTTTGGAATTGGTTTTAATGGAACGATAAACAGTATAAAACTACAAACAAACAATAACTATTCAGACGCTTCGTCTTGGTCTGGAGCAGCAGTTTACCTCAACTATGATCCTGTTGAAAAACTTGGACTAACATTGAGAACCGAGATGTTTAATGACAAAAATCAACTGTCAGCACTTGGATCTGCACTAACAGGAACAAGTATACTAGCCAATACACTTTCCGCAAATATCAAACTTGGAAAATTCACTATCATACCTGAATTAAGATATGAAACAGCAGGAAAAAATATATACTTTGCTAAAGATGGAGCATCTAAAAATTCTGATGTTAGTTTCCTAGTAGGCGCCTATTTTAAATTATAAATTAGTTTTGGGTCAAAATAAGAAGAGGCGACTTTATTGTCGCCTCTCTTTTTTTATTTTTTCCTAAAGAATATCCTTACTGGTACACCTTTAAAATTAAACTTCTCTCGGAGCTTATTTTCAAGATAATTTCTATATGGGGTTTTTATATCATCAGGATAATTGGTAAAAAATGCAAAACTCGGAACAGCAGTTGGCAACTGCGTTACAAACTTTATTTTAACCGAATTACCTCTTACAACAGGAGGCCTATAGGCCTCTATAACAGGAAGCATTTCATCATTCAATTTTGATGTTGGAATTCTCCTGTTTCTACTTTCATACACTTCTAGTGCAGTTTCAATTACTTTAAATACCCTTGTCTTTTCTTTAGCTGAAATAAAGATAACAGGTAAATCAGTAAAAGGAGCTAGTCGTTCTTTTAATTGCTTTTCAAAATCTTTTGCGGTATTAGTTACTTTTTCAACCAAATCCCATTTATTGACTAAAAAGACTATACCCTTTCCTTTCTTCACCGCTAGTGAAAAAATATTTAAATCTTGCTGTGCAATTCCTTTTTCTGCATCTATCATCATCAGACAAACATCAGCCTCATCTACTGCTTTAATAGCCCGAATGACAGAATAGAACTCGAGATCTTCATGTACTTTATTTTTCCTGCGAATTCCTGCTGTATCAATTAATACGAATTCTTTTTGAAAAAGATTATAATGCGTATGTATTGTATCTCTTGTTGTACCTGCAATATCACTCACAATTGTTCTTTCCTCACCAACCATTGCATTCAACAATGAAGATTTGCCAACATTTGGCTGACCAATAATTGCAATCTTAGGAAGATCTGTACTAACTTCTTCCGCTTCGACAGAAATTAATTTGGCAACCTCATCAAGCACTTCACCAGTTCCACTACCCGACATTGATGAGATAAAAAATATGTTTTCAAAACCAAGTGAATAGAACTCACTTGCCTCCAACAATCTTGCGTTATTATCTACTTTATTTACAACCAAATAAACTGGTTTCTTAGCAGGACGTAATATATCTGCCATAGCTTCATCCAAGTTTGTAATTCCAGTACTAGCATCAACCATGAAAAGCAAAGCATTTGCCTCTTGAACAGCTATAAGCACTTGTTCTCGAATTTCTTTTTCAAATACATCATCCCCTCCAGCAACAAATCCTCCAGTGTCAATTACATTAAATGATTTCCCATTCCATTCTGATATTCCATATTGCCTATCTCTAGTAACACCAGGCGTATCTTCAACAATGGCTTTTCGCTGTTCCAAGAGCCTGTTAAATAAAGTACTTTTACCCACATTGGGCCTACCCACAATTGCTAATGTAAATCCTGGCATAATAATATTTAAGTGATAAAGTCGATTAGTGAATTATTGCTTTACTGATTTGTTCCATTCTTCAATTAGCGCCACAAGATCCTCTTCCCTACGAATATTGATTTTATTCTTTTTAGCCCATTCTAGTAACCCTTTTTCTTCAGGAAGAATACTCAACAAAGCATTTAGAGATAATTTATTTATATAAACTGGGTCAGCATCAAATTTTAAAAAATAACTGTTTTGTGTCGCAAAATAATAACGCTTCAGTGTACCAAACATAGAGTCAGCTGAAGCCACATAACGTTTTGTATGTTTATATAAGACCGCTTCTCCAAAAGTCAGCTGCTGCACATAATCTGTCAGTGCCTTATTGTTGAATTGGAGTCCGGGCACCAATCGTGTAAAAACTGCTAGGGTATCATTTTTCTGATCATTTGAAAATACAACTCTATTGGCCAATTCATATGGTGCTATATATTCATTTTCTTTTTCACCAATAAAGTGTATTTCATGGCTTGCCAAATTGACTCTAGCCTTCTGCTTGCCAGTCATTTTACCTTTTTGATCGTAAAATGTTGCCCACAAAAATTCATCATTAAAATAAGGACTTCCTTTTACTGAGGAATAAGGTAGCCTCATCTTACTACTATTTTGTACTCCTTCAAAATTAACTTCATGCACTGCAAGTGTATAAGCAGCACCTGCAAAGCTTTCCCGAGGTAAATATCCATTTTGAGCTACCAAATTAGTAGCATAGAAAAATATCAATATAAAAAATAATTTTTTCATGCCTATGCTTTATTGAATATAACCATATTCTTTTAAGAACAAATCGTTGTTGCGCCAGTTAGACCTTACTTTAACGAACAATTCTAAATAGACTTTTGAACCTAAAAATTGTTCAATGGCTTGACGTGACAACATACCTAACTTTTTAATCATTACCCCCTTTGATCCTAATATGATTGCTTTTTGGGATTCTCTTTGCACTATAATTTCTGCGGATATTTTTATGATTGCCTCACGCTCCTCAAATTTTGAAATCATCACGGTTGACTGATAAGGTATTTCTTCGTCAAATAATTCAAAAATTTTTTCTCTAATTAACTCACCTGTAAAAAACTTTGTTGGCATGTCCGTCAGCTCATCCTCTCCGTAAAAAGCTTCACCCTCCGGTAGCAAATCAACTATGCCATCAATTAACTCTTCAATATGAATTTTAGATTGAGCTGAAAGAACAACTATTCGATCACAATATGCTTTATCAGTAAAATATTTTATTGCCAACTCAACACGATCAGCTTTAACCAAATCTGATTTATTCAACACAAGAATAGACTTTACCTTTAGTTTTAATGATGAAAAAAGCTGATCAAGTTCATCAAAATTATCCCGCAGATCTGCAACCAAAAGACATACATCGGCATCCTCCAGACTTGTGGTTACTGCATGCATCATTTTTTCATGCAGTTTATACTTTGGTTCAATTACACCAGGAGTATCAGAAAATACAATTTGGTAACCAGGACCGTTTACAAAAGCGCGAATTCTGTGTCGGGTTGTTTGAACTTTAGATGATACAATTGCAAGTTTCTCCCCTACCAAAGCATTTAGCAAAGTACTCTTACCCGCGTTGGGTTTTCCCAATATGTTGACAAATCCAGATTTCATCTAGATACAAAGGTACACTAGTAAAATTTGTTTTGACCATAAGGGATAAAAACGTAGCTTTGCATCGCGAAGTAGAGCAGCGGTAGCTCGTCGGGCTCATAACCCGAAGGTCGCTGGTTCGATCCCAGCCTTCGCAACAAAAAAAGCAACCAAATGGTTGCTTTTTCTATTTAAACCTCAAAGAGTCTAATTTTTTAATTCATTTGCTTGATGCTGCTGGCACCAGAAGCACTTTGATTATACATCTTTGGTGATCCTTTATATTGAATACTACTAGCACCAGATGCGTGAGCTTTGAGTGTCTCAGTTACATGAATTTTAATACTAGAAGCCCCCGATGCATCTAGGTCTGCCTCAACCACTTTTAAATCGGCCCCTTTAAAACTACTAGCCCCAGAACAGACCAAATCAAATTTATTCGCCGCGCCACTCACCTTACAATCAGACGCACCGGATAAGTTTGTCTTTATTTCCTCAGTATCAATTTTCCCTGAAAAATTACTTGCTCCAGATAGAATTAAGGAGAAGTTCGTCGACTTTAAAATATCGACCACAACAAAGTTCACAGCACCTGAAAGAGTCAAAGCATTCAATTTAGGAGCAGTAATATAGACTTTGAACTCTTTGTTTACTCCCCACCATTTAACACCACTATTATCCAAAGACACATAAAGCGTACCCCCTGTTACTTTTGTTGTAATACGATCTCTAGCCTCACTATCCTTAGCACTTACCGCCAGCTGGGTCTCTGGATCAGTTGAATAATATACTTTGAATGGCCCTCGTACAACTACAGACTGAAAATCCTGCACATCTCTTAAAACAACATGCTCATCATTAAAAATCACCTTATCCTGTGCAATACCCTTAAAAGCAACCAGCACGAAAACTAGAACTAAAATATTTTTCATTGATTTCTTGTTTTGTTTATCGAATTAATACGATTTCAAGGAAAATAAGTTACACAAAAAAGAAAAGAGATTTTTTGTTTAGGAACTAAGTTCTAATTTTGTGCAGTTCCGGGGTGCTTTGACCAAAATTCAAGGCTGAGATTAAACCCGTAGAACCTGATCAGGATAATGCCTGCGCAGGGAAGGACGAATCAGCTATTCCATCCTTTCCTGTTTTTGTAAACTAAAAAACAAAAACAGTATGAAAAAGAAACTATTAACTGCTTTACTACTCAAGTGTTCAATTCTAGGTTTCTCACAAATCAAGCCCCCGGTAACTCTTTTAAATAATCGATTTGCAGAAAATGGGGATACTGTCAAAAGTAAATTGATGGAACCCATAGAAATCAGGGCTGTTAGGGCCGAAAAAAACTATCCTTTCGTACAAAATCTTATCACGAAGAGAAATATTGAAAAAAATAACATAGGACAAGACATACCTTTTTTACTCAACCAAATACCAGGAGCTGTAGTGAATTCAGATGCAGGAAATGGCGTTGGTTATACAGGTATTCGTATTAGAGGTACAGATGCAAGTAGAATAAACTTTACGCTTAACGGAATTGCGTATAACGATGCTGAATCACAGGGCGTATTTTTAGTGAACCTACCCGACTTCTTATCCTCAACCAATAACATACAAGTGCAGAGAGGAGTTGGTACTAGCGCAAACGGTCCGGGTGCTTTTGGCGCAACCATTAACCTCATGACCAATGAAGTACAGGAAAAAGCATATGCATCACTAAGCAATAGCATAGGGTCGTTTAATACAATAAAAAATACAATCAAGACAGGAACTGGCCTTATTAATGGAAGATATACGATTGACGCTCGCCTATCCAACATCTCAAGTGACGGATACATCGATAGGTCCTCAAGCAAACTTCAATCTTTTTATGTTTCTGCTGCTAGTATAAAGGAAAAATCATCGCTCCGACTTAATGTTTTTTCCGGAAAAGAAAAAACGGGTCAGGCATGGTACGGAGTTAGCGAAGAGCAGTTGTCTACCAATAGAAAATTCAATAGTGCAGGATCCGAAAAGCCTGGTGACCCATACGAAAATGAGACTGATAATTATACACAAACCCATTATCAACTGTTCTACAACAAGAAATTGAATAATCAGTGGGATTTTAATGCTGCAATATTTGCAACAACTGGAAATGGTTATTATGAACAATACAAAGCAAACGAAGCATTGATTGATTATGGACTCCTTCGTGATCCTTTTGGAGTGAATCCAGGGGCTGAAGAAGCTGATTTAATAAGACAACTCTGGCTAGATAACTTGTACACAGGTACAAATTTCAGTTTTCAAAAAAAATATAAAAACAATGAAATTATTCTTGGTGGAGGTATGAGTAATTATGATGGGAATCATTTTGGAAAAATCATTTGGTCGAAGGCAGCAATTGAAAAAGATTACAGATGGTACAATCTAGATGCAAAAAAACAGGAACAACATTTATTTGGTAAATGGTTGAGAAAAATCAATAATTTTCATTTGTTTGGCGACTTACAAGTAAGAAATGTAAGTTATGATATTGAAGGATTCAGGAATAACCCTGGTCTAGCCATCAACCAGGATTGGCTATTTTTCAATCCTAAAATGGGAGTACGTTACACTAAAAATAACAACACCTTCTTTGCTTCTTATGCAATAGCCAACAAGGAACCAAACAGAGATGATTTTGAAGCTGGCACTAGAGAGATTCCCAAACATGAGACATTAAACGATTTTGAAATTGGATTTGAGAGAAATACCAAAAAAATGAGATTGGCTGTGACCACATATTACATGCATTACAGAAATCAATTGGTATTGACTGGAAAAATCAATGATGTTGGTGCTTATACCAGAAACAATATCCCTATAAGTTACAGAGCTGGCGTTGAAATTGAATCGAATTTTATAATTAACAATAAACTACAATTCCTTAACAACATTGCAATAAGCAGTAACAAAGTGAAAAACTTTACTGAGTATTATGATGACTATGACGCAGGTGGACAAAAAACTAATTTCTATTCATCATCAACAATTGGATTTTCTCCTGCCATAGTGGAAAATGCTACATTAAGTTATAAACCATTTGAACAAACTGAAATTAGGCTGAATAGCAAATATGTAAGCAGGCAGTATCTCGATAATACCTCAAGGAAAGATAGAAGTCTTGCGCCTTTCTTTGTGCAAGACTTGATGATCAATCATATTTTCAAAACAAAATCAATCTCTTCAATTGAGATATTGTTCCAAGTAAACAACATTTGGAATAAACTATATGCACCAAATGGCTACACATTCTCTTACCAGTTCAACAACCAAGTAACTGTCAACAATTACTATTACCCTATGGCAGAAAGAAACATCATGTTAGGACTAAACATCAATCTATAATGTAGCATTACTTAAAAACAATAGAGTGAAACAATGTTTTCTAAATCAGTAGCCGATTTAAGAAATCGTCAACAACCACAATAGATTAAACGCCAAAGCTATCTTTCCAAGCGAGCATCCCACCCACTACATTGGTTACATTGGTGAAGCCCATCGTCTCTAGTATAAGAGCAGCTTGACCACTTCTGTTTCCACTTCTGCAATAGAGATAAACTTCTTCATCTTTTAGGTGATCAATTTTTTCTGTATCACCTATTCTAATATCTCCTAAGGGTAATAAAATACCGCCAATATTGAACTCATCATGCTCAAATGATTCGCGAACATCTACAAGATGAATTTTTTCTCCATTTTGTAGCTTTTGGTTTAGCTCTGCAACTTGTATCGTCTTCATATTTTGAATTTTAGGATAAATAAGAATTATTGATTTTTAATTTGAAGAGTATCAGTTTTCTTTTCTGGTTTTATTGTACTCAATCTAATGTCCATAAGCTGACCAGGTCTAATCATATTAATATTTAGCTGATCATCAAAAGGGTTAGGATTCTGCCAATATATAAATCCTAATGTAGTATCTACAAGTCCTTCATCCAATAAAATAACCCCAGGTGTAATGCCATTTAATTCCATTACAAGTACGGCTTCAGGATAGGTTAGTCCAAATAAATCTGGCACAGGTACAGCAGCCCCCCCTAATCCAGAGCCAATGAGTAAATCAATTTTTGAACCCATTCGAATGGGAGATCCAGGTTTTATTTGAATGCCTTCAGAAAGTTGATCTTTAACCGCATTTTTTGCGATATCGGGTATAAATGTGGTATCACCCATTTTCAAACCTAATGATCTGAGCTCAAGTAAAGCATTTCTAAAACTCATCCCAATTAAATTAGGCATAGTAATAGTGGGTGGAACCGTACAATTTACTGTTAAATAAATTATCCTGTTGACCTTAACTGTTGCCTCTGGTTCAGGGAATTGCTTGATGATTGCATTAGGTGGAATACTATCAACATAAATTGAATCCTGTATGACTACTTCAAAGCCTTGATTTTCCAATTCTTCTTGAACAGCTATGTAATTCTTTCCCTTTACTTCAGGAACAACCAAGTAGTCACCATGATTGGTAATTCTATTCAACATGAAAAGAAAAACCAAAATCAAGAAAAAAGAGGACCCTATACCAAAAAGGATATTTTGCCATAGAGGTCTTTTGGTGATGAATTCAAAATTCATTAGTTATCTTTTTACAGCTTCAAGTGCTTCTTCAATTAACATGGTATAGAAGTCAGTCAATCTTACCCCCATTGCTGCTACTTGTTGCGGTACAATACTCGCAGCACTTTGTCCGGGTACTGTATTGATCTCAAGTAGATAAGGCATTTTATCAGCATCGTTAAAAATAAAATCCATCCTCACTACACCTCTACAATTAAAAATAGCATATATACCTGCCGCTGCATTTCTGACTTTATCAGCCGTATCCTGACTACATTCTGCTGGTGTTACCTCCCTTGATTTACCTTGGTATTTTGCCTCAAAATCAAAAAACTCATTTTCTGTGATGATTTCGGTAAAAGGTAAAGTAATAATAGCACCTTTAGATTTAAATACCCCAATTGTGAATTCCCTTCCTGCTATGAATTCTTCAATCAATACTTGATCATCTTCTTTAAAAGCTTTCTCAATTGCTACAGCAAGATCTTCTTTTATATTAACCCTACTCATACCTATACTTGATCCACCATTATTAGGTTTTACAAATACAGGATATTTTAAACTCCAGCTAGAACTATCCTCTAATTTAAAATTAGATTTAAAAATATGAATTGACTTAGCAACATGATATCCTGATGCACCAGCTACTGCAGTTGTATATCTCTTATTAAAAGTGATAGCAGAAGAAGTAGCATCACAAGAGGTATAAGGAAGATTAAGTAAATCAAAGTAACCCTGTAGCTTACCATCCTCGCCTGGAGTGCCGTGAATACCAATAAAAACTGCATCGAATTTGATTGACTTTCCATTTATTTCAAGTGTAAAATCATCGCGTTTGACTGGTATTTTTTCTCCTGAACTTGTTGGGTGGAACCAAGCATCTGGCGTAATATCAATACGATAAATTTCAAACTTGGAGGTATCAAGATTTTTTTCAATAGTTATAGCACTTTTGTAAGAGATAACTGCTTCTGAGGAATATCCACCAGTAACAAATGCAATAATGGGTTTATTCATGTTGGTTGTTTGAATAGTTTTAGTGCTACAAATATATAAAAAAGGTGAGGGCCATTAGGACACCCTCACCTTTTTAACAAACAAGTATTTATTTATAGATGGAGCTTTTCTTTCTTTTGCAACAATTCTTCAACAGTCTCCTTGTAAAGTTCATCTGGAACACAACAATCTACTGGACAAACAGCTGCGCATTGAGGCTCCTCGTGAAATCCCTGACACTCAGTACACTTATTTGGAGTGATATAATATGTATCATTACTTATTGGTGAATTCTTGGCATCCGCATCAATCTGGTTGCCATCCATCAAGGTAAATGACCCTTTTACTGATGTGCCATCTGCAAGCGCCCATTCTACTCCACCTTCATAGATTGCGTTATTTGGACACTCAGGTTCACAAGCACCGCAGTTGATACATTCATCTGTAATCTTGATTGCCATAATAAATATGTTTTTTAAGGTTGATTTTGAGAGTATTTTTGCATATCAATCTATCGTAAAGGTAAACCAATGATTGGAAAATTAGAAAATGAATTTACACACAAGAATTAACCTTTTAAATGCTCTAGGGGACTATCTCCTTCAGGAGAGTGAGGAGCTTCAAGTAGTTCAACAGCAAGCATGGGCTGAAAATAAATGGTTTATTCCTGATAACGTCTCTATATCGGGAAAGTCAATAGCAAAAGAGATGTTACGAACCAGCATTCTTGAAAATGTTGCTCAACAGTACCGGATACCAGATCAGCGAAAACAGGTTAGGACGATTGGACTGGTCATGGCTGGAAATATCCCTTTAGTTGGACTGCAAGACATGATTTGTGTTTTCTTATCGGGACATAAACTGAAAATCAAAGTTTCTTCCAAGGATACAATATTGGTCAAACATCTTGTACATTATTTAACCTCAATAAATCCTGAAATTACCGAATGGATCACCATTCAGGATATGCTTAAGGACTGTGATGCATACATCGCAACAGGTAGTGATAACAGCGCTAGGTATTTTGAATATTATTTCAGCAAATATCCACACATCATTAGAAAAAACAGGACATCGATTGCAATTCTAGATGGTACTGAAACCAAAGAAGAGCTGGAAAGCCTTGCAGATGATATTCAATTGTATTTTGGATTGGGCTGCAGAAATGTTACCCAAATTTGGGTTCCAGAGGAATACGATTTTGTCCCTTTATTGGGTGCCCTTAGAAAATATGACCATTATAAAGACCACGATAAGTATAAGAATAATTTCGACTACCAATTGACTATTGCCATAATGAACAACAGGTTTTACATGAGCAACGATTCAATTGTTTTATTGGAAAACGAAAGCCCTTTCTCTCCCATTTCTCAACTGCATTATCAGTTTTATAACGACCAAGTTGATGTGAAAAAAAAGATAGACATAAGCAAAATTCAATGTATTATCGGAAATGGTTTTACACCCTTTGGCAGGGCTCAAAAGCCAAATTTGACAGATTTTCCGGATGGAATTGATACCCTAGATTTCCTCAAAAAACTGACATAATTGTGTCAAAATTTCATAATCCGAGCCAAACCTAAAATCCGACCGCCTAAGAAATTGTTAAATAGGCCGACTGGTACGCTGAAATTCAGTCATGTTTGCTTATTTGCATTCATCGGCATTAATTTTGAGTTAATTCAGGTATTTAAATAAAAAAAAGAACCATGAACATCAAGCAAACACTAACAGTAGTTTTGATCAGCGCAGTTACCAGTACGGCGGCAATGTTTGGTTATGATTCTTTCATCCGTAAACCTAACGCAATCCAAGAGTACAATGGTAAATTACCTGCTAGTTATGCTGGTTTTTACGACAGCAACAACAATGTTCCAGGCCAACCAGTAGATTTTCAACCCGCTTCTCAGGCAGGAGTACCTGCCGTGGTGCACATTACGACTACCATTGGATCTAGTCAGGCCAATAACAACCTTCCTAAAACAAGGAGAAGTCCATTTAGCGACTTTTTTGGAGAGGATTTCTTTGAAGACTTTTTTGGAGGACCGCAAATGAGAAGTATGCCTCAACGTGCTAGTGGATCAGGTGTTATCATTAGCGAGGACGGCTATATTGTGACCAACAACCATGTTATTGAAGAAGCAGATGAGATCAAAGTCACACTAAACAACAAGAAACAATACAAAGCCAAATTAATTGGCACAGACCCAAGCAGTGACTTGGCATTGATTAAAATAGAAGAAAAAGGACTCAACTTTTTATTGTACGGAAATTCTGATAACATTAAAGTTGGACAATGGGTATTGGCTGTAGGATATCCGCTAAACCTTGAAACTACCGTTACTGCAGGTATTGTAAGTGCAAAAGCAAGAACACTTGGACTCAACCAAAGAAAAAGCAATAGTCCAATTGAATCCTTTATTCAAACTGATGCTGCTGTTAACCAAGGTAATTCTGGAGGAGCATTGATCAGCACCACTGGTGAACTTGTTGGAATAGTTTCTGCAATCGCATCCCCTACAGGAGCTTATGCCGGTTATTCATATGCAATACCAGTGAACATTGTTAAAAAAATTATCAACGATCTATTACAATATGGTACCGTTCAAAGAGCATACCTGGGTATCAGTTATCTACCTGAGAATGCACCTGAAGCAGAAAAAACCAAACTCAACTATAAAGAAGGTCAGGGTGTACTGGTGATGGATGTGGCAAAAGATGGAGCAATGTCTTCCTCAGGCATACAGACAGGTGATTATATCACGAAAATCAATGGTGTGAAAGTTGCCAATGGAAGTGAAATGGTTGAACAAATTGCAGGATACAAGCCTGGTGATAAGATAACTGTACACTATAATAGAGCTGGAAAAGAATCTTCAACAAGCATTACCTTAAAAAACAAATCTGGTAGCTATGAAATAGTAAAGAATACTGTTTCAGATAAATTAGGAGCCACTCTACAATCCCTAGATGCAAAAAAGGCAAAAGAATATGGAGTAAAAGGTGGTGTGATAGTAACTAAAATCAATAGTGGACTAATTGATGAGCAAACCAGGATGCGTGATGGCTTTGTAATTCTTAAAACCAATGGAACCGAGGTAAAAACAATTGAAGAATTTAATGCTGCAATTGCAAAAGCATCAAAAAGAATATTATTAGAAGGATTTTATCCAGGCTATGAAGGTGTTTACCAATACACCATCGAAGCTTCGGAATAAACAACAACTTCAAATTATAAATAAAGGCAGAACTGGGTTCTGCCTTTATTTTTTGATCCAAATTTGGTATGACCAAGCAGGCATTTCTAGATACAGATGGCCTGTGCTAATTTGTTTTTCAGCTGCAGTGAAATATTCTATATAATTTCCATTTTCATGATGGATTGTTACTTCTACTTCAGGTAAATGATAAGGGGAAAAATTAAATAAAGCAATCACAACTGCTTCCTCATTTTTGCGCAAAAAACTCAACACATGGTGATCAACACTGTTGGCTAAAAAAAGACAGTTATCATCCGATTCAAGTGATTTAAATGCTTTATTTGATTTTCGTAATTTATACAATGAGGCATAAAAATCATGCAGTTCAGGTTGCTCTTTCCATTCAATAGTATCTTTATCAAAAAATGCTAAGCGCTTGAGGTTAGGAAGTTCTTGTCCACTATACATCAAAGGAATTCCTTTCCATGTAGAGGAAAAAACAGCGAGAGGCATTGCCATTTCTCCATATTTTTCAAATTCAGTCCCATTCCAACTGTTTTCATCATGATTGCTGGTAAACCAAGCAGGACAAGCAGTTTGAGGAAGTTCGCTGAGGTAGAGAGACAATACATATTTCATATGATGAATTTGCTGTGCCCCCTCCTCTTTTGTTTGTTTAGCGGCATTCATCCATCTCCAAGTATACGCTGCATCAAAAACACTCATGTAATCTGGATTATCCAAAGGATCGAGTTCAGCCAACCAAAATAAATTTTTTGTTGGCTGTAAGGCTTTTCTTGCCTGCATCCAAAAATCTACTGGTGTTAGCATAGCCATATCACATCGGAAACCGTCAATATTGTAAGCATTAATCCACGAGCGCATTGACTTAATCATTTCTATGCGCATTGCATGATTGCTGTAATCAAGATCAATTACATCATCCCATCCATGCTGATCATAGAATTCACCTGCTTCATTTTTTTTATAAAAATCAGGATGAGTGTTGGTCCATTCATGATCACAACCTGTATGATTCGCAACCCAATCAATAATTACTTTCAAACCTAATTCATGAGCATATTGAACCAGATCAAGGAAATCCTTTTTGGTACCATATTCAGGGTTAATATCGGTATAACTCGAACAAGCATAATAACTACCCAGACTACCTTTGCGCTGTTTGTAACTGATGGGAGTAAGGGGCATAAACCAGAGTACCTCTATTCCCATCTCTTTTAATCTAGGGAGATGTTGCTTAAAAGCGTTTAGGGTTCCTTCTTGTGTGTACTGTCTTAGATTAACTTCATATATGTTGCTATCCAATACCCAATCTACTGGGGTAAATTCACTTTTCATAGTGGAAAGTTAAGAAATAGGTTCGACCCATTCGAACGAAAGTAGATATCTATTGTTTAATCTTTGCGTAACTTTGTCGCCATAACATGAAGCAATTTACAATACCCGTCAGATACAGGAGTCCGCTAATTTCTGCTATTAAGCAAAAGAGAAAAGCGGCTGACAAATTGAAGAAAGATTTTACACCAACTCATTTAGATTTAGGCAATGTTGAAATCTTTTTAGCCAGACACTTTGGTTTTTGCTATGGTGTTGAAAACGCCATTGAAATTGCATTCAAAACCGTAGAAAATAATCCCGGAAAACGTATTTTTTTGTTGAGTGAGATGATCCACAATCCATTTGTAAACGAAGATCTCATAAACAGTGGAGTTCAGTTTTTAATGGACACAAAAGGTAATTCCTTAATATCCTTTGAATCCTTGAACGCAGATGATGTAGTAATTATTCCAGCATTTGGCACTACAATTGAAATTGAAAACAAGTTAAGGTCCATTGGCATTCAAATAGAAAAATACAATACTACTTGTCCCTTTGTAGAAAAAGTTTGGAACAGGGCAGAGCAAATTGCACAAAAAGGATACAGTGTTGTTGTGCATGGCAAACCCACACATGAAGAAACAAGAGCTACTTTTTCTCATAGTGATGTTCATGCTCCAACAATTGTCATCTATGACATGGCAGAAGCAATTGTACTAGGTGAATTCATTTTAGGCACAAGAAAGAACGAAGATTTTTCAGAACAATTTGCCAATAGATTCAGCAATGGATTCAATCTTGAAAAGGATCTGATGCGCTTTGGTGTAGTCAACCAAACAACAATGCTCGCATCGGATACGCAAGCTATTGCTGACTATTTGAAAAAGATTGTGATGAAAAAATACAATCTTGATGAAGCCACTGTTGGAGAATATTTTGCTGATACAAGAGATACACTTTGTTATGCTACAAACGACAACCAGACTTCAGTAAAATATCTCTTAGAAACCAAAGCAGATCTAGCCATTGTTATTGGTGGAAGAAAGAGCAGCAACAGTTCTCATTTGGTTGAACTTTGTGAAGAAAAATTGCCTACCTATTTTATTGAATCGTCAGCTGACTTACTTTCCAGTCAAGAAATAAAAGGTTTTAACTGGCGAACACATCAAGAATACACCAAAGAAAACTATCTTCCTACAAAGGAGAATGTTCGAATTTTAATCACTAGTGGCGCTTCTTGTCCGGATGCTATTGTTGAGCAAACCATAGAAAAGCTGAGCAGCTTCTTCAGCGGTTCCAAAAAGCTTTCAGAAGTTGGTGCACAATGGCAATAATATATTAGCCCATTCTTTCTTGAGCCCATCGCAAGGCTAAATCAAGTTGCTGATCAGGAGTAAGTTGGCTATTATCTAAAACAATTGCATCTTCAGGTTTTCGCAATGGCGAAATTGCCCTTGTAGAATCAATATGATCTCTTGATGCAAGATTATTTCTTACTTCTTCTATCGATATTCCTGGGTCTTTGACTTGAAGCTCTCTCCATCTTCTCTGTACCCTTATTTCAGGATCTGCTGTCATGAATATTTTCAATTCAGCTTCTGGAAATACAACAGAGCCAATATCCCTTCCATCCATGACAATCCCCTTATCTTTGCCGATAAATCTTTGTTGAGCTACAGCAAATGCTCTAACTTTTGCAATTGCGGCAGTCTCACTGACCATTTCAGCCACTTTGATATCTCTGATTAATGCATCCACATTCTCCCCATTCATCCAAATTTCATTGTTAGCGTTACTGGGATTTAGCTTGAATTCTAGATGGATGGCAGCTAATGCCTTTTCTATTTCAACTTCATTATTGATGTTTACCTGATTTCTCAGAAAATAAAGTGTAATAGCACGGTACATTGCTCCAGAGTCAATAAAAATATAATTGAGCCTCTTGGCCAGTTGCCGAGCCAAAGTGCTTTTCCCACAAGAAGACCAACCATCGATAGCAATGACAATTTTTCTCATAATTTGAACTAGAGATACAAAAATGACGCTTATTGTCTGAATGACAAAATATCTACCTTTGCAGTAATATGTTAAAAGTAGGCATCTTTGGCGTTGGCCATTTAGGAAAATTTCATGTCAGCAATTGGCAGGGTATTGAAGGAGTTGATATCATTGGTTTTTATGACCCTCATGATGAAAATGCCCAAGAAGTTATTAAAAAATTTGGTCTAAAAAGATATGCTGATATGCATACGCTGATACATGATGTTGATGCCATCGACGTAATCACCCCTACTCAATTTCATTTTCCAGTATGTGAAGCAGCATTGAGAAAAAGCAAACATGTTTTTGTTGAAAAACCTTTGGCCAATGACATGATTGAGGCGAGGCAATTGGTAAAGCTTGCCCATGAAGCAAAAGTGAAATTTCAAGTTGGGCATGTAGAGCGCTTCAATCCAGCCTTTCAGGCACTTAAAGACAAAAAATTGAACCCTATGTTTATTGAGGTTCATAGGCTTGCACAATTCAACCCCAGAGGCACTGAAGTGAGTGTTATCCTCGACTTAATGATACACGATATTGACATCATCTTACACCTTGTAAAAAGTGAAATCAAATCAATATCTGCCAGTGGAGTATCAGTAATGACAGACACACCAGATATTGCCAATGTCAGAATTGAATTTCACAATGGATGTGTTGCCAATCTCACCTCTTCAAGAATTTCAATGAAGAAAATGAGGAAGATCAGGTTGTTTCAAAAAGATGCATACATTGGTATCGACTTCCTTGAAAAGAAGACTGAAATCATTAAACTAAAAGCCGAGGGTGATGAAGATCTTTTCTGTTTTGACATAGAAACGCCAGGAGGTACAAAGACCATTGCGGTAGAAAATCCGGAAGTCATTGAACAGAACGCCATAAAAGCAGAATTAACTGCATTCAAAAATGCCATTCTAAATGATACCCCAACCTTAGTATCGGAATATGATGGATTAATGGCCATGGAAGTAGCCCATCAAATTCTTGAAAAAATCAGGAAGCAAAATATTCAGGAAAAATAAAATCTACTCCCTATTTCCTAGTTTCTGTTTAATCTCCACTCAGCGTAGACCAAATCATCAGGGAAAGTAATTTTTATATTGGTCTCCTCTCCTTGTACCAAATGAACCTGAAATCCTGCAGCTTCTACAACTGAAGCCTCATCAGTAAATTCAGGAGAATAGCCAATATCAAAAGCCGACAATAAGATATTTTTCTTAAACGTTTGTGGAGTTTGGACAACCACCAGGTTTTCTCTGTTAACAATTATTGATGATTGATCAGCCGAATCTATTCTCCTCATACTATCTCTTACTGGAACAACAGGAATAGCAGATCCATATTTATGAGCTGCTTCTCCACAAACTTTGATTAATTCAGATGTTACAAGACATCTTACAGCATCATGTACAAAAATAATTTCGGCATCTCTTACCTCTTGTAATCCATTTTTCACTGAATCAAATCTAGTTACCCCTCCTTCAACAAATATAATATTCGCTGAAATAGAGGCTTGCTTTACCAGCTCCTTTGCTAATTCAAGGTGATCTTTGGGTAGAACAAGAATTATATGAATGTCTGCATATGCACGAAGAAATGCGGTAATTGAATGTATAAAAATTACTTTACCATTCAATTCTAAAAATTGTTTAGGAAGATCTTTACCCATGCGGGTTCCAGATCCACCTGCTACAATTACTGCCACCCTATTCATCTATCCTTGTGTTTTTGATTTCACAGCTATAAAATACAACGGAACACCAAGTAAGGTAATAATTAAGCCTGGCCAAGTGTACTCGGGTTTAAACACAATTAACAAGATACAAAAACTTAAACCCATTAGCACATATATAAGAGGTAAGAATGGATAACCAAAAGCTTTATATGGCCTTTCTATATCAGGTCTTTTTTTCCGAAGAATAAAAATACCAATGATTGTCAGTACATAAAAGATAACGACTACGAAAGAAACCATGTCCAATAATTCTCCATAGCGTCCACTTAGACAAAGTAAACAAGCTACAAGAGCTTGACTCCATAGTGCCCATTGAGGTACTGCATTAGCATTTAAGGATGCTGCTTTTTTGAAAAACAAACCATCTTGAGCCATGGTATAATAAACTCTGGCTCCAGCCATAACCAATCCATTAATACATCCAAATGTTGACACCATAATCAGGATTGCAATGATTGATCTTCCTGCTGCACCAAAAATTAAACTAGCAGCAGCTACTGCAAGTCTGTCTTCTTCTGGCTTAGCAATAGAATTAAGAGGTAAAACATTGAGGTACATTAAATTGGCAGATACATAAATGATTGTAACCAATAATGTTCCTAGAAAAAGACTTAAACCAATGTTTCTTTTAGGGTTTTTAATTTCACCTGCAATGAAAGTCACATTGTTCCATGCATCACTACTGAAAATAGAACCAACCATTGATGCAGCAATAGCGCCTAATAAAGTTATACCACCAATAGATTCCCAAGTTATTGTACCATCATCATTCATCAATGCTTTTTGAGATAGCATGCCGGTTTCCCAGTTTGCTGACCAATAACTTGTATCCACAAAAAGAAATCCGCAAAGAATTAATCCGAATAGTGATAATAGTTTAGATACCGTAAATGTTGTTTGTATGATTTTTCCTTCCTTTATACCACGCGTATTGACATAAGTGAGCAATACAACAATACCAATTGCTACAATTTGTGCTGGATAAATTTTAATTGACCCAATATGCGCAAGGATATTTTGATCCTGCATGTTTAAAGAAGGGAAAAAATAACCAGCAAATTTTGCAAATGCCACACCAACAGCAGCTATTGTACCAGTTTGGATAACTGCAAAAAAACTCCAACCATACAAGAATCCTACCAATGGATTATATGCTTCTTTTAGGTAAACATATTGCCCTCCTGCTTTAGGATACATTGCACTTAACTCACCATAACTCATTGCAGCACTGATAGTCATGAAGCCAGTGATAACCCAAACCATGATCAACCAACCTGCACTCCCAACATGACGGGTAATATCAGCACCTACAATAAAAATACCTGAACCAATCATAGATCCTGCAACCAACATGGTTGCATCAAAAAGACCTAGACTAGCTTTGAAACCTTTTTGCTCCGACATAATTTGAATTTTGGTTAAAAAAAATCCCGGTATAGAATACCGGGATTAAGTTATGAAATTCATACGTTATTTTTCTTTTTTTGTTTTGCTGTATTCTGCATTTAAACCAGCTACAATTTCATCAGTAATATTGGTAGCACTATCCTTATAAAACAAAACGTTTAATCCAGAAGAATAAGAGAATATATAAGTAAACTTCTTCTCTTTGTTATACTTTACCAAATAGTCATCAATCGTCTTCTTCAAGCTTTCCATTGTTTTCATCCCTTCGCCTGCAATATTGTTTTCCAATACCCTTTTTTGTTCTTCAAGATTTTGCATTTTACCTTGGTAAGAACGCTGGAAATTTTCATATTCAGCCTGGGTAATTGATTCACCTCTTTTAGCGAAAGCAATTCTCTCATTATCGATTTTTTGAAACGCATTGTTTAGATCACGATCTGCAGCTTCCTTCTTTTTCTCAAATAAGTCCATTTGCTCTTTATACAAAAGATACTTCTCCTGCACACTATCTAAATCTACATACCCTAACTTAACAGAAGTTACAGCATCATTTGCTTGAACTGTTTCAACTTTTTTGTCAGAACTTTTGAACTGAAGGAATAACAAAACAACAATACCTAGCGCAAGTACAATGTTGATTAATTTTTGATTCATTTTAAAAGAGTTGGTTGTAATGAAAAAAGGGAGCATAACTGCTCCCTTAGGATTATTCTTCTTCGTCGAAGCTCATCACTTCGCGCGTGGTTTGTAATAATTCGTATTCTTCTTTGCTTCCTACAATCAGCTTCTCATAGTCCCTTAAACCAGTACCAGCAGGGATGTGGTGGCCAGTGATAACATTCTCTTTTAGTCCTAACATGTCATCAGTCTTACCTTGGATGGCTGCAGAAGAAAGAACCTTAGTTGTTTCTTGGAATGAAGCTGCAGAAATCCAACTTTGAGTTCCCAATGAAGCTTTAGTGATACCTAAAAGAACCGGAGAAGAAGTAGCAGCATGTGCATCTCTAAATTCAACTACTTTCTTATCATTTCTACGTAAAATAGAATTCTCTTCTCTGATTTCACGTAAGCTTGCTATTTGTCCTGCTTTCAATACTTCTGAATCACCAGCATCAACAACAACCTTCTTGTCATAAATCCAGTCGTTCTCAATATTAAAGTCGTAACGATCTTCCAAATCGCCCTCAAGGAACCTTGTATCTCCTGGATCAACAATCTCCACTTTTCTCATCATCTGACGAACAATTACTTCAATATGTTTATCATTGATTTTTACACCCTGGAGTCGGTAAACTTCCTGAATTTCGTTTACAACGTATTCCTGAACTGCAAATGGACCCTTAATAGACAAGATATCACCAGGTGCTACCTGACCATCAGACATTGGCGTTCCTGCTTTTACAAAGTCGCCATCCTGAACAAGAATCTGACGAGTAAGTGTTACAAGATACTTCTTCACCACACCATCTTTTGCTTCTACAGTAATCTCTCTGTTACCACGTTTGATTGCACCAAAGCTCACAACACCATCGATCTCTGAAACTACTGCAGGGTTACCTGGATTTCTAGCTTCAAACAACTCAGTTACACGTGGAAGACCACCCGTAATATCTCTCAACTTACCAAGAATCCTTGGAATCTTTACCAATACCTGACCTGCAGTAACTTGATCCCCTTCTTCAATTACAATATGAGATCCAACAGGAAGGTTATATGTCTTTTCGTCTTTGGCTTTTATTTTAAGTGAAGGAATTCTGGTCTTGTCTTTAGACTCAATAACAACTTTCTCTCTGTGACCAGTTTGCTCATCAGCTTCCTCACGGTAAGTAACACCATCAATTACATTCTCAAATCCAATTTGACCTGCTACCTCAGCAACGATTACGTTGTTGAATGGATCCCATGTGCAAATGATATCACCCTTTGCAACCTTAGCACCTTCAGCAACAGAAAGTGTTGAACCGTATGGTACGTTATTGGTAATCAGAACGCGATCATTCTTTAGATCCATGATTCTCATCTCCGCAGTACGTCCAATTACAACTTGAACATCTTTACCTTCATTGTTTTTGGCCTTAACCGTTCTTAAACCATCAAATTGAACAACGCCGTCAAACTTCGCTACCAAATGAGATTCAACTGATGCGGATCCTGCAACACCACCCACGTGGAATGTGCGAAGTGTAAGCTGAGTACCAGGCTCACCAATTGATTGTGCAGCTATAATACCAACTGCATCACCACGCTGAGCTATGTTACCAGAAGCAAGGTTCAATCCGTAACACTTAACGCAACAGCCACGCTTACTTTCGCAAGTAAGAACTGAGCGAATTTCGATTGTTTCAATTCCTGAATCTTCAATCTTCTTAGCTGTATCTTCATCAATATGCTGACCGGCACTAACGATCAATTCATCTGTTTGTAGATCATACACATTATGCAGTGATGTTCTACCTAAAATCCTATCGTATAGCGGTTCTACAATATCTTCATTATCTTTCAACGCACTAGTTGCAATGCCTCTTAATGTACCACAATCTTCTTCAGTTATAATTACATCTTGCGCAACGTCAACTAAACGTCTAGTCAGGTAACCAGCGTCTGCTGTTTTCAAAGCAGTATCAGCAAGACCCTTACGCGCACCGTGTGTTGAAATGAAATATTCCAATACACTCAAACCATCTTTAAAGTTAGAAAGAATCGGATTCTCGATGATTTCTGAGCCTGTCGATCCACTCTTTCTAGGCTTAGCCATCAATCCGCGAAGACCAGCCAACTGTTTTACCTGTTGCTTAGAGCCCCTCGCTCCTGAATCCAACATCATGTAAACTGAGTTGAATCCTTGTTTATCAGTAGCCATAGCCCTGATCAAAGTCTCAGTGATTTTTGTATCTACCCTTGACCAAATATCAATGATCTGGTTATAACGTTCGTTATTGGTAATAAGACCCATATTGTAGTTATCCCAAACCTCTTGTACTTCACCAGAAGCATTATCAATCATCTCACCTTTCAATACAGGAAGTTCAAGATCCTGGATATTGAATGATAAACCACCTCTGAAGGCCATACGGAAACCAAGCTCCTTGATAGCATCAAGGAATTTAGCTGTAGTAGGAACGTTTGTTATTTTAATAATCTGTCCAATGATCTCTCTTAAACTCTTCTTGGTCAGCAATGCATTCACATAACCAACCTGTGCAGGTACTGCCTGGTTGAACAAGACACGACCTACAGTAGTTTCAATCAATTTGGTTTCTAGCGCCCCCTCATCATTACGAACCTTTGCCTTTACTTTGATGTAGGCATGCAAATCAACCTTACCCTCATTATAAGCAATGATTACTTCTTCAGCACTATAGAATTTCATGCCTTCACCCTTCACAACATCATTTTCCAAATTACGCTTACCCTTGGTGATATAGTATAGACCAAGAACCATGTCCTGAGAAGGAAGTGTGATTGGCGTTCCGTTCTGTGGATTAAGGATGTTATGAGATGCAAGCATCAACAATTGCGCTTCCAAAATTGCAGCATGGCTCAATGGAACGTGAACCGCCATTTGGTCACCGTCGAAGTCGGCGTTGAACGCAGAACATACCAATGGGTGCAATTGAATCGCCTTACCTTCCACCAACTTTGGTTGGAATGCCTGAATAGATAACCTGTGCAATGTTGGAGCACGGTTAAGCATTACAGGGTGACCTTTCAAAATATTTTCAAGGATGTCCCACACGATTGCTTCTTTACGATCAACCAATTTACGGGCAGACTTTACAGTCTTTACAATACCTCTTTCAATTAATTTTCTAATGATAAAGGGCTTGAACAATTCCGCAGCCATATCTTTTGGCAATCCACACTCATGCAATTTCAATTCAGGACCAACCACAATAACCGAACGACCAGAATAGTCGACACGCTTACCCAATAAGTTCTGACGGAAACGCCCTTGCTTACCTTTAAGCACATCACTAAGCGACTTCAACGCTCTACCACCTTCTGCTTTAACAGCATTTGATTTGCGGCTGTTGTCGAACAATGAGTCGATCGCCTCTTGCAACATCCTCTTCTCGTTTCTCAAGATTACCTCAGGAGCCTTGATTTCCAACAAACGCTTTAATCGGTTGTTTCTGATGATCACCCTGCGGTAAAGATCATTCAAGTCAGATGAAGCAAAACGTCCACCATCCAATGGAACCAATGGTCTCAATTCTGGTGGAATAACTGGAATATACTGCATGACCATCCATTCTGGACGGTTGTTGATTCTGCTATTGGCATCACGGAAAGATTCAACCACACTCAAACGCTTCAAAGCATCTGCTTTTCTTTGCTGAGAAGTTTCAGTTGCAGCAGCATTTCTGAGTGTATAGCTCAATGAATCTAAATCAATTCTGAGCAATAAATCATGCACTGCTTCAGCGCCCATTTTAGCAATAAACTTGTTCGGATCTTCATCAGGTAAATACTGATTTTCTTTTGGAAGTGTATCCAATAAGTCTAAATATTCTTCTTCAGTCAACAAGTCGCCTTGCTTCTTACCCTTCTCTTCAACAATACCTGGTTGAATTACTACGAAACGCTCGTAGTAAATGATGCTCTCCAGCTTCTTGGAACTAATTCCCAATAAGTAGCCAATCTTATTTGGCAGACTCTTGAAATACCATATGTGCACAACAGGTACCACCAATTTGATGTGACCCATTCTCTCTCTTCTTACTTTCTTTTCAGTTACCTCTACACCGCAACGGTCGCAGACAATACCCTTGTAACGAATTCTTTTGTACTTTCCACAGGCACATTCATAATCTTTAACTGGACCAAAGATTTTTTCACAGAATAAACCATCGCGCTCAGGCTTATAGGTTCTGTAGTTGATGGTCTCTGGTTTCAGCACTTCGCCAAACGACCTATCAAGGATAGAATCTGGAGAAGCAAGGCTGATGGTAATCTTTGAAAATGAAGATTTCGGGCGATTGTCTTTTTTGATAGCCATAGTAAGATATCTGTTTTTACAATTTTCTACCGCCGCAAATACCAATCCGTACGACTAAGTTAGTCGAATACACATCATTGATAATCAATGATTTATATTAGAACAGATTTGGAAAAATACGGGCATGCCAAATTTAAGGATGGCAAAGGTAGTCAAAACGGGTGAATTTTCAATAAATTTCTTGCATTAATAGACATTATTTCAGCTTTCAACCTCGTTTTGTTGTCTATTTCGAAAATGGTCGGCGATAACAGCTTGTACTGGTACCCCTTTTATCTTGCTTTCTAACCATGAAAGGATATCCAGGTACATAAAAGACCTGCTTTCTGTGGGATTACCTTCTAGCTTTTTTAATTTTTCAAACAAATGCTCAAACCCTGCCTTGATTTCTTTTCTCGAAAGACTAAATGAGGATCTGATGAAGCTAAATATTTCATTTTCTACCGTTGTAAGATTCTTAAGCTTAGACATGAAGCGGTAAACAGACCTAACCTGGCTTTCCAAGATGTCATCATTACCCAGTTCATAGTGAGCAATCAGATGCAGCAGTCTAGCATAACATTGTAAATCTGATCTCAAATCTGCTTTCCAATGAATAATTTTGTTGAGGTACAAAACTGCATTGTCAAAATCACCAGAACCAAAAAACAAACAAGCAAATTTGTAATAAAAAATCAAGGTTCGATGCTTATCAAGTTGTAACTCAAAATCTGCAAGTTTGGATTCGATTTCCGGAATCAAAAGTATTCCCTCAGAAAAACTTCCCTCTAAAAAATGGTGATTTAGCTTGGCCAAGTTCAGGTAAACGAAAGACTGTACCTGGTTATTGATATTGGTCATTCCCTCTTTCGAATGATAGAAGTCCTCAAATTTTTCAATGTCTTGTAAAAACTTTTTATCATTTCTTAGCATGAAATGCGCATTCAAAAGGTTGTGCATCCCTTTGATAAAGTGCTGAGGTTCTACTTTGATCATTTGAGGTTCTCTGTCAAACAAATCAACCCAACGCTGACAATTTTTATAGTAAGTAAGAAAGTCCTGCAATATAAACCCAAACCAGGCCTGGCTTTGATAGAGGTATAGTCTTTCATAAAAACCTGAATACTCCTGCGCATTGGGTGGCAAATTTTCAGTATAAAATTTTTTCAACGCTTCAATCTCTTCAGCATCTCTAACATGTCCGTTTTTGATGTACCAACCATACAATTGTAAAGCCAAATTGCTGAGTTTGCCCACCATCGACAAGCGCTCATTCAATTCGTTTACTTCAAGTGCAAGTTCTTCAGCCCTATGCTCAAAACTTCTTGTGATGTGAAGCGTTTCAATTTTCTTTTCAAAGAAAAGAGCCTGAACCCAAAATGTTATTTGATTGTACGACTTTGCAAGTTCTTTTGTCTTTTGCAACAACTTTAGACTTTGGTGGTAGAGACCCTTGTTGTACAAAATTCTAGCATGTTCAAGTTGCTCATGCAATTGAATGTCTACTGCCTGTTCTGATTTTATTAGTCTCAAACTGGCAAGTATTTCTTTATATAAGTGGGCTTTTAAATTAGAAAGTTGTTGTTTTTGTATAGCTGCATTTTTTTTCAACAATAGATCCTCATCATATGCATCCATTTTATCCAAAGCATCAAAAAGCTGAGTGATTTTCAAATCTTCAGCAGCTGCATTTCGGCTTACATACAATTTAAAATTCCGTTTTTCCCCCTTTTCCAGGGTTTTTATCAACTGAAACAATTCATCTGCAGAGCGGTTGGGCATCGTAATAATCTTTCTTTAAAAACCGCATCAGTATTGCGTTATATCAAAATCTAATGTGGTTACAAACCGTAAATTACAACCCATTTTGGGTAAATCCGAAAAAATCAATGCATTAAATTAGCCAATAGGGCATTCCCATTTTGACATTAAGCCCTATAAAAAAATTACTTATGTCCGAAAATCGAATATTTATTTTTGATACAACGCTTAGGGATGGGGAACAGGTTCCAGGATGCAAACTCAATACCAAAGAAAAAATTGAACTAGCATTAGCATTGGAAGATTTGGGGGTTGATATTATAGAAGCAGGCTTTCCTATTTCTAGTCCAGGAGATTTTGAATCTGTTGAAGCCATTTCAAAAATCATCAAAAATGCCACCGTATGTGGATTGAGCCGTGCTGTAGAAAAAGATATTGAAGTGGCTGGTTCAGCTTTAAAACATGCAAAAAGGGGAAGAATTCATACTGGAATTGGCACCTCAGATTCTCACATCAAGAGCAAATTCAACAGCAACCGTGAAGATATTTTAGCCAGAGCAGTTCAAGCGGTAAAATGGGCCAGAAAATATACAGATGATGTTGAGTTTTATGCTGAAGACGCAGGGAGAACCGAAAATGATTATTTAGCTCGCGTTGTAGAGGCTGTGATTGCAGCTGGTGCAACTACAGTGAACATACCAGATACTACCGGTTACTGTCTACCTACTCAATATGGCGAGAAAATTGCTTACTTGATGAATAATGTACCTAATGTTGATAAAGCAGTATTGTCTTGCCATTGCCACAATGATCTTGGGTTAGCAACTGCCAACTCTATATACGGTGCCATCAACGGTGCGAGACAAATAGAGTGCACCATTAATGGTTTGGGTGAACGTGCAGGCAATACTTCACTTGAAGAAGTGGTCATGGTACTTAAACAACATGCTGATCTCCGTTTAACAACAGGAATTGATGCTACAAAACTAAATCCCATTAGCCAACTTGTATCAGACACCATGCGCATGCCAGTTCAACCGAACAAGGCCATTGTTGGTGCAAATGCCTTTTCCCATTCATCTGGTATACATCAGGATGGATTTTTAAAAGATGCTCAGACATATGAAATCATCCGACCTGAAGAAGTTGGAGCAGCAACGTCTAAAATTGTACTCACAGCAAGAAGTGGAAGATCAGCACTTGCCTATCGTTTCAAGAATCTAGGATTCAGTTTTGATAGAAACGATATTGATGAACTCTATCAACAATTTTTAGATTTGGCAGATGCATTAAAGGAAGTTGAGGACGGTAACCTTATTCAGCTTGCTAATAATTTTCTAAAAATGAAAACTGCATAATGATTGTCAACTTACATATAGCCGTTTTAGCTGGTGATGGCATTGGGCCGGAAGTGACCCATCAGGCTATTCGTGTATTAGATACTATTGCCAAAAAATATGGCCACGTTTTCAATTTTGAATTTGGTGAAATAGGAGCTGCTTCTATAGAAAAATTTGGCGAACCACTCACAAGAGAAACTCTTGATCACTGTTTGAAAAGTGATGCAATTTTATTTGGTGCTGTAGGCGAGCCTCAATACGATATGAATCCTGACGCAGCAGTTAGACCTGAACAAGGATTATTCAAATTGAGAAAATCACTAGGATTATTTGCTAACATAAGACCAGTTAAAGCTTATTCAACCCTACAATATTTATCTCCTTTAAAATCAACATATCTAGAGGGTGTTGATATCATGTTACTGCGAGAATTGACTGGTGGAATTTATTTTGGAAAAAAAGAGTGGAGTGCTGATAAACAAGAAGCATCTGACTTATGTATTTACAATAGAAACGAAATTGCTCGCGTTGCACAAATCGCATTTAAGTACGCTTTACAAAGAAGAAAAAAACTTACTGTTGTTGATAAAGCCAATGTATTAGAAACTTCAAAACTCTGGAGAAAAACAGTGTCACAAATGGCAGCAGATTTTCCAGATGTACAACTTGAGTTTATGTATATCGACAATGCTGCATTGCGACTCATAACACATCCGAAAGATTTTGATGTTATTCTAACAGAAAACTTATTCGGTGATATTCTCAGCGATGAGTCTAGTGCACTTGCTGGTTCTCTTGGTCTGCTACCTTCTGCTTCATACGGTGAGGGGCCTCCCCTTTTTGAACCCATACATGGTTCTTATAATGAAGCAAAAGGCAAAGACCTCGCAAATCCAATTGGGACTATCTTATCTGCTGCAATGATGTTAGATCATTTCGGATTATCAGAAGAATCAAATCAGGTAAGAGACGCTGTGGGCTGGACTATTGAAAATGGATTTGTTACCAAAGACCTCGACCCTGTTAACTTTTATTTTACTTCAACCATTGGAGAGATGGTTTGCGATTATATTATGAACAAAACAAATGTTGCCATCCATAAAGAAAATATACAAATCAGAAAGTCAACAATAATTTAACGAAAGAAACGAGGTACAAAAATTTATATAAAAATGGAACTCAATAAATATAGTAAGACCATCACACAAGATCCGACACAACCCGCTGCACAAGCAATGTTTTATGGGATTGGTTTAACAGATGAAGATTTGGCGAAAGCACAGGTAGGCATTGCTAGTATGGGTTGGGATGGTAACACCTGTAACATGCATTTGAATGAATTGGCTGCAATTGTGAAAAAAAGTATTTGGGAAAACAATTTAGTGGGTCTTACCTTCCATACAATAGGCGTGAGCGATGGTATGTCGAATGGCACAGATGGTATGCGCTATTCATTAGTAAGTAGAGATGTTATTGCAGATTCAATTGAAACTGTTTGTGGTGCACAATATTATGATGGATTGATTACAGTTCCTGGATGTGATAAAAATATGCCAGGCTCAATCATGGCAATGGCTCGCTTGAATAGACCTTCCATTATGCTTTATGGTGGCACAATAGCGCCTGGTCATTATAAGGGCGAGGATTTGAATATTGTATCTGCATTTGAGGCATTAGGTAAAAAAATTGCAGGCACATTAGATGAAACAGATTTCAAAGGCATAGTAAAACATTCTTGTCCGGGTGCAGGCGCATGCGGTGGCATGTATACAGCCAATACAATGGCCTCAGCTATTGAAGCATTGGGCATGAGTCTTCCCTACTCTTCTTCAAATCCTGCATTGAGTAATGATAAGAAAAAAGAGTGCATGGAGGCAGGAAAAGCAATAAAGATCCTTTTAGAAAAAGATATCAAGCCCTCAGATATCATGACAAGAAAGGCTTTTGATAATGCGCTGACGATCATCATGGCACTTGGAGGTTCTACCAATGCTGTATTACACATGATAGCAATGGCACATAGTATTGGCTTGAAACTTACTCAGGATGATGTACAAACCATCAGTGATAAAGTGCCTGTTATAGCCGATTTCAAACCTTCCGGAAAATACTTAATGGAAGATTTACACAACATTGGAGGAGTTCCATTGGTCATGAAATATCTTATGAACAAAGGACTTATTCATGGTGATTGCATGACAGTAACTGGAAAGACTGTTGCAGAAAATCTTGCATCAGTTCCAGATATAGAATTTGAAAAACAAAATATCATTAAATCATTAGAAAATCCATTAAAGGCAACAGGTCATTTACAGATTTTGTACGGCAACATAGCATCAGAAGGCAGTGTAGCAAAAATTAGTGGAAAGGAAGGAGAAAAATTTGCAGGCCCGGCGCGTGTATTCAATGGAGAAAAAGAATTGATACAAGGCATAAGCAGCGGTCGTGTTCAAAAAGGAGATGTTGTTGTCATCCGTTATGTTGGTCCAAAAGGTGCTCCAGGCATGCCTGAAATGCTTAAACCTACATCAGCTATCATAGGAGCGGGACTTGGAAAAGAGGTGGCTTTGATTACCGATGGTAGATTTAGTGGCGGAACACATGGTTTTGTTGTGGGACATATTACACCTGAGGCTTTTGATGGAGGAAATATTGCCATCATTGAAGATGGTGACCCAATTGAAATTGATGCTGTAAACAACAAAATCAATGTATTGCTAGATGAGTCAACAATTGCAGCGCGCAAAGCTGTATGGAAACAACCAGCACTATCAGTTACCAAAGGTATTTTATATAAATACGCAAAACAAGTTACATCAGCAGCTGAAGGCTGTATAACAGATAAATAATTCATTATGCAAACTGAAAATCTACTTGCAGAAGCGCAATTATTGGAAACACCAATTGAAATTACGGGAAGCGAAGCCGTAATGAAAGCCTTGATTGCAGAAGGTGTTGAAACTATTTTTGGATATCCTGGTGGAGCCATTATGCCCATCTATGATGCTTTATATGATTATAGAGATCATGTAGAACATATTTTGGTTAGACACGAGCAAGGTGGTATTCATGCAGGACAAGGATACGCAAGAACATCTGGTAGAACAGGAACTGTATTTGCAACTAGCGGTCCGGGTGCAACTAACCTGGTAACCGGACTAGCTGATGCCATGATTGACTCTACTCCATTGGTTTGTATAACAGGCCAAGTTTTTGCGCATCTCTTAGGTACAGATGCCTTTCAGGAAACTGATGTTATCAACATCACCACTCCTGTTACAAAATGGAATTATCAAATTACAGATGCCAATGAAATTCCTGCAGTGCTTGCAAAAGCTTATTACATAGCTGGTAGTGGCAGACCTGGTCCTGTTTTAATTGATATTACTAAAAACGCACAGCTTCAAAAATTTGAATTCAAAGGATATCAAAAATGTTCTCACATCAGAAGCTATAGACCAAAACCAAATATCAGAAAAGAATATATTCAAGCGGCAGCAGAATTGATTAATCAAGCAAAGCGACCTTTGGTCTTGTTTGGTCAGGGTATTATTTTAGGAAAAGCAGAACAAGAATTCAAGGCCTTCATTGAAAAAGGTGGATTACCTGCTGCCTGGACTATCTTGGGACTAAGCTCCTTACCAACAGATCATCCACTTAATGTTGGTATGTTAGGCATGCATGGAAATTATGGACCTAATTTGCTCACTAACGAATGTGATGTGTTGATTGCAATCGGAATGCGATTTGACGACCGTGTAACAGGCCGACTCGATCGATATGCAAAACAAGCAAAAGTCATTCATCTTGATATTGATCCAGCTGAAATTGATAAAAATATCAAAGCAGATGTTCCTGTTTGGGGTGATTGTAAAGAATCACTCCCATTGATCACTGCTTTGTTGGAAAAAAGAGATCATTCAGCATGGGTTAATAAATTCAGTGAGTGTATGGAAAAGGAGCATGAGGTAGTTATTCATGATGAATTGAACCCAACTTCAGATATAATGACGATGGGAGAAGTAATCAAAACATTGAATGAATTAACCCATGGTGATGCTGTAATTGTTACAGATGTTGGCCAACACCAAATGGTTGCATGTCGATATGCCAAATTTAATAAAAGTAAAAGCAATATTACATCAGGAGGATTAGGCACAATGGGCTTTGCTTTACCAGCAGCAATGGGTGCAAAATATGGCGCAAAAGACAGAACTGTTGTAGCTATTATTGGTGATGGTGGCGTTCAAATGACAATCCAAGAATTAGGTACCATCATGCAAAACAATATTGATATCAAAATAATGATATTAAATAACCAATTCTTAGGTATGGTAAGACAATGGCAACAATTATTCCACGAAAGAAGGTACTCTTTCGTAGATATAGAAAGTCCAGATTACGTAACTGTTGCAAAAGGTTATCGCATTGAAGGAAATAGCGTTTCAAAAAGAAGTGACCTATCAAATGCACTAAAAACAATGCTTGATCACAAAGGCCCCTATCTGCTTGAAGTGATGGTAGGAAAAGAAAACAATGTTTTCCCAATGGTTCCTCAAGGATGTGGTGTTAGTGAGATCAGATTAAAATAAAAAATATGAAACAAGAATATAATTTAACTATTTATACAGAACACCAGGTTGGACTGCTGAATAGGATTGCCATCATGTTCTCACGAAGAAAGATCAATATAGAAAGTTTGAATACTTCTCCTTCCGAAGTAGAAGGTATTCATCGTTTTAATATTGTAATCAATGAAACTGAAGAAACAGTTAGGAAAATTGTGAGACAAATTGAAAAGCAAGTAGATGTACTGAAAGCTTATTTCAATACCAATGACAACATTATTTGGCAGGAACTGGCGCTGTATAAAGTACCAACAGATATTATTGCTGAAAAAGTAAAAGTGGAACGCTTACTCAGAACATATGGTGCACGTGTAGTTGCTATAAGAAAAGACTATACCATTTTTGAGACAACTGGACAAAGAGAAGAAACCGACAGATTAATCAAGGTACTTGAACCGTATGGCTTAATAGAATTCGTAAGAAGTGCGAGAGTTGCTATCATAAAAGATAGCAAAGGATTTCATGAAAAATTGAAGGAATTTGAATTGACTGAACATCAAGAAAATATCATTGACGAACCAATTTCTGAAGAAGAAGCAAACTCAAAAATAGTCTAACATTTAAACCACACATTTAAAACAACTAAACACAGGTTATGGCAAAATTAAATTTTGGAGGGACAGAAGAAAATGTAGTCACTCGTGAAGAATTTCCATTAGCAAAAGCACAGCAGGTACTTAAAAATGAAGTAGTTGCTGTCATTGGATACGGAGTTCAAGGTCCAGGTCAGGCATTGAACCAAAAAGAGAATGGTATCAATGTAATTGTTGGACAACGTAAAAATTCAAAAACATGGGATAAGGCCATTGCAGATGGTTTTGTACCTGGTGAAACACTTTTTGAAATTGAAGAAGCCTTAGAAAGGGGAACAATTATATGTTATCTGTTGAGTGATGCTGCTCAGATCGCAATGTGGCCAACAGTAAAAAAACATTTAACTCCAGGCAAAGCCTTGTATTTTTCACATGGCTTCGGCATCACCTATAACCACCAAACTGGCATTGTTCCGCCAGCAGATGTTGATGTATTT
>JBEASE010000068.1:0-8193 GCA_041162625.1 Bacteroidota bacterium | reverse complement strand
ATAGAGATGTCCTCTCCTGTCCCGATGTTCACCAAACCCTCATCGCTATAGGTGTTCATGAGAAAAACACAAGCATCTGCAAGGTCATCTGCATGCAAAAATTCACGCTTAGGTAAACCTGTGCCCCATATGCTGACTTCAGGTGAATTATTGATTTTTGCTTCATGAAACTTCCTTACCAAAGAAGGAAGTACGTGTGCATTTTGAAGATCGTAGTTGTCGTTTGGACCATAGAGATTAGTCGGCATAACTGAAATAAAATCACAACCATACTGACTCCTATAAGCATCACACATTTTGATACCTGCAATTTTTGCAATTGCATAAGGTTCATTGGTAGGCTCTAATAATCCTGTTAGCAAATAATCTTCCTTAAGCGGTTGAGGTGCAAGTTTGGGATAGATGCAAGAAGAGCCAAGGAACATCAACTTTTTAACGCCAGTCGCGTAGGAAGAATGGATGATATTACTCTGGATCATGATGTTTTCATAGATGAAATCAGCACGAAAAGTATTATTAGCAAGAATTCCACCAACTTTTGCAGCTGCTAAAAAAACATATTCCGGACGTTCTGCCTCAAAAAATTCATTTACTCTTTCCTGAATGCGCAAATCCAATTCAGCAGAAGAGCGCGTAACAATATTCAAATATCCTAAAGAGCTTAACTTTCTGTGGATGGCAGATCCCACCATACCCCGATGTCCAGCTATAAATATTTTTGCCTCTTTATTCATGAGCGTCATTCACTTCAAACCCTGAATCTTTCAATAACTTTTCTCTGCGGAACAATTCAACATCACTTGTCACCATATCTTTCACCAACATGGGCAAATCGTATTTAGGTTTCCATCCTAATTTAGTCATGGCTTTAGTAGGATCACCAATCAACAAATCCACTTCAGTTGGACGATAATATTTAGGATCGACAGCTATTACTTCTTTTCCAATTTCAACTTGGAAATCAGGGTGGTTTGAAGCAACAACATAGCCACGTTCACTTGATCCTTCACCTTTGAACTCAAGTTCAACACCCACTTCTGCAAATGCCATCCTCACAAAATCTCTAACAGGTGTTGTGATACCTGTAGCGATAACATAATCCTCAGGTACAGGTTGTTGCAAAATCAGCCACATCGCTTCTACATAATCTTTTGCATGGCCCCAATCTCTTTTTGCGTCTAGGTTTCCGAGGTAAATCTTGTCTTGCATACCCAATGCAATTTTTGCAACGCCTCTGGTAATCTTACGTGTTACGAAAGTTTCTCCACGCAATGGACTTTCATGGTTGAAAAGAATGCCATTGACAGCAAACATATTGTATGCTTCACGATAATTGACTGTAATCCAGTATCCATAGAGCTTTGCAACAGCATATGGAGAGCGAGGATAAAAAGGAGTAGTTTCCTTTTGAGGAACTTCCTGAACGAGACCGTATAATTCAGAAGTAGAAGCCTGATATACTTTTGTCTTTTGTGTTAGTCCCAATAAACGCACAGCCTCCAAGATTCTCAAAGTCCCGATACCATCAGCATTTGCTGTATATTCTGGTGTATCAAAACTCACTTTAACGTGGCTCATCGCTGCCAGGTTATATATTTCATCTGGCTGAGTCTCCTGAATGATTCTAATTAAATTAGTAGAGTCAGTAAGGTCTCCATAGTGAAGGGTAAGCTTAATACCCTTTTCATGTGGATCTTGGTAAAGATGGTCGATACGAGCTGTATTGAACAAAGAAGATCTTCTCTTGATACCATGCACGGTATATCCCTTACTTAACAGTAATTCAGTCAGATAGGCGCCATCTTGACCATTTACACCTGTTACTAAAGCAACTTTACTCATAGGTTAATGTATTGCGTTAATTTTCTTAGTGGCTTCAAAATTAGCGTAAAAAGATGAGGCTGCAAATGATTGATGGTCCATGCTCTTCTATCTTCTCTGTTAATATAATACCTGTTGAGAAGTGAAGAATTGCTTTTACCACCACTCTTCATGATAACCAGGGTTTCTGGCAAATAAAAATTTGTAATATGGTGTTTGAACATGAACCTCAACATCAGCTCGTAGTCGGCTGCATACTTCAGTGAAGTATCAAAATACCCCAACTGTTGATAGCATTCTCGTTTTACAAAAAAGGTTGGATGTGGAACCATCCATCCTTGGTAAAATTTATTACGATGAAAATGACCTGCCTTCCAATTGCGAACAATCTTGCTGTAATCTGCATTTACATAGACCAGATCACCATATACGGCATCAACCTGTTGATGTTTAAAACAGGTAACCACTTTATCGATGATACCCGCATGCGCATAAAAATCATCTGCATTGAGAATGACTACAATTTCACCTGTGGAAATGGCCAATCCTTTATTCATTGCATCATATAAGCCATTGTCTGGCTCTGAAATAAACTTTGCTACGTGTTGATACTCCTTCACAACTTCCTGTGTACCATCAGTTGATCCTCCATCTACAACAATATGTTCAATATGAGGATAGGTTTGTGTGGCTACGCTGGAAAGGGTGGCTGAAATGGTTTTAGCCGCATTGAAGGAGACCGTGATGATAGATACTTTCATGAGAAAGAACGAAGAACTCTTTTTCTTTTCAATTGAGCTGGGTTGCCTTGGTAGACGCCGAATGCTTCCATGTTGATATTGGCAACGGAGCCAACGGTGAGCATGGCATGGGTATGGGCGGTTACACCCGGACAAACTACTGCTCTAGCGCCAATCCAAACTGCATCTTCCAAAATGATGGGTTTGGTTATCAACTCAAATCCTGGTGAATGATAATTGTGATTACCGGTGCACAACATGGCACCTTGAGAAATACAAGTATGATCACCAATTTCAACTTGAGCAAGGTTATCAATCCAGGTATTTTCACCCAGCCAAACATGGTTTCCTACTTTCAATTTCCATGGATATTTAACCTGAACTCCAGGTCTGATGATTGTGGCTTCGCCGATTGTAGCTCCAAAAAGTTGGAGTGTCCATTTACGCACGCAGCTAAAGGGGTGCATTGGATTGCGCACCAATAATACACTGCAGATGAACCATAGTATTTGCTTCAGTTTTGAAGCACCAATACCTTGACCATATGCTTTGTTGTGTTCGTCATAATGTTGGAGATTGGTTGTCATAGTCGTTCAAGGGTTTGAAATTAAATCTATTTTCAAAAAGGATACTGTACTCTTTATCAACATTTAGTTGTTTTACATAGTTTTCCGCTAAGTTTAACGAACCAATTCTATAAGATTGCCACTCTTGATCATTCATATCAACCATCATCTGTAAAGTGGCGGTAATTGCATTTAGGTTGGAAACGGGCAAATCCCATCCAGCTTGTTTTTCCTGCAAATTTTTCCAAGGTGTTTGGTCGCTGATTAAAACGGGACAACCAACAGCGAGCGCTTCGAAGATGGCATGTCCAAAACTTTCTACCTCAGAAAGCAGGGTAAAAAAATGAGCCGACTGGAGTTGTGATTTAATCTGATGGTGAGGCAAATCAAGTAGCCAGTTCACTTGTATATGCTTGCCTAATTCGCTTGCAAGCTTTTTGCATTTATTTAGATAAGCATCATCCTCTCTGGTAGCAATAATATTTAAGACTATTTGTCCCTTTACATGTTGCATAGCCTGCAACAAACAATGCAAATTTTTAATAGGATGCATTCTTCCCGTAAAGACCAATTGAATATTATTTGGAGATTTTATGACTTGTGAAACAAAAGCTTCTACCCTTCCAGGTATATTCCCAGCAACTGAAATACTTTTTGCATTGGGGAATATGCGTTGGATATTCTTGGCTTCTATTTCACTTGTCGCATGGAAATGAAGGTATTTGGCAAATCCGAAAGTCCGCAAGAACCAGAGATAGAGAAATTTTCTAATCGGTTTTACTGCAAGAGCTGATGCACTCAACATGCCTCGAGGAGCTATGATTATTTTTTCAGATTGATACCCTACCAAGATCGGTTTGATCATATTTGAGAACATAGAATTCAGGTAAATGCGGTGAGGATGAATTTCCTTGATGACCGACTTTACCTTTACATGTGTCATTGCACCTTTTGAATGATAATATACATGAACGCCATCTTGAACTATCCATTCATTCACCTTGATATCGGGCATTGGAGATGACTCTCCAAAGTCGGTATCCGCCGTAAAAACATAGAAATCATATTCCGATTTCAGTGCTTCCACCAAGTTAACAATAGAGCGAATTGGTCCACCTCCTTTAAATGCAGGCGCATACCAATCTGAGAAGATGAGGATTTTAGGCTTGATAGTCAACCCCATTTTTATTCATCCAGTAATTCAATACAACCAGTTGCCAAATATTAATCCAACTAACTTGATTATCACCTTTAAGAAACTGAGACCACATCTTAGCTAAATATGATTTATTGATAAACGCTCGTTCACCACATTCCTTTAATTGTGATTCACAGAAGGACCTTAATTCATTTTTCATCCAAACTTTCCAAGGAAGCACAAAACCTTTTTTTAATCTACTAATTGTTGCTTTTGGTAATAATGGGTCCAGCGCATCAGATAATAGTTGTTTAGGTGACGCCCCTAGCTTGACTTCATCTGGAAGCGACAACACATATTCAATAAGTTGATAATCAAAAAATGGTTCTCGAACCTCGAGTCCAAATGCCATTGACATTTGATCTACATCTTTCAGAATGGTATTTTTTGCATACCCATTATACTCAGCAATACTATACTGCGATAATAAATCAAACTTATTGAGCTCTGAATTTGCTGGCAGATTGATGTCGAAAGCACTATTTGAATCTAGATTTTTAAGTACGTTTTTTATTTCAGCACTTGAAAGCGTTCTTCTCAAAGCAGGATAGGCTGACGCAATTGACAATTCCCTTAGTTGAAGGATTTCCGTGAATTTATTCAAGTTTGCTTGAGGTATATTTTTAAGTAAAGAGGAAAAAACATATCTAGAAATATAGGTAGCATTAAATAGTGATTTCCATTTATTTAACTTTAAGTAGTACTTAAAACTAGGATAGCCAGCAAACAATTCATCACCACCAATGCCAGATAAGGCAACTTTGATACCAGCTTTTGTTATTGCATCTGCTAAAAGAAAAGTATTGATACCATCAGCACTTGGACTATCCATCACATCCAAACCAGCAATTATTTTATCCAATAATTCATTTTTATCTAAAACAACCGATGTGTGATTGGTATTAAAACGCTTAACAATTTCAGTTGCATATTCAGTTTCATCAAACTCGTTTTCAGTAAATCCAAGTGTAAATGTATTTATAGGCTGATCTGAACCCAAGCTCATCAAAGCAACAATTGCTGAAGAATCGATACCACCCGAAAGATATGCTGCGAGAGGCACATCACTCGTCATCCTTTTTTGAACAGCCTTATTTAATAACTTGAAGACTTCAATATTGATTTCATCTCTATTTAAATTTTTCTTCAAAGGAGAACTCACCGGTGTCCAATATCTATTACACTCTTGACTAGTAGCAGTCATTTTTAGATAAGTGCCTGCCTCAAGTTCTGTTACGTCATTCAAAATAGCATTATCCGATGACACACTGTGAAATGACAGATAGTGATTAAGTCCCTTTGGATTAAGAGTTGGCATCAACGAACCGGATTGGATGAATGAACGCATTTCTGATGCAAATGCAATTGTATTATCTTTTCTAAAGAGATAAAGGGGTTTTACCCCTAAGCGATCACGAACCAGCCATAATGTCTGGGTTTCCTTATCCCACAAAGAGAAGGCAAATATGCCATCTAATTTATTTAAGCAATCAATACCCCAAGTAGAAAATGCAGCAATTAGAACTTCTGTGTCACTTTGTGTTGTGAATGGATAATGAGGAAGGCTAGACTTTAATGATTGATAATTATATATTTCACCATTGAAGGATAAAACATATCGACCCGTATAATCAGAAAAAGGTTGATTTGATCTTTCCTCCAAATCAATAATTGAAAGTCTTCTATGCCCAATTGATATTGATTTATCATGATAAAAGCCACATGCATCTGGACCACGATGTGCAAGAGCATTGGTCATTGATACCACCAAATCAGGCGATTCCCTTTTGTTTCTAAAATTTATTAATCCAGCTATGCCACACATAAGTAATTCCTAATAGGCCTTTTAGTTACTTGCTTGAACTTGCTTCCAGAGATTTTCATACTGAGAGTAAATATTTTTAGACTGATATGAATAAGCTATCAATCCTCCTTTTTCAACTTTTGATTGTCTTAATTCAAAATTGTCTATAACCTCCTTTACTCCATCCCGAATCGATGAAATAGAATGAGGATCAACAAGAAAAGCAGCATCTTGTGCTATATCTTTCATTGGTGATAAATCGCTAGTGATTACAGGTTTACCAGCGCAAAATCCTTCAATAACAGGTAAACCAAAGCCTTCATACAAGGAAGGAAATAAAACTATATCTGCACTTTGATATTCATACGATAATTCCTCATTGGTCAGATGAAAAGTATAAGAATAATTTATTTCAAATTTTTTCAACAATAAATGTTGTTTATGGGTGAGCTCCCCAATGATTCTCAGATGTATATTAAAACCAAATAGTGCTGGAATAACATTCTCCAAATTCTTATTTGGTTTGGTACCAATAAAAAGTAATCGAGGTTCTTCGGGAAATAAAGCATTTAAATTCATGCTACAATTTTCAGCTAGCGGATTTGCAATGACAATAATTTTACTTGGATCACAATTGGTGAATTTGATTATTTCTTCTTTCGATTTATTAGAAACGGTAGTGATCCATTTTGCTTTTCGAACTGGCAAATCTAGAAAAAGCCATTTCATTGCTCTCCTTCTCAATCCTTGATAGGTCTGCAAAAAAACCAAATCGTGAACCGTTAATATAGTAGACGCACTGGGCAAGGCTAAAACAGCATAATGAACATGACCTGTGATATGAAATATGCCATTTCTAAACCTTAATAAATAGCATAAATTAAAAAAGATAAAAAAAATATTACTACTTGGAAACGGAAGCTTTATCTGCTTATACTTGGAGTTCTCCATTTCGTTTATTAGTGTTCCAAATACCTTTTCGATGCTATAAAAGCCTTGAATAGGATGGCGAGAAATGAAATGTATTTTTATTGGTTAGAAATTTATGCTTTCTTAAGTAACCAGTTATCGATGTGTTTGATAATGTATTTATTCAAAAACCAAAATCCTATAAAATAAGTAACTGACCAACCAAAGAATTTAGAAGTAGGTACTGGAAAACTCCATGCAAATTGAAATATTGGTGCAGAATAGCACATACCCCAAATGATATTATATCCATTTACAATAAAATATTTGTACATCCACCCAATCCATAACCCGAAGAAAATAATTGGAACAAACATGTAGTATTTACCAAAATCAACATAAGACTCTGCGACTGTCCCTAATGAAAAGGATGTGCCCTGTTCAGCTCCAGCAAATTGCACCCCAGTATATTTAGAAGTAAGTTCAGAATCATATATTGGTTTTTTTTCCGGAAAGAGTATACGCGGTTTTAAAATATGCTCTATCGCGTTAATGAATAAATTTCCGTTTGTAGGGACTTGCTTTATGGTCAATGCAAGAAATTCAACATAAGACACACGATAAACAAGGTTTTCCAAACCTATTAAAAAGTTTTCTTTAAAATTTTCATTTGAAAAATCACGTTGCGCTATCTCATAAAACTTTTGAATATTGGTAAGGTTATCTTGTTCAACGATAAGTTGCGTTCGTTCACCTCCAGTCAAGTATTTCCTATATTCCCCCTTACTATATGTCCATACTACTGAAAGAAACAGGAAAGCTAAAAATACAAAAGAGAGTAAAAAATAAGTCTTTAAAGACAATCGGGGACTAAACATCAAATATGCACCTAATGCAACAAGTATATAGTCTTTAAATGCAGCCCAAAATCCACTAAAACTGAGTAGAATTTCAATACAAACCAATACAATAACTAAATTCCGGTTGGTTTCTACAACTAATGTTTGCACTATTAAAAGTGTCAATAAAACCCATTTAAGATAACTGATTGCTAACAATAATTGTCCGCCTGGGATATGAATGATTGAAGAATTCAATAAAGCAGAAAGCAAAGAAATCAGGATATAAAGTAAGATAAGTTTCTTACTGTTGTAC
>JBEASE010000144.1:0-3506 GCA_041162625.1 Bacteroidota bacterium | reverse complement strand
ACATAGATGTCTGGATAACCATCTTTGTTGAAATCATGAATCATAGCAGAGTGACTGTATCCACCCCAATCAATGCCGGCATCCAATGATACATCTGTAAACACAGCATGCCCTAATGTTGAATCGAAATCATTTCTATACAAAAGGTCTCTTGTTACAACACCTTTTCCCCTTCTTTGATCCATTGATAAGAATTGATTCGGGTATTGAACATCAATAAAATTGACAGCAATGAATAAATCTAGATCACCATCTAAATCATAATCAAAAAATGTAGAGATAGAGTTATGCGTATTATCAAGAATACCGTACTCTTCTCCCAACTCTTTAAACTGAGGAATACCCTCTTGATTATTTCCCTGATTGATAAACAATAAATCTCTCAATGCAGCACTGTCTTCAATCATTGTATTGCAGACATAAATGTCTTGTTTGCCATCTGAATTGATATCAACAAAGGTTACTCCAGACGACCATTGTCCCTTTGTTTTATGTGCACCTGCCTTTTCAATTACCTCTTCAAATTTTAATTCGCCTTTGTTGATGTACAGTTTATTCTGCACCTGGTTTCCAGCAAAATAAATGTCTTGTAATCCATCTCCATTCAAATCACCAACTGCTACACCACCACCATTATAGGTAAATTCACTTTCCAAGATATTGATAGTATCATTGATGGTTATGGTATTGGTGAAATCAATACCTGATTTTTCTGGACTAACTAAGCGAAAAAGATGATCATTGTTTTTGCATGAAACAATACCCAAAACAGCAACAAGAATTAAGGCTAAATGACTAGATTTCATAAGCTACACATCAGTATTTTCAACCCTATAAAATTAATTTATTTCAGCCGCAGTTGAGTAATCTATAAAACAAAAAAGGCTGCACTAAGTGCAGCCCTTCTATTATTTGTTTGGTTAGGATTAGTAACCAGGATTTTGCTTCAATGTAGGAACGCCATCCTTTGCGCTTTGTGTAATTGCTTTAGCAGGAAGAGGGAAAACCTCGTTCTTGCCCGCAGTGAAAGTTGCTGTTCTGAGGTAACCCCTTCTAACACCATCTTTCGCATAGTAAGCATTCTTAACCTACCTGTGCAGCAACACCCCATCTTACTAGGTCGAAGAAACGATGTCCTTCCATACCAAGCTCAACACGACGCTCAAAACGTACAGCTTTAGTAGCTACAGCTTTGTCAGTCCATGGAGCAGTGTATTGTCCAACTTGATAGTTAGCAGCAGGATTAGCACCATCCATTACAAAGTCAGCTGGGTTAGCAGCTCTTTGACGGATTTGGTTAACCAAAGCACGAGCTCTTTCAAGGTTGCCCAATTCAACTTCAGCTTCAGCCAATTGCAACATTACGTCAGAAAGGCGGATCAACTTAAGGTTGTTTGAGTTGTAACCAGAAGTCCAACCAGAAGCGTGAGTTACCTCAGCAACTTGAGACTTAGCGTGTACATTCTTCATTGGAGCATACGGACCACCATAAGATTGGTCACGAATCCAAGAAGAACCTGGGTGCTTACCCCAATCCAAGTAAGGAATACCGCGACGACCAACTGTGCGGTCAAGACGTGGATCCAAAGGACGAGTTTCTGTAGTGAATGGATCAGTATCCTTCAAACCGTCGTCGTTCTTAACATCTTGGGCATTATAGGTATCCAACAAAGGAAGACCATTAGCATCAACTTGGAATGAGTTTACAAGATCTTGTGAAGGCTGGTGGAATCCGCAGCAACCTGCAGGACCGTTGTTGTAAGGGAAGTTCAATACATCACCTACGTTACCAGCATCACCACCACCTGTATTTACTGCCATCTGTACTTCGAGAATTCCTTCTCTTGTGTTACGAACAGCCGCGTTGAAGTTATCAGAATATTTTGCATTTAAAGCATATCTGCCAGAGTTAACAACAGCATCAAATTGTGCTTTTGCTTCTGCAAATTTCTTCTGCCACATGTAGGTCATTCCCAATACAGCTTGAGCAGCACCTTTGGTTACACGACCAGCTTCTGCTTGTGTTACAGGAAGATCATTAGCAGCAGCTTGAAGATCTGCTTGAATTTTTGGAAGGATATCAGCAGCGTTTCCTACGCGAACATCTTCCAATGTTTCGTCGATATAAGGAACATTGCGGAACACTCTCCAAAGATCATAATGCATCCAAGCTCTCAAGAATTTTGCTTCAGCAATTCTTGTTGCTTTTTGGGCAGCAGAAACACCTTCCAACTTTGTGAAAGCTGTGATGGTTTGGTTACATCTAGAAATACCATCATAGTAGTTTCTGTACTTTCCTTCTAAATAAGGGTTGTTGGCGTCAACATTACCTCTTTCGATAGGAGTAATGTCTGGCTGGTCACCCGCTTCAGAACCTTTGTAGGCATCACCACCGGCAATGCTACCAAAAGTCCAGTTTGAAGCAGCACCACCCCAAGGGTTTCCATTGTCCCAACCTGAAAATCCATCCAAGTTAGAGTAAGCTGCAATCAGAAGGGCGTTAGCACCTTTTTCTGATGTAGAAAGGAGTTCGTTGTTCACACTACCATAAGGTTGTGTTTCAAGAAAATCCTTTCCGCAACTGTAGATAACGACTGCTAGTAAGCCTAGCACCGCTAATTTTTGCATGATATTCTTTCTCATTTTTTAAATTGTTTTATTTCTGAATGCTTTTTAAAAACCGACTAATAAAATTATACTTGTTTTTTATTAATTGTATTTATTGTTTAAGCATTACGCGTTTTTAGAACTCAAGGTTTATACCAACAATAACAGTTCTCGACAAAGGAATACGTCCGTTGTCAAGACCTAATGAAAGGTCACGCTGACTGTTGAAGCCTTCAGTGATGTTTGTAACTGTTACATCAGGATCCAATCCGCTATACTTGGTGAAAGTAAGCAAGTTTTGTCCCTGAGCATAGATACGCAATCTGCTGATACCAAGCTTCTTCAAAGAAGCAGCATCAAGAGAATAACCTACCTGCAAGTTTCTCAAACGAGTGAAAGATCCATCTTCAACATAATAGCTGTTACGCTGAGAGCTGTAGTTGTCACCACCATCAAGAACTGGAAGTGTTTTACCAGCCTCATACAAGAAGTCCTTGCTACGGCTACGCTGGAATGCGTTGAAGTGAGTGAAGTATTTAACGAAGTTAAACAACTTGTTACCGTAAGTTCCACTCCAGTACATGGTGAAATCCCAGTTCTTGTAGTTTGCAGTCAAGTTAAGACCAAGTAACAAAGTTGGGATTGGACTACCGAGGTAGGTTTCATCGTTGTTATCGATTTGGCCATCACCATTCAAATCTTTGAAGCGGAAACGTCCAACTTTAGCATCACCAGCAGAAGTATACAACACTTTGTTGATGTCTGCTTGAGACTGCCAAAGACCCTCTTGTACATAACCATAGAACTGAGAAATTGGAAGACCAGCCTTAGTATAAGTGATATCACCAATTCTTGATCCACCTGAGCGGATGAAGGTATTGCTGTTCGCTTCTAACTTA
>JBEASE010000022.1:0-32914 GCA_041162625.1 Bacteroidota bacterium | reverse complement strand
CATAACCATTTATTTATACAAGTTTCATATCTTTCACACATATCTATTGCCCAAGTTTGTAGATTTGTATCACATGAAAATAAATATTATTTAATGAATTCACCCGTGAAGTTTAATCGTGCCGACTTGCTCCCAGGCATGGTTGTGTTTTTGGTCGCTTTACCCCTGTGCCTTGGCATAGCTGTTGCCAGTGGCGCCCCTCCATTTGCTGGAATTATTAGTGGCATTATTGGTGGCATTATCGTTGGTTCATTGAGTAACTCAAACGTTAGCGTAACCGGACCAGCAGCTGGACTGATTGCAATTGTCCTTGCTGCTATCACTCAATTAGGATATGAATCTTTTCTAATTGCTGTTGTCATTGCAGGAGCCATTCAGTTAAGCTTAGGATTTGCTAAAGCAGGCGGTATTTCCAGCTATTTTCCAACTAGCGTGATAGAAGGAATGCTTGTTGCCATTGGAATCATCATCATCAAAAAAGAATTACCTCATGCCATTGGTTATGACCTAGAAAATGAAGGTGATTTCTACTCTTATCAGTTATTAAAAGAAGATGAAGGATTTTTTGGTGAGCTCATTCATTCTTTCAATTTTGCTCATACTGGTGCAATAACTGTAGCAGTAATTTCATTAGCCATCCTGATTGCTTTCAATAAAGTACCGGTGCTTAAAAAAATAAAAGCATTGCCAGGTGCGTTAGTAGCAGTAGTCGCTGGAATAGTACTCAATAAAGTTTTTGAAGTTACCCAGCCTTCACTCATCATTGCAAACGAGCATCTTGTAACCCTACCAAAAGCATCAAGTGTAGGAGATTTCATCAATCAGTTTAGTACACCCAATTTTGCTGGCTTCTCAAACCCTCAAGTTTGGATTACAGGAATTACGATTGCAATTGTTGCAAGTATTGAAACACTGTTGTGTTTAGAAGCCGGCGACAAAATGGATCCGTATAAAAGATACAGTAATGCCAATACAGAATTAAAAGCACAAGGAGTCGGGAACATTTTATCCGGATTAATTGGAGGCCTACCCATGACTTCAGTAATTGTAAGAACAACCGCCAATATCAATGCAGGAGCAAAAACTAAATTTTCTGCTATTGTTCATGGATTGATGTTATTGCTAACAGTTATTCTTATTCCAGGAGTCTTAAATATGATTCCAATGGCAAGCCTGGCAGCAATACTATTGATGATTGGATGGAAACTCGCAAGTCCGAAGGTTTTCAAACACATGTGGCAAAGTGGTTCACAACAATTCATTCCCTTTATTATTACTGTGGTTGCTGTTGTATTTACTGATCTCTTAAAAGGTGTAGGTATCGGTTTAGTTGTGAGTATTTTTTATATCCTCAAAGGAAATATGAAACTCGCCTACCGCTTTTCGAAAGAGAAATACCACGAAGGTGAAACCATTCACATCGACTTGGCGCAGGAAGTTTCCTTTTTGAACAAGGCAGCACTAAAACAGACACTTAGCGATTTACCTTCAAACAGCAACGTAGTTATTGATGCAGGAAATACCGTTTATATTGATTTTGATATAATTCAACTGATTAAAGATTTTTCTTTATTTGGAGCAGCTGAAAGAAAAATCAAACTTCAATTGATTAATTTCAAAGAAGAATATAAAATGGAAGATACAGGACATGTTCACTCGAAATAAAACACAAAACAATTATTATAAACAATTAAGATGAAAAATTATTTAAACCTACTCGAATCAAATAAAGCTTGGGCAGCAGCTACAGTAAAAAAGGATGCTGACTTTTTTAAAAGATTAGAAAATGTGCAAACACCAGAATACCTCTGGATTGGATGTAGTGATAGTCGCGTTCCACCAAATGAAATCACAGGTACCAAACCTGGTGAAATCTTCATCCACAGGAATATTGCAAACATGGTGGTGCATACCGACTTAAACATGTTGTCTGTATTACAGTATGCTGTTGAAGTGCTTAAGGTAAAACACATCATTGTATGCGGCCACTATGGTTGTGGTGGTGTAAAAGCTGCCATGACAAGAAAATCATTGGGTATCATTAACAAATGGTTGCGTAACATCAAAGATGTTTACCGGTATCATAAATCTGAAATTGATTCACTAGAAGACGAGGGAAGTCGCGTTAACAAGCTCATTGAATTAAACGTAGTAGAACAAGTAATGAATCTAGCGAAAACTTCTATTATCCAACAAGCATGGAAAGATCGTCAAGGCCCACATCTTCATGGCTGGGTATATGGATTAAGCGATGGATTGATTCATCCCATTTTTGAAATGGAAGCAGGGTCACATTTTGATGAACTCTACGAATTTGATAATCTTCACTAGGCATAGTGGTTATCAATCTCTGCACATAATGCAGTAAAAATATCTTCCACGGAACCCTGGCCATTTACTGTTGTGACCTTCCCAAATTGGTCGTAATAGGAAGCAACAGCCAGGGTTTCGTTTTTATAAACACCAATTCTTCTTTTTTGAACCTCAGGATCTGCATCATCTGTTCTTCCAGATGTCTTCGCCCTATTAATCATTCGTGCTACTAATTCTTCTTCAGGAACCTCCAATGCCAACATCAAATTGATGTTTTCTTCGTGTTGTCGCAACAAAGCGTCTAAAGCCTCTGCCTGTGCTTTAGTCCTTGGAAATCCATCAAACAAAAACCCATACACTCCTGGATTATTCGTGATAACATTATCCACCATCCCAATCACTACTTCATCAGGAACAAGTTTGCCCTCATCCATGAAGCCCTTCGCCTTCAAACCTAATGCTGTCTTATTGGCTATCTCTGAGCGCAAAAGATCACCAGTTGAAATATGTTTAAAGCCATATGCTGCTATGAGTTTTTCCGACTGAGTACCTTTTCCACTGCCAGGAGGACCAAAAAGAATGAGGTTGAACATCTTGTTCTGTTTAAGCGTTTAGAAGTTAGTTGATGAGGAAAAATCAAGGCTTTCCTTAACATTTGTATGCGACAAATATAATTAGATTTACGATGTATTGGAAATTGCTTAATCGACTGAATTTTATCCAATAAAATTCAGTTTAAGTGAATAAAATACAAGTGAAGCACCTATGATTCGCGAATATTTAAAATATGTTTTATGATAATGAGAATGCTCTTATTCACCACAATTGCCGCATTGCAGTTTAGCTGCAGCAACGCACAGATTAAAAACAAAAAAAACGTAAAGACCATGTCAGAAGCTCAAAACAATCCAGCATTCTCCAGAAATAGTCAGGAGAAAGTAGATATGAAAGAAGAAGATTGGAAAAAAGTCCTTACCCCTGAGCAATACTATATTGCTCGTCAGAAAGGGACAGAGAGACCATGGACCAGCAAATTTGAAAAATTTGATGAAAAAGGCACTTACTATTGTGCCGCTTGCGGGAATACCCTTTTCCAAAGCAATACAAAATTTGAAAGTGGTTGCGGATGGCCAAGCTTCTTTGAGCCGGTCAATAAAAAAAGTTTGCTCTACCTGCCCGATAATACCCTTGGCATGCAAAGAACTGAAGTGCAATGCGGAAGATGCAAAGCTCACCTCGGTCACGTATTCGAAGATGGTCCACCCCCAACTGGATTGCGCTATTGTATCAATGGGGTGATACTTGGGTTTGAGAAAAAAGGGAGTTAGAATGAGTAACGGTTGTCAGTTAACGGTTAACCGATAACTGACAACCGACAACTGTATAAAAAACTATTTTGCAACCACTTTATCCATCTCAACAAGGATAGTAACCTCTACATCTTTTCCTACAACCAAGCTACCGGTCTCCAAAGCTCTATCCCACTTCAATCCAAATGCAATACGATCGATAGTAGTCTTTGCTTTGAAACCAGCCTTAGCACCACCATTTTGGGTATTGATTTGTCCACCATAAGTAACATCAAAAGTTACTGTCTTTGTTACATCACGAATAGTCAAATCACCTGTTAGCGAATATTTATTACCCCCTAATGGCTTCATCGACTTACTTGCAAACTTCATCTGAGGAAATTTCTCAGCATTAAAAAAATCATCACTCTTCAAGTGTCCATCTCTTCTTTCACTATCTGTATTTACTGAATTTACATCAACAGAAAAATTCACTACCGCGTCAGATAAGTCTGCCTTAGAAGCTACCAAGCTTCCATCAAACATTTTGAATGCACCTTCCACTTCTGAAACCACCATGTGAGTTACGGTGAACTTTACATTAGAATGTCCCTTGTCAACCTTCCAGGTTGTTTGCGCAAATGCTCCTGTAACTGCAAAAGCCAGGAAAGCAACAATACTCAATACTTGTTTTTTCATGATTTTAAATTTGATGTTTAAACACTAAATTAGGACGTTTATTTTATTTGTCCAAATCTTGTAAAAGGTTAGACAGTTTTTATCATCAAATTGTTTGGATAAAAAAGAGATTTTTTCCCAAAAGTTTAAATCCATAAATTTCAAAAAAATCAATTAATACACATGATAAAAAGGTCGCTCTCCTTATGCACGCTGTTTTTATGCATAACAGCCCTCGCAGTCGCTCAAAAAGTTTCTTTAGATCAATTTAAATCTTGGAAACCAAGGAATATTGGTCCCGCTGGCATGAGTGGCCGTATTACCACCATTGATGCGGTGGTAGCCGATCCCAACCAAATTTGGATAGGCGCAGCATCGGGTGGCGTTTGGAAAACACTCAACGCGGGTGGAAGCTGGGAATCTGTTTTTGACGAACAACCTACTTTGAATATTGGCTCTATCGCCATACAACAATCTAACCCCTCTACGGTGTGGGTAGGTACTGGTGAAGGCAATCCTAGAAATTCCATCAATATCGGTGAAGGCATCTACAAAACCATAGATGGCGGTAAAAATTGGAGGAGAATGGGACTTGAGAAGACAAGGAATATTCACCGGATAATTGTAGACCCAGCCAATCCAAACACGGTTTATGCAGGTGCTATAGGAAATCCTTATGCCGAGCATCCTGAAAGAGGGGTGTTTAAAACAACAGATGGTGGGGAGACCTGGAACAAGATCCTTTATACCAATGATACATCGGGTGTAGCTGATATGATTATGGATCCATCCAATCCTAATAAATTATTCGTAGCCATGTGGCAACACAGAAGAACACCTTGGAGCCTAAGCAGTGGTGGTTCAGGTAGTGGCTTGTATATGACATTCGACGGTGGAAAGAACTGGAAAAAATTAGGAGCCAAAGAAGGTTTGCCCGAGGGTAATTATGGCAGAATTGGTTTGGCTATCTCAAGAAGCAATCCTAATAGGGTTTATGCTTTGGTGGAGGCGACAAAAAACGGATTGTACAAAAGTGATGACGGTGGTTTGAACTGGACGTTAATGAACAGCAACCCCGAATTTGTATCAACACGTCCTTTCTATTTCCAGGAAATCGTTTGTGATCCTGAAAACGAAAACAGATTATGGTTGATATATCAAATGATTGGCAAAAGCGAAGATGCAGGTAAGAATTTCGAAGTGGTGATTCCTTATAATGGTATCCATCCAGATCACCATGCTTTCTGGATACATCCTACCAATCCTAATTTCATCATTGATGGAAACGATGGTGGTATTGGTATTACGCGTGACAAAGGAAAGACCTGGATTTTTGATGAAAAACTTCCAGTAGGTCAGTTTTACCACATCAATGTAGATAATGAAATGCCATACAATGTAATGGGTGGTATGCAAGACAATGGAAGCTGGAGAGGCCCTGCTTACACTTGGATGAGTGCGGGTATTAAAAATTACTATTGGGATAACCTTTGGGGCGGTGATGGATTTGATGTGATGCCGGATAAAGACGATGCCTCTTGGGTATATGCGATGAGTCAGGGTGGATCTGTTGGACGTTATAACGTAAAAACAGGCGAAAGCTGGTACATCAAACCAACTCCTCCAGATCTTAAAACACAATTGCGTTTCAACTGGAACGCAGGTATTGCACAAGATCCTCACAACAATTCAACCATCTATTTTGGAAGTCAGTTTTTGCACAAATCGAACAATAAGGGTGCATCATGGGAGATCATTTCTCCAGATTTGACGACCAACGATAGTGCAAAAATCGACCAGACCAACAATGGTGGGATTTCCATTGATATTACTGGTGCTGAAAACTATTGCACCATCATTACTATTGCCCCTTCGGCAGTTGATAAGAATGTAATCTGGATTGGAACGGATGATGGTAATGTGCAAATGACGAGAGATGGTGGTAAAACCTGGACCAACTTCCGAGGTAAGATACCCGGACTACCAGTTGGTGCATGGATTCCACAAGTGCAAGCATCTAGGTTCAATCCAGGTGAAGCTTTCGTTGTAGCCAATGATTACAGAAGAGGTGATTTCAAACCATATATTTTCAGAACAAGTGATTATGGTAAAACCTGGACAAGAGTATTGGATGAAAAGAAAGCCGTAGGTTATGCTTTGTGTGTATTGCAAGACCCGACTGAACCTAATTTGATTTTTGCAGGAACAGAACATGGACTTTGGGTTAGTTTGGACAATGGTGCAAGTTTCCAACAATGGAAAAATGGTTACCCAAGTGTATCCACTTATGATCTTGCTATTCAAGAAAGAGAAGCTGATTTGGCTATTGCTACTTTTGGTAGAGCACTTTGGGTTTTGGATGATATCAGACCACTTCGCAAGTTAGCTGCCAATAAAGGTGTGTTGAGCAACAAGCTGACTGCCTTTGCAGCACCAACAGCAGTACAAGCACAATTCCGCAATGCTCCTGGATATGAGTGGAGCACATGGGGAATCTGGGATGCAGATAACAGACCATCTGGTGCACACATCTCTTATTACATCAATGATAAATCTGGAGAGGATGCAAAAGGGAAAAAAGATACTTTGACTGTCCAGATATTCGATAACAACAACGAAGTAATCAGAAACTTGAAGTGGGCAGCTGACTCAGGATTTAACAAGAGAACATGGGGTATGGAAGCCAAAGGATTCCGCACACCAGGTGGAGGAGGTGGAAGACGCATGGGCGGCGGCGGTGGCGGCCGTGGTGGCAGCGAACCTGCAGGTCAGCCTGTTCTTCCTGGAACTTACAAAGTTGTATTATCCTACAAAGACAGCAAAGACTCAACAATGGTAACAGTGGTTGATGATCCAAGAATGGGTAATCGCAATAACATAAAATTAGCTCAGGCTGCTCTTCGTGCTGAATTGAAAAAGAGTGGTGATAAGTTAATTGAAGTAATGGACATGATGTCGAAAGCAGAAGATGCCACTAAAAAAGTGGATACCTATATCACTGGCATGAAAGGAAAGGAAATTGACTCCTTGAAAAACATGAGTAAAACACTAAACGAGGAAATCAAAAAGCTGAGAGAATTCATTAGCGGAACACCACAAACCAAACAAGGATATGGACAAGTTCCTCAGGTTACAGTAATGAATCAATATCAGCAAGCAAACATGGGTATCAGCTCTAAAGCAATTGAACCAGGTCAGCAAGAAAAAGATTTGGTAGCTAGAGCAGCAACTATGATTGAAGAAGCTGTGGCAAAAGCAAATATTATCAAAGATGGTATCTGGAAGAATTACATGGAGTTGGTGAAAGCTACAAAGCTTGATCCATTCGAAAAATAAATCTAACAAGTTGGGTGCTTGTCGTTCAAAACGACAGGCATCCAATTTTTAATTTTTATTGAAAATAAATTGAAACGGTTTGAAATCTTTTTGCTTCAATGCCTTTGTAATAGTTAATGTATCCTGATAAATCTTATAGCGGTTCATGTCGATTAGTTCATGCGCCTTGCAAAGAGAAGAAATGGTTTCAACTGTTTGCAACAAGTGATTCAAACACTCCACCTCTCGCTCAATATTTAAATCATCAAGCTGGTCTTCCTTACGGAGCAAGATTAAATCTCTTTTCAGTCGTTTCATATTATTAATACCCTACCATTTCTTTTGTATTGGGACAATTGCAACTGTTTTTCTTTGCTAAGAAGCAGGAAGTTAGGATAACGGAAAAAAATATCGACATTAGCAGCAAAGGAAAAATCAGTTTTCTACCATTTCTCATCTTTCACTAAAGTAGGAATTTTATTAATGTGTAACAACCTTTGTAAACAATAAAAAAAACTAAAAGTTGAAAGTACTGGTAACACCATTGGACTGGGGATTGGGGCATGCTACACGATGTGTGCCAATGGTAAAGTCCATGTTACAACTCGGCTGGAATATAACTTTGGCTGGAGAAGGCCCCTCTTTAAATATCCTGACTAAAGAATTCCCAGAACTACCTACTTTAAAATTAAAGGGGTATAGAATCAAATACCCTAAAAATGGATTTTGGCTGATTCTTAACCTACTACTTCAGGTGCCCAAAATAATCCAAACTATTAGAGCGGAAAGGAAATGGCTTGAAGAAGCCCAAAAAGAACACCAATGGGACCTCATCATCAGCGATAACCGCTATGGTTTGTCGGTTCCCAATGCAAAATGCATTTTCATGACTCATCAACTTTGGGTACTGAGTGGATGGGGCAATCCGATCGATAAAATCCTGAACAAACAGTTACACAACTGGATAAAATCATTTGACCAATGCTGGATACCTGATGAAGAGAAAGATGGTGGAATAGCCGGAATCCTCTCCCATCCCCCATTCCCTACTCCCTACTCCCTTCTACCTATTCCCTTAAACCATATCGGTCCCCTTTCCCGCCTAATCCCAACTGCAGGTAAGGAGAGTGACAAAATTCTAATCCTTCTATCTGGACCCGAACCGCAAAGGTCTTTACTCGAAGAAAAAATTATTCATCAAATAAAAGAGATCGATGAGCAGTTTCTGGTGGTACGTGGACTTCCAACAGGTACTCAACAACCATTAAACTCCGCACACATTGAATTTAAAAATCACCTTTCCTCGAATGATCTTTCAGCGGCTATTTCTAGCGCTAAATTGGTGATTTGCAGATCGGGTTATTCGTCGATTATGGATCTGCTCAGAATGAAGAAAAAGGCTATTTTAATTCCAACACCCGGACAAACAGAGCAGCTTTATTTGGCGAAACGAATGCAGGAAAAAAATTGGTTTGTTGTACATCAACAAGATGATTTTCAGCTGAATGCTGCCATCCCTTTTTGTCTTCAAAAAACACTGGTAGCTCCCACCTTAAATTTTGAACTACACAAGCAGGTTTTATTGGAATTAGTCACCCAATAAAGAACTGCCATTAGGCAATTTTCTTTATCTTGAAGACTTCCTCAAACCGAAATTAAATGAACATGAGAAAACTTTGTTTGGCCATCCTATTAGGATGCTTTAGCATGTCCCTGTTCGCTCAACCCACTTTTCCTGTCAACGGTGTTGGAGACGAAAGGGAAACGACTTACGCATTAAAAAATGCAACAATTGTCAAGAATGCACAACAACAACTCAGTAATGCCACCATGTTGGTACGCAATGGCAAAATTATTGCTGTAGGCACCATGGTTACCATACCAGCTGATGCAATAGTTGTTGATTGCTCCGGTAAATTTATTTACCCTTCGTTTATCGACCTCTATGCTGATTATGGCATTGCCTCTGCATCAATGGGGCAAGGACAGGGACAAAGAAACTTTTTTGCGCCTGCTCAATTGACCTCAAACGCTAAAGGTGCATTTGGTTGGAACCAGGCCATCAGGGCAGATGTTGAAGGAGGAAAATTATTTGTAACTGACGATGCAAAAGCTAAACCACTCCGTGAGATTGGATTTGGTGCAGTACTTACTCATCAGCGTGATGGTATTGCAAGAGGTACAGGAACTTTCGTTTCTCTTGCCAATAGGAAAGAGAACAAAGTGATCTTAAAAGAAAAAGCCTCTGCACATTATTCATTTAACAAAGGCTCATCTCAACAAAGCTATCCTTCTTCTATGATGGGTAACATTTCTTTGTTGCGTCAAACTTATATCGATGCAAAGTGGTATACAAACAATGCAGATAAAGAAGGTGTAAACTTGAGCTTGATTGCATGGAACAATACGCAAAGTCTACCACAAATATTTGAAGCAAATGACAAATGGAATATTATTCGTGCTGATAAAATAGGAGATGAATTCGGCGTACAATACGTTATCAAATCAAGTGGTAATGAATACCAGCGCGTAAATGAAATTGCAGCAACAAAATCAACGTTGATTGTCCCGTTGAATTTTCCAATGGCCATGGATGTTGAAGACCCTAACGATGCAAGATTTGTATCTGTCTCAGATATGAAACATTGGGAACTTGCTCCAACCAATCCAGCTGCACTCGAGAAAGCTGGAATCCCTTTTGCTTTAACCACGGCAGATCTTCGCTCACCAGCTGCTTTCATGACTAACCTTAGAAAAGCAATCGATAATGGTTTATCTGAAGCAAAAGCTTTGGAAGCACTTACTGCTACTCCTGCATCTGTTTTGGGTGTATCGAATATGGTAGGTAGTCTAGAAGATGGTAAACTTGCTAACTTCCTCATCACCACTGGAAATGTTTTCAATGAAAAAACTGCTATAATAGAAAACTGGATTCAAGGTGAGAAATATGTTGTGAAAGGTGATAAGTGGAAAGAAGCTGCTGGAAAATATACACTGACTGTTCAATCTGCTCAAGGAGCTAAAACATTTAACCTTGATGTGAAATCAGCTTCTGCAGCCAACATCATCGCAACTGATACCATCACCACCAAGTTCAGCTTCGATGGCAAAATGGTAAAAATAAATTTTGCTCCTGAAAAGAAATCAAGAAATATGATGCGCCTGAGCGGTATGGCCAATGGTGATGTATGGAATGGTTACGGAGAAGATAATGATGGCAACAAGATGACTTGGACTGCCTCATTAACTGGTGCAGCGGAAGCAGCAAAAGTTGATTCTGCAAAGAAAAAAGAACCATCAAAATTAGGCGCAGTTACTTATCCATTTACTCCATTTGGTTGGACAACTGCACCAAAGCAAGAAGCTATTCTATTTAAAAATGCAACTGTATGGACCAGTGAAGCAGAAGGTAAATTAGAAAATACAGATGTATTGATCAAAGATGGCAAGATTGCACAAATTGGAAAAGGCTTACAAGATGCAACTGCTAAAGTTGTTGATGCAACAGGTAAACACCTTTCTGCTGGTATCATTGATGAGCACTCGCACATTGCAGCTGCATCCATCAACGAAGGTGGTCAGTCGGTTACATCAGAAGTTAGAATAGCTGACAACCTCAATCCAGATGATATCAATATTTATAGACAACTTAGTGGTGGTGTTACTTCATCACATATCCTGCATGGTAGTGCAAACACCATTGGCGGACAAACACAATTGATCAAATTACGTTGGGGCGCCAACGATGAACAATTGAAGTTTGAAGGTTCGGATGGTTTTATCAAATTCGCATTGGGAGAAAACGTGAAGCGTTCCTCTTCTCCAATGGGCAACAACAGATTCCCAGACACACGTATGGGTGTTGAACAAGTGCTTGAAGATGCATTCACCAGAGCAAAGGATTATGAAAAAGCTGTTGCAGCTGCTTCTGCTCAACCTCAAGCTGCTGCAAAAGGAAAGAAAACCGCAACTGTAACTGTTGATCCTTATAGCACTGTTCGCCGTGATCTTGAATTAGAAGCGTTGGTTGAAATCATGAACAAAAAGAGATTCATTACTTGTCACTCTTATGTGCAAAGTGAAATCAATTCAGCACTTAAAGTAGGTGATAAACTTGGATTTAAAATCAATACGTTCACGCACATCTTAGATGGTTATAAAGTAGCCGATAAAATGAAAGCACATGGTGCTGCTGCTTCAACTTTCTCCGACTGGTGGAATTACAAGATGGAAGTGGTGGATGCCATTCCTTACAATGCAACCATCATGACTAAAGTCGGTTTGAATGTTGCTATCAATTCTGATGATGCTGAAATGGCTCGTCGCTTGAACCACGAAGCTGCTAAGAGCATCAAATACGGTGGCATGTCTGAAGAAGATGCATTAAAGATGGTCACCATCAACCCTGCAAAAATGCTACATGTTGATAATAAAGTAGGAAGTATCAAGGTGGGCAAAGATGCCGACTTGGTTCTCTGGAGCGACAATCCACTGAGTATTTATGCAAAGGCAGAAAAAACAATTGTAGATGGTATCGTTTATTTCGATAGAACAGCTGATGCTGAAATGAGAAAACAACAAATTACAGAACGCAATAGGCTCATTCAAAAGATGAATGGCGAGAAAAGAGCAGGTGGACCAACAATGGCTCCAACGCCAAGCTACTCTGTATTGTTGAACTGTGGCGATCATGATCATAGCCATGGTATCCTCACCATTGAACAAGATTAAACTTCTAAACGAATTCAAATGAAAAAAATATTATTAAACCTACTTACCCTGATTGCAGTTGTTTCCATCAACGCACAGGAGACAGTGTATCCAGCAAAAAAACAGGAAGGTCCGGTTTTCATCATGAACGGAACTGTACATGTTGGAAACGGTCAAGTGTTGAACAACACTTCTATTGAAATCAAAGATGGTAAGATTACTGCCATTGGGAACAACATTACTCCTTCAACAGGAGCAACAGTGGCAGATGCTAAAGGCAAACATGTGTATCCAGGACTCATTCTTGCCAACTCTAATCTTGGATTAATAGAAATCAACAGCGTTCGTGCAACCGCAGACGCAACTGAAATCGGCGATTACAATCCTTCAATTCGTTCTCTAGTTGCCTACAACACGGATTCTAAAGTAATCAATACTTTAAAATCAAATGGCATCACTCATGCAAACATCGTTCCAGAAGGTGGTACCATCAGTGGTAGCTCTTCTGTTGTGCAACTTGATGCATGGAACTGGGAAGATGCTGCTTATGCTTCTGATAATGGCATGCACATGAACATGCCTGCTTTATTCAACAGGCCTAATCGTTTTGCGGCCTTCTTAGGTCAACAAGGTCCACAACAAGATCCCATCAAAAGAGGTCTTGAACAAATTGAAGAAGTAAAAGTATTTTTCCGTGAAGCAAACGCTTACTTGAGTCAATCTCAACATGCTACTACCAATTTGAAGTTTGAAGCAGTTAGAGGTCTCTTTAATAAAAAACAAAAGCTATTTATACATTGTGATGTTGTACGTGAAATCTTAGCAGCAATTGATTTCAAAAATGAATTTGGTTTTGATATTGTATTGGTGGGTGCGGGAGAAAGCTACCAAGTAGCTGAACTCTTGAAAAAGAACAACATACCAGTAATATTGAGTCAGATGCACGCATTGCCAACCTTAGCAGATGATGCAGTTGATCTTCCTTATCAGCTTCCTGCACTCTTGCATAAAGCTGGTGTATTATTTGCTATCAATGACGAAGATGGTCAGCACCGCGGAAAGAACCTTCCTTTCAATGCAGGTACTGCAGCGGCATACGGACTACCAAAAGAGGATGCACTTGCTTCAATTACGTTGAATGCTGCAAAGATTTTAGGAATAGCCGACAGAACTGGGTCATTGGAAGTTGGTAAAGATGCCAATATTGTGATCAGCGAAGGAGATATTTTAGATATGCGCAGCAGCAATATTTCTATGGTAATGATTCAGGGTCGTATTGCAAGCTTAACCGACAAGCACAAACAACTCTATGAGCGTTACAAATACAAATACGACATAAAATAAAAGAGACTTTATCTAACTAAAAAGCCAAGTAAAAATTACTTGGCTTTTTTATATCTAGATATATTTTTTCAATAGCCTCTTACGTCTTTCCCTTCTATGTAGTTAATAAATGCTTTGTTTACTACGCGGTTACCACCTGGAGTTGGGTAGTTGCCTGTGAAATACCAGTCGCCTAGATTACCCGGACAAGCATCATGTAGATCTTCAATGGTCTGATAGATAACTTCAACAGGTATGTTGACTTCTTTAGGTGTAATCAATTCTGCAATCTTTGCTGATATTTCAATTGGTGTAAATGAACCATATATTTTTTTAACAAGGTTCTTAGTATGCAGTGCATTATCTTCTTGCAACTGCTTACATTCCTTATAAATTTCATCCAATAAAGAGAGCTGCCCCCTATCTTCAAGCAAAGCTAATGCTGCTTTGAAGGCAATAAAATCACCAAGTTTACTCATATCAATACCATAGCAATCAGGGTAACGGATTTGAGGAGCAGAAGAAACGATAATTATTTTTTTTGGTGACAGCCTTGAAAGCATTCTTACTATACTTTGCTTTAATGTTGTACCTCTTACAATTGAATCATCAATAACAACCAGCGTATCAATATTTTTTTCTACGGTACCATAAGTTATATCATACACGTGTTGTACCATCTCAGATCTATTAGCATCTTCGGTTATAAACGTGCGCATTTTCACATCCTTGATGGCGATTTTTTCAACACGAATTTTCCTATTGACCATCTCTGATAGCTTCTCTTCATCAAAGTCTTTTTTCCAAGCCATGATTCTTTGAACCTTGATCTGATTCAAAAAATCTTCCATCCCCTTTAATAACCCATAGAATGCGACTTCAGCAGTATTAGGAATGAAAGAGAAAATTGTATGCTTCAAGTCATTATTAATTGCCTTGAGTACATTGTTGCTTAAACGATAGCCAAGACCAATTCGCTCTCTATAAATTTTTTCATCGCCGCCACGAGAAAAATAGATACGCTCAAAACTACAAGCTCTTCTTTCTTTCGGTTCAAGTATTTGCTCTACTGAATAAGTGCCATCACTCTTAATGATAAGACCTTGTCCAGGCATCAATTCTTTTACTTCATTCTCTCCAACATTAAAGCTTGTTCTGATTGCGGCTCTTTCTGATGCTGCAACTATAACTTCTTCGTTGATATAATAATAAGATGGCCTTATTCCATGTGCATCTCTTACAATAAATGAATATCCATTACCAATTAATCCACTTACATGATAACCGCCATCAAAATGGACGAAAGCTTTTTTCAATGCTGCAGCCACATCCATCTGATCAGGATTGGCCTCATCTTCTTTAACAAGATAATGATGAACCACTTCCATCATAGCTGCCAGGTCACTCTGTTTTTGAAAATCACCTGGCGTTAACTTGAGTAGATCAAATAGTTCCTCGGTATTGACTAGATTAAAATTTCCAGCTAAAGCGAGATTACGCGCTGGTATGATATCTCTTTTAACGAAGGGATGGCAGTATTCAACATTATTTTTCCCTTGTGTTCCATAACGCAAATGCCCCAACAGTAATTCTCCCATAAAATTCAAATGCCCTTTCATCAATCCAGGATGCTTTCTGATTTCTGGTTGGAATTTTTCCAATTCATTGATTTCTTTACCTACCTGACTGAATAAATCAGCAATAGATTGTGTAGCATTACTGCGCAATCTATGCAGAAATGGATAGCCAGGTTCAGCATTTAATTTCACTGCAGCTATACCAGCACCATCCTGACCCCTATTGTGTTGTTTCTCCATTAGGAGATACAGTTTATTTAGGCCATAAAGTGCCGTACCGTGTTGTTGCTGGTAGTAGGAGAAAGGCTTGAGGAGTCTGATAAAAGCCAGACCACACTCGTGTTTGATTGCATCACTCATAAGGCAAAATGAGAGCAGCTAAATTACACTTTAAAACAGAACATTAAAAAAATATCGATCTGTTATTTACTTACATAATTGGGAAACTGTGATTTAAGGGATTCGCACTGATGAAAATCCTTGTCCACCATCACATAATAGGTTGGAAGCTTGCTCTGGAACCATTTTTCAATCACTCTATCCTTTTTCTCTTCCAATGCACGCTGAGCAATTCTGTCGTAATCATCCCTCATATTTTCTCTGTGAGGTTCAGTTCTGCCCTGTAAATAAACAATTCTGACTGCCTGTTTGTCTTGTTCGTCTTTGTAAACGATAGGCGTAGAGTAATCTCCTACCTTTAATTTATCTAGATATGGTATAAGACTTTTATCCAATTCGTCAATTGTTACAAAATTTCCACCTTGTCCCATTATGATACCTGCGGTAAACTTACTGTTTTGGTCATCGCTGTATTTATCAACAGCTTCGCCAAAAGCAACAGAACCATCTATAAGTTTGGTACGAATGGAATCTAGTTTAACTCTTGTAAGCTCAATATCTTCATCCTGCAACTGAGGTACTCTCAGAATATGACGGATAACTGCATCATCACCATTACGACTCACCATTTGAATGATATGATAGCCAAACTTTGACTTGATAACAGGTGAAATCTGCCCTTCTTTTAAGCGGAATGCAGCATTTTTAAAATCAGGATCCCAGGTCTTTTCATTTCTATTGATTTCATATCGTCCGCCATTCTGCTTACTACCTGGATCTTCAGTATAAAGACGAGCAAGTGTTTCAAATGATTTTTGACCAGATTCAACCTGACGTTTGTAATCAGCTAATTCATCTTGAGCAAATTTTTCCAACTCTCTACCCGCTTTCGGATGCATCACAATTTGTCCAATTACCAATTCTGTTTCATAAAAAGGAAGACTATCGGCTGGAATACGGTTATAATAATCACGCACTTCGTTAGGAGTGATTTTGACGAGTTCTACAATTTTCTCACGCATTGACCTTGCTAAACGGCCTTCACGAATGGATTTTCTAAAATCTTCTTTTACTTGATAAATGGTACGTCCCGCAATTTGTTCGAAAGCTTCCTTTCCGCCATACTGTGAAATAAAATAACGAATTCGCTGATCTAACTCTGCTTCCACCTCTTCATCAGAAATAGGAAGTGAATCTTTTTCAGCTTGCAGGATCAAAGCTTTATCCTGCATCATTTTTTCCAATAAAACGCATTCTGTATTAGGCGGGATTTCATTTCCTTGACGTTTGATATCATCAATATAGTTGACGATATCACTTTTCAAGACAATCTTGTCACCCACAATAGCAATAATTTTATCAGCAAGCAGTTTTGCTGATTGTGCCTTAGAAGAAAAGGCCATTGCTAAAAAAAACAATAAAGTCAGTATCCTTTTCATGCGCATATTTCAATCACCAAGTTAATGGCTTATTGGTTAAGATAATCCTAATATGCCTAGGCCAATTAGGAATAACTATCCATTTAGAGCGTTCGCTTAACTTCTGTCTCTTCGTAAGCTTCAATAACGTCGCCTACTCGAATATCATTGTAGTTTTTAACAGTCAACCCGCACTCCATACCAGCACTCACATCCTTAGCATCATCCTTGTAGCGCTTCAAGCTGCCCAATTCGGCATTTGCCCCTTCACCTTTAGGATATTCAACGATACCATCACGGATAACGCGGATTTTACTATTACGGCTGATTTTCCCATCAAGCACATAACAACCGGCAACTGTAGCCTTATCGAATTTGTATACTTCCCGTATTTCAACGTTAGCCACAATCTTCTCTTCAATTTTCGGCTCAAGCATACCCTCCATCGCACTCTTGATATCTTCAATAACGTTGTATATGATAGAGTACAACTTGATCTCTACTCCTTCATTTTCTGCAATTTTATTAGCCTGTAAAGAAGGGCGAACATTGAAACCAATGATGATGGCATCAGATGCTGTTGCCAACAATACATCACTCTCCGTGATTTGTCCCACTGCCTTATGCACCACTTTAATAGCAACCTCTTGTGTAGAAAGTTTCTGAAGTGAATCACTCAAGGCTTCCACTGAACCATCCACGTCACCTTTGATGATGATGTTCAATTCTTTGAAGTTACCCAGAGCCAAACGACGACCAATTTCATCAAGTGTAATGTGCTTCTTCGTTCTTATACCCTGTTCACGAATAATCTGTGCTCTTCTGTTGGCAATTTCTTTTGCATCAGCTTCATCTTCGTATACCTTAAACTTCTCTCCAGCTTGTGGTGCACCATTCAAACCAAGAATCAATACTGGACTTGAAGGCGGTATGGTATCAACACGGTGATTTCTTTCATTCATCATTGCCTTAACCCTACCATAGTATTGCCCACTTACCACTAAATCTCCTTGGTGCAGAGTTCCATTTTGAACAAGAATAGTAGCAACATAACCTCTACCCTTATCCAATGTAGCTTCTATAACTGTACCTGATGCTTCTTTTTCTGGATTTGCTTTCAAATCAAGCATTTCTGCCTCAAGTAAAATTTTCTCCAATAACTTATCTACGTTAAGTCCTGATTTAGCTGCAATTTCCTGGCTCTGGAATTTACCACCCCACTCTTCCACGAGAATATTCATACCAGAAAGTTGTTCATAGATTTTCTGTGGATTTGCACCTTCACGATCAATTTTATTGATTGCAAAAATCATAGGAACACCTGCTGCCTGTGCGTGGCTGATAGCCTCTTTTGTTTGTGGCATCACGGCATCATCTGCTGCAATAACAATTACAGCAAGGTCGGTTACCTTGGCACCACGCGCACGCATGGCAGTGAAGGCTTCGTGACCAGGAGTATCAAGAAAGGCAATCGATTTTCCATTTGGAAGATCAACATGGTATGCACCAATGTGCTGTGTGATACCACCCGCTTCACCTGCTACTACATTTGCGTTACGGATATAGTCGAGCAAAGAAGTCTTACCATGATCAACGTGACCCATAATGGTTACAATTGGAGCACGGGGTTTTAGGTCTTCTGCATCATCTGCTTCTTCCTCTTCTTCCATTTCCATTTGCTTTTCCATATCGATGAACTCAACTTCAAATCCAAATTCGCCTGCAACCAATTCAATTACTTCAGCATCCAAGCGTTGGTTGATGGATACCATGATACCCAAGCTCATACACTTACCAATGATATCTGCAAAGCTCACATCTAATAAACTCGCCAACTCACTTACACTGATAAACTCAGTAAGCTGAATTTTATTATCCACTTCCCCTTCAGCACCAGCTTCCATTTCCTCACGCTTCAAGCGGCGTAATTTCGACTTAGTAATTTTAGCTTTTGAACCACCACCACCAGAAAGCTTGGCTTGTGTTTCTTTGATTTTATTCTGAATTTCTTTTTCGTCAATCTCCTTTACTTCTCCTTTCTTCACTGCCCTCATTCCTGAACCTGCTCTTGGTGCAGAAGGACGTTGAGGTGCAGGAGCGGATCCGCCCTTTTGAATAGATGGCTTAGATCTTTCAATTTCTTTTTTCTCAATGGGGATTCGCTTTCTCTTTCTCTTTTCATCAGCCGCTCTTCCCCTTTCTTCAGTATCAGGCGCTAATTCGATTTTACCAATAATCTTTGGTCCCTCTAATTCAGGTGCATCAATTTTTACTTTTTCAATAGCCTCTTGTGAAAGTTGTGGAGTCTCCGTTGCTTGTTCACCAGCTGATTCGTCAGTTGTATCGGATTGAACTTTTTGTTTCCCTTTAACAGCTGTTTCTTTTTTCTTGGCTGCTCCTTTCTTTGGACGAGTTGAAGAATCCAATGCACCAAGATCAATTTTATCAAGAATTTTTGGACCACCTAATTCAGGAGCCTCAATCTTTACTACTTCTGTTGGAGCTGGTGCTATAACTGGATCAGGAGTAGCTTCCACCGCTTTAGGCTTTTCTGCTTCAACTACTTCAGCTTTTTTCTTTGTATCTTTTTTAAATACAATCTCTTCTTCATCTTTCTTCTTCTTTGCCTCAGTAGCAGCGCCTTTTGGAATTTCAATGGCGTCACTCTTTGCCTTTGCAGCCTTGTCAGAAGAAAATTCTTGTTGCAAAGAATGGTACATGTCTTCAGTCAACTTGGATGTTGGCTTCAGATCATCTTTGCTGAATCCCTTCGATACAAGGAAGTCCACCAACGTGTCTTTTCCGATGTTGAACTCTTTGGCCGCAGCCATTAACCTGGGTGTATTTGATTCTGACATTTATCCTCCTTAAGCTTTTATGCTATTTTTCTTTATGTTGCTTTATTATTATTGAGAATTAATCCTTATCAAATTCAGCTCTCAAAATATCACGCAATTCTTCAATGGTCTCTTTTTCCAAATCTGTTCTTCGCTCAAGCTCAGTTGCAGTCAAATCCAACACACTGCGTGCTGTATCACAACCAATACGCTTTAATTCCTCAATGATCCAACCTTCAATTTCATCGCTGAATTCATCTAAGTCGATATCATACTCAGCCATTTCACCTTCATTATCTCTGTACACATCAATATTGAAACCAGTCAACTCTTCTGCAAGTTTGATATTCACACCACGCTTACCAATGGCCAATGATACTTGATCAGGTGAAACAAAAACCTCAGCGCGCTTTCCTTCGTTATCAATGTTCATACGTGTAATCTTAGCAGGTGTCAAAGAACGTTGAATCAACAATTGAATATTGTTGGTAAAGTTGATGACATCTATGTTTTCATTTTTCAACTCACGTACAATACCATGAATACGGCTACCTTTCATACCCACACAAGCACCTACTGGATCGATACGATCATCGTAACTTTCTACAGCCACTTTAGCACGCTCACCTGGTTCACGTACAATTTTCTTGATCACAATCAAGCCATCAAATATTTCCGGAACCTCAATTTCAAGCAACTTGGCAAGGAAAGAAGGATGTGTTCTAGAAAGAACAATAACAGGTGTGTTATTTTTCATTTCTACTTTCTTGATTACAGAACGAATACTTTCTCCTTTCTTGAAATAATCAGATGGAATCTGTTCTGATTTTGGAAGAATTAGTTCATTGCCATCTTCATCAATCAACAATACTTCTTTCTTCCAAACTTGGTAAACTTCAGCATTGATGATTTCACCAGCACGATCACCATATTTCTTTACAAGGGCATTCTTTTTCAAATCACCAATTCGGCTAGCAAGCGTTTGCTTAGCTGCAAGAATGGCTCTTCTACCAAAATCCATGATGTCAACCTCTTCATACAACTCTTCTCCTACTTCGAAGTCAGGCTCAATTTTAATAGCCTCACTGTATTCGATTTCCATCAAAGGATTTTCAACTTTACCATCCTCTACAATCATGCGGTGACGAACAATCTCCAAGTCACCTTTCTCTGTATTTACAATTACGTCGAAACTCTCATCAGAGCCATATTTCTTACGAAGCAAAGTCTTGAATACATCCTCAAGTACTTTCATGAGCGTGGGACGATCGATGTTTTCCGCATCTTTAAAATCCTGGAAGGACTCGATCAAATTGATACTTGCCATAGCCTATCGTTTTTTCTTGTCTGTTTTATTAAAATATGATTTTAACCACTGTTGACTTTATTTCAGAGAATGGAAGCAAGTGCTTGACCATCTCTTTCTTTTTCCCTTTCCCCTTCTCTTCCTCTATTTCAATTTCTTGCTCACCCACAACCAACAACTTCCCTTCAATTTCATTCCCTTCGTTTGTTGTTACCACTACCATTCTGCCCATGTTCTTTCTATACTGACGAGTCAATAATAAGGGCTCATCCACACCCGGAGAAGAAACCTCTAAAGCAAACTCTCCATCATTACATACCCCCTGTTCCACGATTTGTTTATACAAGGCCCTGTTCAACTTGACGCACCTATCAATAGTTACCCCCTCATCACCATCAACATAAACAGAGATATTGTTGATGGGTCTGATATGGACCCTAACAAGGAAAATAGAAGGATCAGCCTCTAAAAGGCCCTCTACTAACTCCTTGATTTTCAATGTTTTTACTTCGTTCGACATGGTATAGAAATAAAGAAGGGAACGATTCCGTTCCCTTCAAATTTTCCTGTATCGGATACAAAGATAGAGAAAAAGGTGAAATTGTCAAAATAGTTCTTGATCAGGCAGTTAACTGACCACCATCATGAATTACTAATTTGGATTAGTTAACTTCACTTTTAAGACAAATTTGTCTTGAACAAATGCTTAACCGGACTAACTATGTCGGACAACCTGAATGATTTTTACAAAGAAAATAAACGCTTGGTTGCGGATTATTTTGAAACCAGACTCCAAATTTTAAAGCTGACTTCTGTAAGAAGTCTCTCTAGAACGCTCAGCATGCTGATTCTCATCACCCTGATCAGTTTCATGGTGCTGTTTTTTCTGCTTTTCTTGGTGATTGCTTTCTCTTGGTTAATGGCAGATTTGCTGGGAAGTGCTGCTATGGGATTTTTATGTGGGGGCGGAGTTTTTCTACTAATCTTATTATTGGGTGTTGCCTTTAGAAAAGCCTTATTCCTTAACCCTTTGATCCGCCTGTTTATAAGGACTGCCACACAGGAGGAAGAAGATGAATTTTATTAAGATGAACAAACGAATCAGAACAATAGAGCAACTCGATATGACCATTCGTGAATTGCGAATGAAACAAAAGAGTTTGGAAACCACGCTAGATAATAATTTCCAAAACCTGAAAGGCAATTATTTCAGCATGACTCTCAACAGTGTCTTTGGTGGGAAACGCAGCTCAACCAATTTTTGGGCGGATATTGTAAGTAGATTTATGGAAAGCGAAAAACTGCAACAGGGTGTAAGCAATCTTGTTTCCAAAATGGCAGATAAAGTTGGGGATGTACTAAAGGGAGATAAAGAAAAATAAAAAGGCATTAGATTTTCCGTTCCTCAAAAAGCTGTCCGCCAGATTTTGCATTTGACTAACTTCGCACCATGTTACGTTATATCTTATTGGGCTTTGCCATTTATTTCGCCTACAGGTTTATTGTAGGATTCGCATGGCCAGTTTACAAAACTACTAAGCAGGTTAGAAAACAATTTGATGCAATGCGTGAGCAGCAAGAGCAATTCACGCAAAGTCAGCAACAACCTGCACCTGAAAAAAAGCAACCAAAAGTGGATAACGACGATTACATTGAGTTTGAAGAAATCAAAAACTAACCTCTTGTTCTTTTTCCTGCAGGAGTAATCACAATATTTCTATATTCAACGGGACCATGATCACCTTGTAAAAAGATGGGACCAGGTTCTCCTTCCTTGCTATCTAATGCCCCTCCAGTAATACCAGGAATGATTTGATCATTGATGATTGTCTTGCCATTGGCAACTACAGTCACACGGCGTCCAATTAAAGTAATATCATATACTTGCCATTCCCCAGCTGGTTTTACAGCCATTTCGTTTGGTGTTAAGAAACCATAAACACCTCCAAACAAATGAGATGTAGGCTCTTTACCATAACTATCTTCTACTTGCACCTCATATCTACCTCTTAAGTAAACACCACTATTGCTTCCCTTAGGATAACGCACTTCAATGTGCAATTTGAAGTCCTCAAATTTTTGATCTGTCATGATGTTAGAACCAGAACGCGGACTTTTCATGACACCATTTTCAACCACCCATTGATTGTCCTTGGTCTGTGTATGCCAACCAGTAAGGTCTTTGCCATTAAACAAATTGATAGATTCACCCCATATTGGATTTTGCATTCTCACTAAAGAAGGAGCGCGTTCGCCAACAAAAGGGTGTGTTTCACCTCTATTGTTGCGTATGGTGCCGACTAACTTACCATCTTTTATTTCAGCATTCATCACCAAATCAATATCAGTCATATCCCATTGTGGAGGGATACTGAAATTCACTTTACCATTTGTAAAATTTACTTTAGCAATGGGCCTTGCACTTCCGCCCTCTGCAACAAAATGTCCAACCAAAGTGCGAATTCCTGAAAGCTCTACTTCCAACCATGAAGGAACTATTTTATCCCCCTGATCAACAGTTAAGTCCCAGCGTCCAATTATAGCAGGTGATGGAGGTGCAGCATGATCTTGTGCAGTTGCAAAAAATGAAAAGAGCAAGGCAAAAAAAGTAAATAATTTTTTCATGATGGCATGTTTATATACCGAATATAAAAAAAAGAAGTGACACTATTCTAAGCACCTTTTAGTTACCCTCTTGCGTTTTCTAAGGCTCTTTCTAATTCATCCATTTCTTGTGGATTGAGGTAACGCCATTTGCCTGTAGCCAGGGTTCCTAAATGAATGTGCATGATGCGAATCCTTTTAAGCGTTTTCACTTTATAACCAAAAGTCTCACACATACGACGAATTTGTCGATTTAGCCCCTGTTTCAAAATAATCCTAAACCGCCTTTGTCCTTCTTGCCTGATGTAACAAGGTTTAGTAACCTCTCCCAATATACGGACACCAGTTCCCATTTGTTTGATCATTTCATGGGTGAGTTCCTTATCAACTGTAACAACATACTCTTTCTCATTATTATTACTAGAACGCAAAATCTTGTTGACAATATCACCATCATTGGTTAATAAAATCAAACCTTCAGAATCTTTATCCAAACGGCCGACAGGAAAAATTCTTTTAGGATGATTCATAAAGCGAATGATATTGGTTTTATCACTCATGTCAGTAGTAGATGTTACACCAACTGGTTTATTTAAGGCTATATAAATAGGACGCTGTTTCGATTTGATTTTTTCACCATCGATGGCGATAATATCACCTGCTTGTACACGAGAAGTAGGCAGTGCGATATCATCATTGATGGTTACTCGTGCATCTTCTACCAGTTTATCCGCTTCTCTTCTGGAACAGAAACCTGAATTGCTAATGTATTTGTTAATTTGTATACCCTGATCGCTATCTTGCTTTTTCATCGATGATAAAGTTATTATAAACTACATAACTTAGTATACATGGAAATGAGTGGATTGTTAAAAAAGATAATCGCCTTAACTACGTTACGCAGCAAATTAGCTAAAGGGATAGAGATTAGTCCCTATACCTATGCGAAAGGTTACCGAGAACTGGCTATTTTGACGAAAAGAAATTTTAAAGATTTTGTTTTAGTTACAGCCGGAATATTTTCTGCAGCTTTCGGTTTCAAAGGCTTCTTACTTAGTAACGAATTTGTAGATGGTGGCGCAACTGGTATCTCTTTGTTGATTTCAAATACAACTGGTATTCCTCTTTACCTGCTCATTATTTGCGTGAACATTCCATTTATTTTCATGGGATATAAAGTGGTAAGCAAAGCTTTTGCCATAAAAACAGTACTGGCAATTATGGGATTAGCACTATGTTTGGCCAATGTAGAATTTCCTAATGTGACAGACGACAATATTCTAGTAGCTGTGTTTGGTGGATTTTTTTTAGGTACAGGAATTGGACTTGCCGTAAGAGGCGGTGCCGTAATTGATGGCACAGAAATTTTAGCGATTTTTTTAAGTAGAAAACTGGGTACAACAATCGGCGATATAATCATTCTAATTAATGTTGTTGTTTTTTCTGCTGCAGCATATTTACTCTCGATAGAAATTGCGATGTACTCGATGATTACTTATTTGTCTGCTTCAAAAATGCTTGACTTCATTGTAGAAGGTATTGACGAATATATGGGTGTTACAATTGTATCTTCACATTATAAAGAGATTAGGCAAATGATTATAGAGAAAATGGGAAGAGGTATTACAGTGTATAAAGGAGAAAAAGGATTTGGCACAAGAGGAGAAATGGGAGAAGTCAATATTTTATTCACGGTCATCACCCGTTTAGAAATGAATAAACTCAATACAGAAATTCAGACTATCGACCCACATGCATTTGTGGTGATGAATAGCATCAAAGACACCAAAGGTGGTATGATCAAAAAAAAAGCGCTAAAACATTAGCGCCCTTTCAAAACCTATATTCCGATGTTACAATTGATTAACGTGGACTGATTTCATTTTTTCATTTTTCATGATAGTATATGCAATGATGATCATCAAGAGTCCTATAAATTCCGTCACATATAATACTTCAACATAGCCCAACCTTGTAAAACTTCCTCCAATACCAGGAAGAATTGCACCAATTGCGATCAAGACATTTCCCCAGAACCTAACACTAGTGCCAGTATTTCTGAAGTATTTTACAGCTGATGCAATGGCACCACCAACTAAGAATAACACTGCATATATATTAATGAAGGGCGAGAAAGATCGAACCCATTGCCAAATGAATACTTTACCTGACATGCGTTCTGGCTCCACTGCTGCATAATCGATAGGCGACATTAAAACAAACACAGAAGCAATTACAACTGTCAAAACTAAAATTGCGGAAAGTACGTGTGCTGCTTTTTTATTGAGTAAAAGATAAACAGAGCCCTGTGCTAATGGCGCTCCTCCTAACAATGCTCCGGTGATATACCACCACCTAAAATTGGTTTCTGTCCATCCGTTGAGCGTATTAAAACTCTCAGTGAATGTTCCTGCACCATAAGTTAGTACACCTATTAACCACCATAAAATATAAGTCGCTTCTTTTTTCCTTTGGTAATGCTTAAAAAGCACATAAGAAAAAATCATAGACATGAAGAATGTCCCAATAGGAATAAAATAAATTATACTCATGGTGCGAAACTATCCTTCAGGATAATTCCTTGTGTCACCAAAATGTAATATTGCTAGTTGAGGGTGACTGTTTTTAATTCAACATCTTTTCCTTTGCGCACTTCCACTCCATTGACAGTCTTTGAAGTTCGCCCAGTAGCCTCAAACAACACAGAGTAAGTACCGGCTTTTAAACCCCTGACTCTAAATCTTCCTTTCTTATCTGGGAAGCCAATCGTAGGTTCTCCCTGGCCATTAGAAATTGTAACTTTTGCTTTGATGCCCTCAGGTAAAACTTTTCCTTCAATCTCACCATAACCTGAATTACTAAATGAATGCAGTTTTGGCTTAAGATAGTATTTACCATTTAAGAATTGAATTGACTTTGACAAATCAAAGTCTACACGAATTTCTTCGCTTTTGGTTGTGTCATTTTTATCACAATCATCATCACCAATCTTTATATACAGTAGATTGTTGGTAGCATTACTAAGAATCAAGCTATGAGTAGAATCTTTTTCATCAACAACAGTATTATTATTACCTAATGTAACCCTAACTTTTTCTACATCTCTTAAAACTTCAATACTACCCAACAACATTTCAACACCATTTTGAAGCTTGAGGACATCAATCACTTTGGGTTCGAACACTAAAGTCTTCCATTCGCCGTGTTCATCACGATCCTTTAAATGATCATCATCATCTTTATCGTCATCATCATCGTCATCATCACTGTCTGAGGATGAATGAATACATTTTTAAGATCCATTGGACCGTCAGTCAAAAAAACAGAAACCTTACGAGGGTCATCTACTTGTAATTGGGTCTTAAATTTGGATGGTTTTTCACAGCTTTGAAAGATGGTTAAAGTCAGTACAATAAGCACTAACGAAACTCTTGAAATTAAGCTGTTCATGTTGTTAGTTTATACTTAGAAAATGGGTAATGGTTAAAATCTATACTGCAATTTAGTGAAAATTCTCATTCCGTTAAACCCCATCTGCACGCCATCCCAAGCCCCACCAGTCTCGTTATTACCTGCCCAATACTTGGCTTTGGGGTTAGCTGATAAGTCGGGGTGGACATTAAATAAATTATCAACACCCATGATTAAATTTAAAGGCTTGATAATCTGATAATTAACATAAATGTCAGTTGTGAACTTTCCATTGTAAGCAAAAATTTCAGGCACATACCTTCCCCCGTTGAAGTCGAGGTAGTTAGATGTACTATTAGGATCATCTAATGGAACCATGGGGTAAATTCCATCATAATCAGGATCTCCAAAACCAGTCAATTCCATTTTACCAAAATATGTAATCCTGGTACCAATCAATATTTTCTTCCAATTATAGTCGATGCTCAAAGCATATTTGCTTCGAGGAGCAGATGCTTTCATGAAGTAAATTTCTCTAGTGTTGAAAAATGTACTTGGTATTTCATTGGTGAAATATTTCGCACGTGATGTATAATAATCATCTGTGGTGTATTTGTTATTCTGTAGTGCAGTAGGAACGTTGATTTTATCGATATTGATTTGTTGGAAATTACCGACAAACAAAACATTCAATGAACTTTGTTTTTGAAATATCTTTTTATAAGACACCACTACATCTATACCTGTATTGGTTGTATTAACTGCATTTGCAAAAAATTGTGAAGAGACAACATCTAATCCAATCATCTTATTTCTCAATTCATCTGAAATACCAGGATCACTAACCGTAAATTGACCAGATAACACTACGCGATCTTTCATCTTAATACTATAACCGTCAACCGCAACTGACCAAGCTGGTGCTGGCTTCCAAGTAAAACCAAAACTCGCATTGACAGATGTCTCTTGTTTCAAAGAAGGAATACCAGCAATTTTAGTCAGCTCATCATCATTATTGGCGATTCTATTTTGTACCAATTGTCCATTAGCAAAAGAAGAAACGGTATTGCTGAAATATTTTTGTTGTAAGGAAGGTGCACGATACCCTGTGCTGAATGATCCGCGCAGGTTAAAATTGTTAGTGAGTTTGTAGCGAGCTGAAGTTTTAAAAGTTGCTACAGCTCCAAAGTCTGAATAGTTTTCAAAACGAACAGCCCCAGTGAGTAATAATTTATTGTTAGGCGTGTATTCAATATCACCGTATAGTCCGCTTACTACACGATTGACATTAGTAACATCAGCGGGACTAAAACCTGGGAAGCCTTGTGCACCGGGACTTTGAAAAGATAGGGGGGCAGGATTTTGATAAGAGTTATAAGAGGCTTCTTCTCCTGCATAAATTTTATAGTTCTCATATCTTAGCTCAGCTCCATATGAAATGGTATATCCTCCAGCATCTGCTTTTCCAAATTGTTTTGATGCATCAATATTTAATGTGTTTTGTAAGAAACTAAAGCCCCCATCATCAAAAGATGTTTTAGAAGCAGCATTCGGCATGGATGCATTGAAGGTTTTATAACCATAGTAATGAAAATCATTATAACCCAATGCATTGCTGATATCCCAATCCCACCCTTTTTTCGATGTTAATGAATACCCACCAACTAGTGACAAATCGGTAATCACAGTTTGAATACGAGGATTGTAACTGGTATCACCAGAACCAGTGCGGAACATAATATCTGGAACAAAAATTAGAGAGCCGTCGGTGTTTCGAGGAAATCTATTTGGACTACTCTTCCAATTCCTAGTAAATGCATAAGCATCTGAATTTTTTCTATTGACTCCACCAAATGCATAAAACTTACCTTTTGATTTAGAGGGTAATTCAAGATTGAAAAAAGCACCATAATTATTCATCGAACCTTCGCCAAATCCTTGACGAATGGTATTTGTCAGGGGTAGACCAAATTTATCATTGATATCGGTTGAAGCTGCCTGACGAAATGTTTTTCCTTGGTTAGTGACTTCAAGCGTTAGATTAATAAATCCTCCTTTTTTGCCTAACGCAAATCCTTTGTTTGCAGCAAAAGAACCACCTATTCCATCAATTGGACCTTTGTAGAGATAATCGTTGGTGTTACGTGATTTATAGGTATTGAATTTTTTATCAAAATAACCTCCAACACCAGTAAGAATGGTCCATTCACTTGATCCTTTTTTCAATTGCAGATTAATAACTCCAGCAATAGCATCTGAACCATATTGTGCAGAAGCACCATCACGGAGTATTTCAATTCGATCGACAGCCAATTGTGGAATATTACTAAGATCAACACCAGAATTCGCCCTTCCTCTTGTGCCAAAGATGGCTACCAAAGCTAGGCTGTGTCTACGTTTTCCATTGATCAACACCAATGTTTGGTCAGGTCCCAAGCCTCTTAACATACCAACATTAACATGGTCAGCTCCGTCGGAACCCGACTGTTTATTAAAGTTAAAAGATGGGGCAGCAAAATTTAAATTAGCAGTAAGATCTATTCTGCCTGTGTTAATAGCCATATCTGCTAAACGAATTACATCTACAGGAACAGGTGAGGCCGTATTCACTCTGGCAATACCTCGGGTACCAATAACTACTACTTCTTCAATAGTAGATTTAAATACTGTAGTATCTGATTGCTTGTCTTGTGCTGATAATTGTAAGGCTGAAAAAACGAAGGTGATGCAAGTTAAAAGTCTCATATAATTAGCTTGGTAAATTTTCTAAATCATTTAAATCTTTATGCCGACCTGCAGCAGCTTTTGCTTGTCGCAATTGATTGAGATGGAGAACTTTTATTTCTATTCCATCGATTTTTTCCATAGTTGATGTATCAAAGGCCTCCTTATAATCAAGTCCCTTTACAGCTGTCATTATTTCAATTGCAAAAGGCGGTTTACCAATAGAAAAAACATCAAACTCAGGAGATAAAAAGCTATCGAGTGTTATTGCATTAGAAGGTAGTCCAAATGACACAAGCGCTTTATTTAATTTAAGATAATTTTCTTGATTTTTCTCAACCCATATATCAATATCACCTGTAGTTCGGCTATATCCCCTAATAACAACAGCATAACCACCCACAAGAATATAACTGACTTTATTCTCGTTTAGGAAATTTAAAAAATCTATGAAATCTTCATTAAATAGGTTCATTAAGCTTGCTTTCGCATTGAAATTAATTGACGATTGACTTTCCCTTTTACGAAATTTATATCTTGATAGGCTACTTGAATCATCATAATTGCAGCCTCAAGTCTTTGCGGGATTGATTTGTTATGCCAAAAACCATTATCGATATTACCCTCTTTCCCCATGTTTCTTCTATGGACAACAGAAAGATCTACAAATTTTCTTGACATGTTCAGTGTTTGAGCTGTAAAATTAATTGAATTAATTCTGCCAGGTATAAAAAAGGATGATTTATTAATCTACTAATCCAGTATCAAAAAGATCAAAACAAAGATCAACTTTCAATTTATTCCCTAAATTTGCAGTCCTCAGAACATTTTTTGTTCTAGGGCCTATAGCTCAGCTGGTTAGAGCACCTGACTCATAATCAGGGGGTCCCTGGTTCAAGCCCAGGTGGGCCCACAAATCTAGAAAGGGTTTTTGAAGTCAAATTCATGAATCCTTTTTTATTTTGGCCAGTAAAAAATTCAATAATTAAATGCAATGATTGGACACACCGGTTTAATTTAGCATGCAATAACATAGAATAATTCTAATGGACAACGTGATAAATAAAAAGTCTCGGATTGAATATCTTTTCCACCTGTCAATTCTGTTTCTTTTTTTGACCTTTTTTCAGGGGATTAGTTTCTCTCAAAACAAATTTCCATCCAATCCGCTATACAATGAAATAGATGCCTACCAAGGGGTGTTCGAGTATTGTCTTTCGGGAGGGCAAGAGCGCATAGCCATTCGCTCCTTTCGGCAAAATGGGGTGGAATATCGAATCACGGTGGATCCTAAAACACTTGATACCCGAATTGAACCATTCGCAAGCCTGCGCTGTGATGCTGACCCCAAGCGTGTGGAGGCCCTTCTTGCGGGCACTCCTTATCGTCGAGCGATGGACGTGGAAAGGACCAATGAGGATCTGATGCAAAATGCTGGACTGATTCGGTCTCTGGTTCCAGTAAATGGGTATTTCTTGACCGCAGATCTCTGCCCCTCTTCGAAACCTGGCTTCAACCAGGAGTTATTCGATAAGCTCGAGCATGCTACACAAGTGCATGGTAAAGGAGCCCTACCTGTAGCCCTGTCACTTTCCGGAAGTTGGCTACAAAAGCATGCGGAGTCCTTCGAATGGCTCAACAAGCAGGTAGCGGAAGGCCGGTTGCAAATCACCTGGATCAATCACACCAACCATCACCCTTATGATAGTCATCTTGATATCTCACACAATTTCATGCGCGAATCCAATTTGGATGTGCTTTCAGAAATTCTCGATGTAGAAAAACTGCTCATCGCACGAGGCATTGCTCCTTCGGTATTTTTCCGTTTCCCTGGCCTGGTATCCAGTCCGGAACTCATTGAACAACTCGAGCGCCTTCACCTCATTACGCTTGGCAGCAATGCCTGGCTGGCCAAGAATCAGCAGCCAAAACTTGGCAGCGTGATCCTGATTCATGCCAATCTCAATGAACCCCTGGGTGTGAAACTGATGCTCGAGTGGGTTGCCGAACAGAAGCCGGGCAGCATTACTTTCTTGCCACTTTCAAATCTTGTAAGAACAACTCATACTCCTTGAGTAGTTTCAAAAAGATAATTTCAATAAACTAGCATTCTATTATAAAATAGAATTCATGTGAAATGTGTAAATTACTTTGAGTAATAACCATACATATGAAACAACAGAGATATCTTAGTCTTGATGTTTTTCGTGGCTTAGATGTGGCCGTTATGATTGTTGTGAATTCGCTTGGGAGCTTTGATACAGCCTGGTCACCACTTTTACATGCATCCTGGCATGGTTTTTCACTTACCGATTTAGTATTTCCAACATTCCTGTTTGTGACAGGTAATGCAATGTTCTTTAGTATGCAAAAATACGAAGGGATGGGTAGTGCTGTTGTACTGAAAAAAATATTCAAGCGATCGGCTATAATATTTCTAATTGGATTTTTATTGTATTGGTTTCCGTTTTTTAATATCACGGAAACTGGAGAATATATATTCAGGCCCTTGAGTAATACTCGAATTCTTGGCGTGCTTCAGCGAATTGCTCTTTGCTATGCAATCTCTGCAATCATAGTTCATTTCTTCAAAGTTAAAGGAGCAGTCTGGTACATTGGTATATCACTTAGCTTCTACACTTTTGTCCTTTGGGCATTTGGTGATTATACTATGGAAGGAAATATTGGTCATAAACTTGACTTGATGATTCTTGGCGCAAAGCATCTTTACCAAGGGGAAGGAATACCTTTTGATCCCGAAGGAATATTAAGCACCATCCCTTCTGTTGTAAATGTACTCGCTGGCTATTTAACTGCACGTTTCATTAGCCAAAAAGGAAATGGTTATGAAACTATTGCACGATTAATGATTGCTGGTGCCCTATTATTATTCGCGGCTCAATGGACTGACCTTTTTGTTCCTATCAATAAAAAACTCTGGACGACAAGCTATGTGTTTCAAACAGTAGGTCTTGATCTTTTGATTTTACCAATTATCATATTTGTTATTGAACATCTTGGTAAAAAAAGATGGACTCCTTTCTTCGAAGTTTTTGGGAAGAACACCTTA
>JBEASE010000143.1:0-4103 GCA_041162625.1 Bacteroidota bacterium | reverse complement strand
CTCATCCCAATTGTCTTCTGCATGCAGACAACGTGAAATTGAAGAATTAATATGCATTTTATCAATCAACTTGCCCTGATCTAAACCCTTGATTATATGTGTAAATAAATTGTCTTGGTCTTCATACGCAGTATCAACTTGCCCAGGCGTTGACTTAACCATTACTATGCGACCTTTAAATTTTCCTTGCTTATTGGCAACATCAATGAAAAAATCAGGCAAAGCACGCAATAAGACCCCAGTTCCAAACTGCAGAACTTTTTCTGGATAATCAAGTACGGTTTGTACATCATTATCTGCAATAGTCCGATATATCTGCTCATTTAATCTCTCCATATCGCATCCTTTAAAACAATTGCAGCTCCCAATGAACTACCTTGAGAAAACTCTGAAGCAGTAATAAGCTTATTTGGGTATACCCGCTCTAGTAATTTCATGAACAACTTATTTTTTGCAAATCCACCATCGACCACTATTTCATCTATATCAGCTGTTTGAAGCACCCAGTCGGTTGAAAGTTTTTGTCTAGCTATAAGTTGTTCCATCATCACAAAATAGGATGTTCTTGCATCACTACAATCTAAATATTTCTGTTTGACTGGCTGATTTAACAACAAACTTACATCTTCATCACTATAATTAATTTGAAGAATTTGGTCAACAGTAATATTGAACTGAGCGGCGATTTTCACTACATTTTCTTGATGAATTTGTCCACCAAAAAATCTTGCAGCTTTAATTGGTTTACCGTTTGGTTGCAAGTAGCAAAGGCAGTCATTTCTCAACTCATCATGTGACAATGGTAAATTATTGAATGGATTTAAACTGATACACCAAGTGCCAGTCGACAATAAAAGAAACCTATTCTTTTTTTCCAGCAAATAAGGAACCAATGCTGCAGAACTATCATGAAGTCCAGTACCCACTATAAGTTCATCGCCATTTATTTGAACCGAAACGTACATTTTATTTGTTACTGGAGGCAAATATTGTTCAAGTTCCTCATCCTTTAGCCATTGCTGATATGTGTTCTTGTCAAAGTCCCATAGATTAGTGTGACACCCAATACTGGTTAGCTCAGAATAGAATTGTCCAGAAATTAGCGAAGCCAAATATTGAGGTAAATGAAGCACAGTGGCAAGCGACTCCATTTTTTCCGGTTGTTCTTTTTTTAAACGATACAATTGCATACCTGAATTGAGACTACCTAGAACAGGTGATGCAGCTGACCTAGAAAAGTTTTCTTGACCGCCATATTGTTCGTAGAAGTTATCTAATAACTGTTGTGGATAGGGTTTTAGGTAATTGTATAACGGCGTCAAAACATCTCCGTGAGTATCTAAATAAACGAGACTTGCACCGTATGCGGAAAAATTTACACCTCGAATGCTGTAACGTTTATCAGCTAAAACTTCTTGAAAGGAATCTAAAATAAAACTGGTGAGCAAATCAATATCCTCTGCTGGAAATCCATCTTCATCTTTAGTCTCAGTAAGCTCAAAAGACTTAGCACTAATTACTTCCAAGTCTTCATTAAAGAGCAGGACTTTTTTATTGGTTTTTCCTATATCGAAAATGAGAATTACTTCTATTGGATTCATTGCAGACACTATAAACCTGTAGCTTTTGATGTATTGCCTCTCTCCTTAATCAGTTCACCTCTCACATTTAACTTTCGATACAATCCCAATGGATCTATTGAGGCTCCATTTCTTAGTCGCGCTTCTGCAACAATGGCACGAACATCCGTCCTGAAGGCATTTTGCAAGATCTCCTGACATTTTACAACATCATTATGCATGCGCGCTTCTTCTAAGGCATGATCATCAACAAGCAATGCTTGAGCATATGCAATTTGAATAGCTTCAACAGATTGTAAAAGATCTTCCAATGGATCTTTGATGTTGTGCGAAGCATCAATCATCCAACCTAGGTCTAGTGCATGATCCATACCACGTGCATTCATTCCTTCAACCAATTCACGGAAGATGAGGAATAATTGATACGGCCTGATTGACCCTACCGTTAAATCATCATCCCCATATTTTGAATCATTAAAATGAAAGCCACCTAATTTATTTTCCATTAACAATAGGGCAGCGATTTGCTCAATATTGGCATTGGGTAGATGATGTCCTAAATCGACTAATGTATATGCCTTTGGTCCTAATTTATTGGCCAACAAAAGTGATTGGCCCCAATCCCCGACAGTCATTGAATAAAAGTTAGGCTCAAAAGCTTTATACTCAATAAAAAGTTTCCAGTCTGCTGGAAGCACATGGTAAATTTCTTCTAAGCTTTCCAACACATGCTGAAAAGCTTTTTGACCAGGAAAACAGGATCCATCAGATAACCATACGGTTAATGATTTAGAACCCAGCTCAACACCATATTTGATGACATCCATGTTATGTGTAATGGCTTGCTTCCTGACCGACTTATCTACATGTTGCAACGAACCATATTTATAACTGTGTTGCTGATGAGGCTGATCTTGAAAAGTATTTGAATTCATGGCATCAAATCTCAAACCATGTTCATTAGCCAAAGCACGAATATGAGCAGGATCAGTAGGTATATCCCATGGTATATGCAAGGATATTGCACCACTTGATTTATTTAAACTGTGTATCAATCCTACATCTTCAATTTTTTGTTCCAGATTAGAAGGTTCACCTCCTATAGAAAAACGACCGAAACGTGTTCCTCCTGCACCTAAGGCCCAACTGGGTATAGCCACTTGAAATCTACACAATTGCTGAATTACTTTTTCGAGTCTATCATTAGTTGCTGAGAGATATGAAAATTTCTGCTCATGACTAGCTTGTAAATCATGGTTGTATTGATCGATAGCTGACTGTAGAATTTTCATTTGATTTCTTTCATTTTTAAACGTGTAAACTATTCCCATAGCCCACTACTAAAACGGATAATATGATCACCAAAATACCAGCAAGTATAGTATTAGATGTTTTCTTACTTACCCCTTTCCATTCTTTTAGGATAAATCCCCACATATTTGCCACTAATATGATAAATGCCATGTGTAAAATCCATGAACTTGGACCATTACCTAGTTTACTTTCCCCCATACCATAGAAGAAAAACTGTAAGAACCAAGTAGTACCAGCAAGTGCTGAAAAAATGTAGTTACTTGCCAATGATGTAGACTTCTTGGTATAATCACCAAAGGATTTATTCTTGAAATTCAGAATCAAACACCATACCAAATTTGTTGTTAGTCCACCCCAAAGCAAAACAACATAAACAACATTGTTTCTGTATAAAAAATCACCTTGGTTTGGATTTGTTGCCACCCAAACTTCATTAGCAATATTTGCCATCGATTGACCTGCCTCTAATCCAAAATTAAAGCAAGCGCTAAGAACACCTGATACTATAGAAACCAGCATACCTAATCCAAACTTATACTCTGTCTTTACACTACCACCATGCGGATCTGTACCTATAGTTTGCAATTCTTTTTCTTTCATTACACCAGCCTTACCACTGATGATGATACCAACTACACAAATCAATAAACCAGACAGAACAGTCAATCCCCACGTTGAGTAAACCATTTGTGAAAAAGTATCTTTCCCAGCAACTGCACTAAAGTCATAATAGATTGCAGGAATGATAGCACCGAAGACCATGCAAAGTCCAAGTATAATGCTGCTTCCCAAAGAAACACCCAAATACCTAACCCCTAATCCATAGGTAAGTCCACCTATCCCCCATAGCACACCAAATAAAAAAGTATATCCAATAACCGAACCTGCTGATCCAGTAATAATTTCTGCAAAGCCAGGAATAGTAAGGTATGCAGCTAAAGGGGGGACAATCAACCAAGAAAATAAACCGCCGATTATCCAATAGTTTTCCCAATTCCAGCCCTTTACTTTTTTGTAAGGAATATAAAAGCTACCTGATGCGAATCCACCTATGAAATGGAAAAGTACGCCAAGAATCACTTGCATAAACTAGCTGGGTTAAGGGTTAAAACACTATTAGCTAATTTAATGATTCAAAAGATCATTCCATCATTCTTAAGGGTATATATTTCAGCTGTTTTATGCTTGCTTTGGAAGCAAAACTCGCTT
>JBEASE010000067.1:0-8154 GCA_041162625.1 Bacteroidota bacterium | reverse complement strand
TGAGTATTCGTTTTCCAGATTTACATTTTGGGTGGTGGATATTATTTTCATTCATACCAACATTGACAGAATTGTTTTCATGGAGAGGTAGTGATAACTTTTTTCTACCCATTTTTACGGTTGCATGGATTCAATTATTACTTAATACGCCTCATTTAGGATCTTGGAATTGGATTTTGGTTGTCGCGATTTTTTTAATCTTCCTTGCATGGCTTGTTCTTCAAAATAAATGGTTGGATCAAACAGGATGGTGGGCAGCTGTATGGATGGCAGCTATGTTATGGATGAGTGGAGGATGGAAAGCATTGTCCGCTCCCATTTTTCTTTTGGTAGCAGGATCTATAGCTGGACGATTGTTTCAAAACATAGTTCTGATAAAAGAACAGCGCAACAAGTATTTTCAAATGGATGGATTGGCGTGGTCTTGTATATGCTCTATGGATTGACTGATCAGTTCCACTGGCAGTTGTTGGCTTGGTGTTCTTTTGCAATCAGTATTTGCGATACGATAAGCAGTGAAGTAGGGACTGCCATTGGAGGTAAGACATTTAATATTGCTAATTTTCGTGTGATGAAACCGGGTTTATCAGGAGGTATTTCTTTTGCAGGGACAACAGGCGGTTTTATTTCTTTAGTATTGTTAGCAGCCATGTTACATTTTATTTTACCAGTTACAACAATTCAATTGTTGTGGGTGATTGCGACAGGCATGATTGGAATGCTAGTTGATAGTTTCATGGGTAGCCGTTGGCAGGCACTGTGGAGACAGGGAGATACTTGGATAGAGTTTCTAGATAATGATACCCAAGTTCAATTGGTAAAGGGAGAAGCATGGTTAGATAACCATTGGGTGAATTTTTTGAGTAATGGATTTACTATGACTTGTTCTTATTTATTGTATGTGCTTTGCTACCTATAGTTTTTAGTTTATTGACACAACATCTAATTGTGCTATCGTTCATTTTTAATTCAAGCTAAACTAATAAGCATTATTTTCAGTCATGATTCATCGTCTATTTTGTGATCTATAACCCTCTCCCAGTAGTATTGTGCTTGATCTTAGCACCACGACTTCAGTTAATTAAAAAAACTAATTTACCTCTCCAAAAGTCAGCAAATTATTATCCGGGTCAAGTAAAGAAAATTCTTTTTGCCCCCAGGGTTTGACTTCTAAATGACCATTTGGATGTATTACAATAGATTTATCTAATATCGCGCATAGGAAGTTTTGGAATTATATCATTTAGCACTAGCGTTTTATTTAGTTTATTGAAGTTAATCAAAAAACAAAAAATGTAAATTCTCTATCATATAATAGATAAATAAAAAGCAAAGTGGATAAATTTTAACTGGATTAACTCAATATATATTTATATTCCATGTATAAACTAATATTATGGAAAGAAGTGATTTTCTAAAAAAGACATTTATGGCTGCTGGGGGACTGACCGCTGGTTCGTCGTTGACGGCTAATATTCAGTCGCCTATAAAATCTTTTGCCAATATTGAAAATCCTGATATCCCATTGGATGTACTTAATATTTTTGACTTAGAACGACTTGCTAAGGAGCGATTGCCCGTACTTGCATATGATTATTATCGTAGTGGTGCATGGGATGAAACAACATTGAAGGCAAATAGGGAAGCCTATGAAAAGTTGAAAATTCATTATAAGATTTTGGTGGATGTAGAAAAAAGAGATCTTTCTACAACAATATTTGGTCAACATATAGACTTCCCGATTCTAGTTGCTCCAACTGCATTTCATAAACTTGCACATCCAGACGGAGAGTTGGCAACAGGCCGGGCAGCGGTAAAGGCGAAAACCATTATGACATTAAGTAGTCTTTCTACTACAACTATTGAAGAGGTAGCAGAAGCAACAAATAAAACTTTTTGGTTTCAACTATATATAAACAAGCAAAGAGAGTATACACGCGATTTAGTTGCAAGAGCTGAAAGTGCAGGCGCAAAGGCTCTTGTTGTAACAGTGGATACACCTCTTTGGGGTCGCAGAGAGCGTGATGTTAGAAATGGGTTTCATCTTCCACCAGGACTTTCTGCCATTAACTTAGTTAAATACCAGCAAGAAGGAATTGCAAAAGGTCAAAGTGGTGCTGGACTTGGACAATCATTTGCATGGATGCTTGATGCTACATTACAATGGAAAGACCTTGAATGGTTGGCTTCAATTACCAAATTACCAATCATTATTAAAGGAGTCTGCAGGGTTGATGATGCTATAAAAGCAACAGAACATGGAATTAAGGGAATTCTTGTTTCTAATCATGGTGGACGACAAATGGATAGTGCTCCTGCAACCATTGATGTTCTACCCGCTATTGTTGATGCAGTAGGTAATCGTACAACTGTACTGATGGATGGTGGTATCCGAAGAGGTACTGACGCAATGAAAGCACTAGCTCAAGGCGCAAAAGCAGTTTTAGTTGGCAGACCAGTATTGTGGGGTTTAGCGGCTGGTGGTCAGCAGGGTGTTGAAAAAGCTTTGTCAATGCTTAAAGAAGAGCTTGATCTTGGTATGGCATTAAGCGGTTGTAGGAATTTGAAAGAACTTAATAGGAGTATGTTACAAGGATAAATATTTATTGATATTTTAGAAATTGGCACATAACTAGACTATTTTCATCCTTCAGTAAAATTTTCCTTCCTTCTTATTAATATTGATTTGATTAAGCGTGATCGACTGTTCATAGAAATATGCAACTATAATGCGATGATTGATAATGTTGCTATTAGGAAATGAAGGAGTTGGTCTTCGTTTGAAAATACCGAAGTAAAATTTTTTTTCGAACCCTCTAGTATATCCGAAGATTGGAAATCTAAGCGTTTATTTTGAAAGAAAAACTGTTTTCATGGAAGCTGCACTCTCTTTGGCTGCTTCTAGAATCTCCATAACAACCAAGTTATTTTCTAAGCTATAGAGATCAAATGCAGCAAGTTTTATTTCCCCCCATACTACCGCTTTCAAAACAGAAAAGGGATCATCAAAGGGCTTCTGTCGAGCATCCAACTCAAATTTCTTCTCTTCAAATCCATCATAACCTTTCGCCATTCGAACTCGAAGATTTTTGGCATTGTCAGAAAAAATAGCTCCAGTCATACCGTAAACTTCCATGTCTTTTCTTCCAATTGGCCAGTTCCACGAAGCTTCGATTATCGTTTGAGAAGTTGGATAAGTCAAAATAATGGTTGCCTCATCCTCCACCTTGGGATTGTCATCGGGGTTAAGTTGCTGGGTGATCGAGGTGACCGAAATTGGTCTCTTACCATCCAAAAGCCAAGTGCTAAGGTTGGCGCCATAGCAACCAAAATCCATAAGAGATCCTGCTCCGTTCAATTCCAAATCAGTTAGCCATTCTAAAAACTCAGGACTTACTCCAATTTTTTTGGGACCTCGGTGACCATCACGGACGACTATTTTTCTTGCTTCGCCAATTTGCCCGGCCTTAAATAGTTGGTATAATTTTTCATTGGTAGCATACCAAGAAGTTTCGTAATTCGTCAGCAGATGGATTTGATATTTTTGAGCAAGGTTTGCCATTTCTTTGGCATGTGCTAAACTGACCGCAAGGGGCTTTTCTACCATTACATGTATACCACGTGGAGCACATAATTGTACAATTTCCAAATGAGCAAAGGTTGTTCCAAAGCCAGTGACTGCCTCAGGTTTAGTCTTTTCCAACATCTCTTCGAGAGATTCAAAAATCAAATCCATCGACAACCCATAGGCTAAAATATAACGCTCAGCTAATGCTCGGTTGGGTTCAGCAATACCAACAATTTCAATATCAGAACGCTTATTAGCTTCAAATACCCAACCCACGTGGCCATGATTTAGTCCGGCCACACCAATACGAAATACTTTCTCTTTTCCCCAAACAGGGTATATGCAACAAAGAAGAACAATAGTTATACAATATTTCACCAGTACATTAAAACGTAGATAGTTTATAATCATTATGAAATATTTAATAAGTAGCTCTGCCTCCGGAAATATCAAATATAAAACCAGTAGAAAAACTATTATTACTTGAAACAATAAACGATGCCATTTCAGCGACTTCTTCCGGTTCACCTAGCCTAGCCATTGGAATTTTTGCCGTCATGTATGCCAATTGTTCGGGTGCGGTATTCTTATTCATAGTGGTTTTGATTACTGCAGGCGCTAGTCCGTTTATTAAAATTCCCGAAGTTGCATATTCCTTGGCAACACCCTTTACAAGACCGATAACGCCTGCTTTAGTTGATGAGTAGCCGACCATTCCCGGGTTTCCTTCTTTTCCAGCAATAGATGAAATAAGGAGTATTCTTCCATAATTATTCTTTTCCATTTTCTGGATAGTGTATTTAGTAATTAGAAAGCTTCCCTTCAAATTTACTGCTACAATTTTGTCAAATTCTTCAGTTGAATATGCTGTAATTTTTGTGTTTGTTGGACCAACAATTCCTGCGCAATGCACCAGTATATCAATTTTATTAAACTCTCTCTCAACCTTATCAACAGCATCTATGATTTCCTCTTCATTCGCAACATCTACTACAAATGAACGGACTTTTATACCCTGATCGAGCAGTGATTCAGTTGTGCTTTGTAATTGAGTTGGGTTTATATCAAAAAGGGCAATGGCAGCTCCTTGCAATCCAAGTTTGTTGGCAATTGCTTTTCCAAGTCCATCAGCTCCTCCTGTTACAATTGCAACCTGATTTTCGAAATCATTTTTAATCATATTGATTGTTTGAAAATTAAAGAGTAATAAATTTCTGTTTCTGGCTTTCTAATCCCTCAATCAAGCGTTCATTCACTTCATCTGGTTTCAAATATCGGGTGAGATTTCTAAAGTGCTGTTGTTTTATAAATGTTATTTCCATTTACCTTGATTTCTAAGTCAACCAGATAGGGTCTAAGTTTTTCGGTATCTACCGTCATGCCAAGCCCCGGTAAATTCGGAACTTGAATCATCCCGTTTGAATCGGGAAGTATTTTTTCTTTTGTTATATCTAAAGCCAGTTGTTGTGATTCAACCGGATATTCACAAATGACATCACCTTTTATACCGGCATAGGGTTGAAGCGATGCACTCAGCGCCAGGTGTGAAGTAAAGGTATGATTGATAAATGTTACCCCTCTTGCCTTGGCAAGATCGGCAACCCGTTTTGCAGCAGTAATACCACCAATGCGCCCTGTATCAATTTGAATGAAGCTTAGTCCAGCATATTCAATCATAGCAGCTGCCTGTGCATAATTGTGGCAACCTTCACCTGCTGCCAGTGGGCAAAGGGGAGAAGCTGTAGAAAGTTTTTTGTATGCTGCTAATTCTCCGTTTATAAAAGGTTCTTCAAGCCAATATGCATTTATTTCTTTAAGTGCTTTTAGTCTTTTGCAGGCATCGGCGTTATTATCAGTCCATGCAGTTCCTGCATCAATCATTAAATGAATATCTTTTCCCAGACCTTCACGGGCTGCTCTTAATTGTGCCACATCTTCCTTAAGTGTTCCCTTGCCAAATGGACCCCAGCCAAACTTTACAGCTTTGAAACCCATGTCAAATGATTTCTTGGCTTTTAAAAATGTTTCTTCAGGAGTATTTCCAAAAAGCTGTGAGGCATAGGGTAATTTGGCATAGGCCTTTTTATATCCTAATAAGTTATAAACCGGTGCCTGCTTTATTTTGCCCAGCAAATCCCAAAGCGCGATGTCAATGCCTGAGAGCATATGATCAGCCTGTAATAAATCGAATGAATTTTCATATACCAGTTTAGATATATTGTAGATATCAGCTATATCATTTATGTTTTTACCTTCAACTGAATACTTAACTGGTTTGCAAGCACTGTGTGACATGGGTGCTACAAAACTTGCAATGGAAGTTAATGGGGAGGCTTCGCACTCGCCCCAGCCTTCATAGGCTCCGGCTCTAACCCTTACTAACAAAGCATCCTGACTGCCATCACCGATATCCAAAACTTCAGGCATCGAAAGGTAGAATAAATCAACTGCTTCAATTTTCATTATCTGATCAAGGTTTAAAATGTAATTGTCAATCCGCCATCAACAACAATGATTTGGCCGGTTATATAGGATGCATCCTTTCCGGCTAAAAAAAATGCAACTCCAGCTATTTCTTCAGGTTCGGCAGCTCTCCGCATAGGCATCAGATTTCCAACGACATATTTCTGGTGAAACAAAGGAGTATCATTTTCATTTACTCCGTTAACAATAGCCATGGGAGTATTTATATATCCTGGAGCAATACCATTTACCCTAATCTTATTATCTGCAAGTTCCATAGCTGCTGACCTGCAATACTGGTTGATGGCTGCTTTTGCTGTAGCATAGCTGCTTGCTCCTGATTCAACATGTGTGCCATGAATTGAGGTAATATGAACAATGCTTCCTCCAGCCGACATCAATTTCGCAGCCAGTCTTGTGGTATGTATGGCTCCGTTTACCATGATGTCAAATATTTTATGCCATTCGTCAAGTGTTGAATTCACCAAATGGACTTGCTCGAATATTCCTGCACAGTTAATCAAAGCATCAAGAGAACCCCACTCGTCACTTATCAATTTTTCGGCTTTTGCAATCACAGCCTCATCGGCATAATTACCTGCAAGCAGCAGATGATTACCTTCGCTAAGCTGACTGAATACTGCATTTAGTCTCTCTTCGTTCTGGTCATTCAGAAAAACATCATAGCCCTCTGATACAAACCTTAAGGCTGTTGCTTTACCTATGCCTGATGCTGCACCTGTTATCAAGGCTTTTTTTCGTTCCATTTTAATTCTTTTATGATTTTTTATTCAAGCTTCCTGCATAAACAGAAACCCTTGTTTTTATCATTTCTCCTGGCAGAAGTACTGAACATTGTTTTAAATCGATAGCATCGTTGACCGATATCGGCATTGTTGTAGCAGGTTCGAGCACTGCAGTATAGTGATCTAAAAAACCACCATATGAAGCAAAATACCAGAGATATGGAAATACTTCAGTATCAAAAATAATGGTGAATTTCGAATCATCTTTTTCGCTGATTAAGCTCATCTCTCCTTTCTGAATTTCATAGAGATAAAAAAAGTCCATTGTTCCGTTTTTTGCCGGAATTTTTGAAGCATCTGTATTTTCAATAACTGGCCATTTAAACGGCTCCAACGAATTAAACCGCGAATATGCTGTATCAGCAACCTCGCCTTTACCAACAAAACATTCTAACTGATCACCTTCTTGTATATTGACTGCTGCATGCAATTTCCAAAGGAAATTCCTAACAGAGGAGGCATCATTTCTGATGTTGTAATCGGTGTGAATTAACGGATCAGACTCATCGAGGGTAATTATTTTTTCATAGTACAATTCACTTAATGGAAGCTTTTTGAATAACCTCAGTTCATTACTATTCATATCATAATTCAAATCAAGGGTCCAAAGCTCTCCATGATCAGGATAATCAATACCCTGAATCATTTCGGGCAAATCACAGGGTAGTAATTCATCAAATCCACCAAAGAAAAAAGGATCAAAAGAGGTACCAACTGGGTAGGACTGCAGTTCTAGTGCATCATTTGTCCATAGGAATTCTTTGGAGAGCGCTTTGGAGTAAATACTGATTATTTTTCCTCCAACTGCAGGTGCAACATCCACACATAAAGTGGAGCTTTCGAGTCGGATGATTTCATACTTACCGGATAAAAACTTTGAAATACTCATAACGGTTACCAAAAAATTATATAAATGGTTAAATAAGCAAGAACCATAATGCTACCCCAAAATGCAATTGATTTGTACCATGGCATTTGAATTTTTTCTGTGCCTTTGACATATATCCCGATTGAATCATCATTATTATAAACGGGTGCTGGGCTAAAGAAGAACATGTATAAAGCTGCAAACACTAGAATGCACATCCATACTATTCCAGCCAGGTTGTAAATATTCATGATTATCCCGATTTCTTTTACTGCATAAGGAGCTAGAAACATGGGGAAGGTTAGCAGCAAAAGTATGAATGCAAGTTTTGAATTAATTCTTTTGGTGATCATACTTAATAAAAAAGTAATTGATATCGGGGCCGCAACAAATACCCAACATTGCTGAAAAAAGTCGAATATATGTGTAAAGCTGCCTACAATTGGGGC
>JBEASE010000142.1:0-3417 GCA_041162625.1 Bacteroidota bacterium | reverse complement strand
CCCTTCAACAATCAAGAAACGAAGTGAATGGCTCAAGATCTAGAATTGCTTGGATGCTCGACAATGCATCTAAGTATATAGCAGATGAAATCATGTCAGCTTCTGATAACATGCAAGAAATCATCAAGTATGAACCACTAGGTGTTGTATGTAACATATCTGCATGGAACTACCCTTATTTGGTGGGCACCAATGTTTTCATACCTGCATTGCTCTCAGGCAATGCCGTATTGTACAAACCATCTGAATACGCAACATTAACTGGTCAGCATATTGAAAGACTCCTAAAAGAGGCAGGTGTTCCAACTGATGTGTTTCAACTGGTAGTCGGCGATGGCGAAATAGGAAAACTCTTACTTGACCTCCCTCTAGATGGTTATTTCTTCACTGGTTCATATGCTACTGGAAAATCAATCTATGAAGCAGTCGCCAAGAAAATGGTCCCTTGTCAGTGTGAACTTGGCGGTAAAGACCCTCTCTATGTTACCGATGATGTTGAAAACATCAAAGCAGTCGCACAAGGGACAGCTGATGGCGCTTTTTACAACAACGGACAAAGTTGCTGCGCCGTTGAACGCATCTATGTACATGAAAAAATATTTGATGCCTATATCCATGAATTTGTAAAGGAAGTCGATAGTTGGAAAATGGGTAATCCAAAAGAGGATGGCACTTACATTGGACCACTCTCCCGCAAAGCACAAATTCAATTTCTTGAATCTCAAATAAATGATGCTGTTGCAAAAGGGGCTAAAATCTTAACAGGAGGAAAAGCGATTGAAGGAAAAGGATATTATTTTAAACCAACCGTTTTGGTTGATGTTGATCACAGCATGCTGATCATGAAAGAAGAATCATTTGGACCAGTTATTGGCATCATGAAAGTGAAAAATGATGAAGAAGCGAGTCAACTCATGAATGACACCGCATACGGACTAACAGCAGCGGTATACAGTTCTAATCAACAAAGAGCAGAAGAAATTTTATCACAAATCAATAGCGGAACAGGTTATTGGAACTGCTGCGATAGAGTAAGTGCTGCCTTGCCATGGAGTGGCCGAAAACATTCTGGCTTTGGATCAACTTTATCTCATGCAGGATTTAGGGCTTTTACGCAACCTAAAGCTTACCATTTAAGGGTACAATAACTAGTTTATGCTATCTTTATTAAACTAACCAACCTCTTAATTCAACCAATCATGAAAAATAAGTTTACCCTAGCATTGTTACCAATTTTCTTCCTTGTATTGAATGTACAAGCAGCAATATTTGTTCCTCAAACAACAAACTCTAACAATACTGTAGTTTCATCAGCAAATACTTCAAATGTTGAAGCTCCCATCACAAAAAGCAAAGACTCAAAAAAAGCCAAAAAAATAAAAGAAGATAAAAAAGAAAAAACAGACAGGTTTGCACTTTGGGGTTTTATCACTGCTGTAACAGGCCTTGCGAGCTTCTTTATTTTACCTGTAATCGGACTAGTTTTGGTACCCGTTGGATTAGGACTTAGTATAGCCGGATTATCTAGAACAAGAAAAAATAATTCAAATGGTAAAGGACTGGCCATTGCTGGTTTAGTGGCTGGAAGTACAGGTATATTTTTATTGATACTTGGTGCAATAGTGGCAATAGCTGTTTTGTCAAACCTCTAGTATTGCATTAAAACGAAAAGTAAATGAAGAATCTTTACCAAGGTGTTAATTTGCTTTTCATGTTATTTTTTTCAAGTCTAATTCAGGCTCAACCCATCAAGCTTATCACCTTAGACCCAGGTCATTTTCATGCTGCACTGGTGCAGAAAACTATGTACCCTGAAATAGACCCTACAGTGCATGTCTACACCAAAGCAGGCAATGATCTTCAACTGCACCTCGACCGTATCCACAATTATAATACAAGACAAAACTCTCCTACCAATTGGAAAGAATTAGTTTATACCAAAGACGACTTCTTCCAGAAAATGCTGGAAGAGAAAAAAGGAAATCTCGTTGTGCTTGCAGGAAACAATCAGTTAAAAACAGAATACATTCTTGCACTCACAAAAAATGCATTTAATGTTCTATCAGACAAACCAATGGCTATTGATGCCAATGGTTTTGAAAAACTGAAATCTGCATTTGATGAAGCCAAGAAAAATGATGTGTTGCTTTATGACATCATGACTGAACGTTATGAGATCACTACGCAATTACAGAAGGCTTTATCCATGGAACCATCGGTATTTGGCATACTAGATAAAGGTAGTCCGGATGACCCATCCGTCACCAAGATCAGCGTGCACCACTTTTACAAATACGTATCAGGAAATGTACTCACGAGACCCACTTGGTACTTTGATGTCAATCAACAGGGTGTTGACGTCACTACCCACTTGGTCGACTTAATACAATGGGAATGTTTCCCTGAACAAGTCATCGACTATAAAAAAAACATAACACTACTATCTGCTGATGAATGGAATACAAGCGTATCACCAGAAGAATTCAAGACCGTCACCAAAGAAACAGAAATCCCCTTTTTTCTCAAAAACACACTTGATCAAGAAGGCAATCTTCAAATAAAAAGCAATGGAGCATTCACATTCACCATCAATGGGGTACACGCAAAAGTGAGTGTCACTTGGAATTACAAAGCCCCTGAAGGAACTGGGGATACCCACTACTCTTTAATGAGAGGAACGAAATCTTCTTTAATCATTAAACAAGGCAAAGAAGAAAACTACAAACCCACTTTGTATATCGAACAACGAAAGGATGATCCAGCATTTGCAGAGAAACTACAATTGGCAGTAGACAAGATCAACCCTGGCATCAGTATACAAAAAAATGATTTTGGATGGCAGCTGGTTGTACCTGAAAAATACAATGTTGGTCACGAAGCCCATTTTGCTCAGGTGATGGATAAATACTTAGGTTATTTACAGCACAAAAACATGCCCAGCTGGGAAGTTCCCAACATGCTCTCGAAATATTTTATCACAACCCGTGCAAAGGAGCTAGCCAGTAAGAAAAAGTCGTAACTTTTAGCTCTACTCAAAACGATTGATATGTCTGACAGAAGAAAATTTCTCAAGCAATCTGCAAAAGCAGGTGCAAGCATCACTTTGGCATCACTTGGATTCACTGCAAAGTCTTACGGAAACATCATTGGCGCTAATGACAGAGTGAGGGTGGGTATTGTAGGATTTTCCGATAGAGCAAAATTCTCATTAATACCTGGTTTCCTTCACCACTACAAAGAACTAAATTATGATATTGTAGCAGTTTCAGATTTATGGAAACTAAGACGTGAAGAAGGCAGTGCATTCTTAAAAGATAAAATGCAACATGATATTACAGCATGTAAAAACAACGATGAGCTTTATGCATTAAATAATCTTGATGCAGTCATTATTTCCACAGCAGATTTTCAACATGC
>JBEASE010000141.1:0-2792 GCA_041162625.1 Bacteroidota bacterium | reverse complement strand
ATCAACTTGCGCCTTCCATTTACTTATACCAAATCCATTTTGATCTATCACAATATCTTTTGCTGAACTTGGTTCTTTTCTATACTCAGACAATTTTAATTCATCACCTGCAATGATGTTTCTTCCATTCATACCACCAAGTGATGATGCAACATAAGTTGAAACACTTCCTAATTCTTTCTTGGTATTCAATCCACCTGCAAATGCGATGTAAGTCCTGCAGCCATATGCATCTGGATGAAGCTTGAGTGTTGAGCCTGCTATTACTTTGATTAATCTGTTATAAGCAACATCACCACCATTGAGTGTTGCTCTAGCCCCACCGCCAGTCAGCGCGAAACAAACCGTCTCTTTGAAGTTTATTTCCAATCCATGCAAAGCACATTCTAAAACTGCTTCATCGTCATCATTCTCACATAATCGGTTTGCCGTTTTAGCTGCCTCTCTATCCATAGCACCACCAATGGGTACACCATATTGCTGGAAACCCCATCTACCCAAGTCTTGGATACTAGTGCTGATACCAGGTTTTATGATGGTGATACTCATGGGTATTGTTCAAATGCTTTTTTGGTAATGGATTGAAATTGAACAAGATCACCTGCTTGTAAAAAGCTGCAAGGCTCTTTTGTTTTATCAAAAAGATTGATAGGCGTTCTTCCTAGAATATTCCATCCGCCTGGAATGGTTGCAGGATAAATACCAGTTTGTACTCCTGCGATGGCTACACTTCCTTTGGGAACTTCCAATCGTGGTACATTTTTTCTTTTTGTTTCCAAGATTGCAGGAAGCGTTCCCATGTAAGCGAAGCCTGGAACAAATCCAATCATGTACACACGAAACGTCTGACTGGTATGCATTGCGATGATTTCATCAACTGATAAGTTTTTTTCTTCTGCAACAGCAATTATATCTAATCCAAATGATGGATCATAACAAACTGGAATGATGTAGGTAGTAGAAGACGTATTGTCAGTTAATAATGAAAATAGATCTGCATATTTTTCAAGAAGTTGTATCACATATGTTTTTACTTCTTGCGAAGGCATTTCTTCATTAAAATAAATAGTAAGACTACTGTATGCTGGTACCGACTCAATAAAACCATTGAAGGGATGTTCATTGATTAAAGCATGCAGTTGCATTACTTTAAAATGCGACGTATCACTGATAATAGTTGAAAACTCAATGGTCAGTGCCTGATCATGAATTTCATATATATGTGGAGCTTGCACGTTAATAGTTGATGACCTGCTCTTCAATATTTTGAGGAAGATCTCTCCATTTGTATTCTTGGTTACGCAGTTGCGGTTCAAATCCAGCTTCACGAATAGCGTCTTGCATTGACTTATATGTGAACCTATGAGGGGCACCTGCTGCACTTACCACATTTTCTTCCAACATGATGCTACCAAAATCATTGGCACCACCATGTAAACACATTTGTGCAACTTTTTTTCCAACAGTTAGCCATGAAGCTTGAATATTTTTGATATTCGGCAACATGATTCTGCTGATGGCTACCATTCTGATATATTCTTCAGCAGTCGTTAAGTTTTGCACGCCGCGAATCTTAGCTAACAAAGTATCTACATCTTGGAAGGTCCATGCAATGAAAGCCAAGAAGCCATTTGCATGTTCTGGTTTTCTTGATTGCACTTCTCTGATTTTGATTAAATGTTCGAAACGTTCTTCTAATGTTTCAACGTGACCAAACATCATCGTTGCAGAAGTAGTAATGTTTTGTTGATGTGCTTCAGCCATTACATCCAACCATTCTTGAGCACCACACTTTCCATTGCTAACCAATCTTCTAACACGATCAACTAAGATTTCAGCACCAGCACCTGGAAGAGAATCTAGTCCCGCTTCCTTCAATGCCTTGAGCACTTCACGGTGAGTAGATTTTTCAAGTTTAGTAATATGTGCAACTTCAGGGGGACCTAAAGCATGTAATCTAATGTCTGGAAATTCAGCCTTGATTGCTCTGAAAGTATCGACATAATATTTTAAACCAAGTTCTGGATGGTGTCCACCTTGTAACAACAACTGATCGCCTCCCCACTTGAGTGTCTCTTTAATTTTTTCACGGTAGGTGTCCATATCCGTGATATAGGCTTCAGCGTGACCTGGAATTCTATAGAAATTGCAGAATTTACAATTGGCAATACATACGTTAGTAGTATTGACATTGCGATCAATCTGCCAAGTTACTTTTCCATGGGGGACTTGCGTCTTTCTCAACTCATCAGCAATGTGCATCAGCTCAGTAAGCGGGGCGTGATTAAACAAGTGTAATCCTTCTTCGGCAGTTAGAAACTCAAAATTCAGTGCCTTTTGGTATAAATTATTCAGTTCAGTCATTATTTGTAAATAAACACAACAAAGTTAACACATCAATAGTAACAAAGTTAACACATCAATAGTTTAAATTAGGGTAAAAGAACAGGTCGTTCTTTTTAAAGTACCAATCTTGAAGACAGCAAAGACCATATTGTTTTTGATAGCCTGGCATTTGCTCCTATTGGGGGGACTAAATGCCCAGGAGCAGTTTGTGGAACCTCCTTCAAAATTGATTACCTCTTTCCCTTTTCGGATTTTGACCGGTGGGGTTATTTTGCTCAAGGCAAAAGTTAATGATTACCCCGATAGTCTCAACTTTGTATTGGATACCGGTAGTGGTGGTATTTCACTGGATTCGATTACAGTGGAGGAGTTTAAAATACCCGTTGTACAATCGGATAAGACAATAAAGGGTATTGGAGGTATTAGAAAAGTTTCGTTTCTCTATG
>JBEASE010000021.1:0-27206 GCA_041162625.1 Bacteroidota bacterium | reverse complement strand
GCTTGTGAAACAAGATCCTTGATAGATTTTCTTGATTCCGCATTACCGAGAGGGAGCTTGGTTATGGTATCATAAAAAATAACTTTCATGCCCAATGCTTCGGCAAGCACGCTCACTTGAGATCCAATGTTACCATATCCGATTATTCCCAAAGTCTTACCTCTCAATTCAAAACTGCCCTTTGCATCCTTTTGCCAAATACCTTTATGAGCCGCATTATTTTTGTCTAGGATTTTTCTAATCAGGATGATAGATGCCCCTATTACTAATTCTGCAACTGATCTTGTATTGCTATAGGGTGCATTGAAAACGACAACGCCTTTTTTGGTTGCAGCTTGAATATTAACCTGATTGGTTCCTATACAAAAACATCCTATGGCTTGTAGTTTAGTAGCGTACTTAAGCACTTTTTCGGTCACCAATGTTTTAGACCTGATTCCCAAAAGATGAACATTTTTTATTTCATCAATCAACTGATCTTCACTGAGTGCTCCGCCTATTTTTTTTATATCGGTGTACCCAGCATCTCTAAAAACTTTGATAGCGGCATCGCTGATGTTTTCTAAAAACAAAATTTTGATTTTGTCTTTAGGATAGCTGGTATTGTTTGTTAAGGCCATTGGTTTTTAGTGTATTTTTATGCGAAATTAACAACTTATTATTGCGCATCCAATTTAAGGGCACACATGCAGAAATTGAAGGTATTTGCGGGCTTGTTTTTATTATTTTTAGCACTTTTCTATTTTGCAGATTCACGTTTAAAGCTTGAAAAGGCCATTCCTACTTATACATACATCAAACAAATCAATGAAAACCCAGTTTTGTCGGATGAGGATTTAACACTTAGGAATTCAAGTCAAAAATTCTATGAGCAAAGTTTATTGAGAACCCGTTTCAATGGAGGAATCTTGGTAAGCAGAAACGGTAAAATCATATTCGAGGCCTACAATGGACTTGAGGAGGTCTTAAAAGGAGATTCAATAAATGCATCCACATCATTTCACTTAGCTTCAGTTTCCAAGACCATCACAGCTATGGCTGTCCTAAAGCTCTTTGAAGAAAAATCAATGAGCATCGATCAGCCAGTCGCATTTTATTTAAATGGCTTCCCCTTTAACAAAATAACAGTTAGGAATCTGTTAGCACACCGTAGTGGACTACCCAATTATGTTCATTTTGCTGAACACTTAGGATGGGACACCCAAAAGACTCTTACCAACCAGGATGTTTTACAGCTGATTATTGAAAAATCGGCTTTGTTAGATATTGGCCGACCAGACGCTTATTTTGACTATTGCAATACGAATTATGCGCTTTTGGCCCTAATAATTGAAAAAGTAAGTGGCCTAAGCTTTTCTACCTATCTAGATCAAACTATTTTCAAACCCTTGGGCATGAACAACAGCTTTGTCTTTTCTATGGATAAGGAAAATGATGTTTTACCTTCTTTCAAGTTCAACAACCAAAGAGAGCCATTCATGTTTTTGGACGCAGTTTATGGAGATAAAAACATATACAGCACCCCACGAGATATGATGAAATGGGATATGTCTTTATATGATACCAGTTTTTTTTCCCAGAAAATCATTGAAGAGGCCTTCAAGGGCTATAGTTATGAAAGAAAAGGGGTGAAAAACTACGGTTTAGGCTGGAGGTTGTATGAAATGCCCTCAGGAAAGAAAATTGTTTATCATAATGGCTGGTGGCACGGAAATAACACAGTATTTAGCCGACTTCCCCAAGACACCACAGTCATTATTGTTTTAGGAAATAAATTCAACAGAAGTATCTATCAAGCTAAAAAAATTGCAGGCATTTTTGATGGCTATGGCATAACCCTAGACGACGACGAATGATTTCTATGGTTTTTAGGTGCTTTTTCGCTGATTTTTAGCAGTTTTTACCTATTTTTGCAGCCCAAAATAACAACGGAAAACACCGTTACAAATCAAAAAATAAACGAACTATCTGTTTATGGAAAATTTGATCTACCTCGTGCCCTTGATGGGCTTAATCGGTCTCATTTACACCATTGTAAAATTCAACTGGGTATCTAAGCAAGATGCAGGTTCTGACCGCATGAAAGAAATCAGCAATTATATTGCTGAAGGTGCTATGGCATTCTTAAGGGCAGAATGGAAAATCCTTGCCTATTTCGTGGTGATCGTTGCTTTATTGTTAGGCTTCATGTCGACTACCAACCCAAATTCACACTGGTCAATTGCTCTTGCATTTGTTTTAGGCGCTTTCAGTAGTGCTTTGGCCGGATATATCGGTATGAAAATTGCTACAAAAGCAAACGTTAGGACTGCCAACGCAGCCAGAACTAGCTTATCAAAAGCCTTGAATGTTTCTTTTACCGGTGGTGCTGTAATGGGATTGGGTGTTGCTGGTTTAGCCGTACTTGGATTAGGTGGATTGTACATCATATTAAAACAAATCTTTGCTCCGGGTAGTGAAGCCAATTCTGAAGAAATGGTGAAGACCATTGAAGTTTTGACTGGTTTCTCTCTTGGTGCAGAATCAATCGCCCTATTTGCACGTGTTGGTGGTGGAATTTATACAAAAGCTGCCGACGTTGGTGCAGACTTAGTAGGTAAAGTAGAAGCAGGTATCCCTGAAGATGATCCAAGAAACCCAGCCACAATCGCTGATAATGTTGGTGATAATGTAGGTGACGTTGCAGGAATGGGCGCCGATTTGTTTGGTTCTTATGTTGCAACTGTTCTTGCAACAATGGTATTAGGACAAGAAACAATTTCTCAAGATAATTTCGGTGGCTTTGCTCCAATTTTATTGCCAATGTTGATTGCAGGTGCCGGTATCATTTTCTCAATCATTGGAACTTTCTTTGTTAGGGTTAGTGATAGCGCTGGCATAAGTACTGATAATGTTCAGAAAGCATTGAACATGGGTAACTGGGGTTCAATTATTTTGACAGCAATTGCTTGTGCAGGTCTTGTATATTACATTCTTCCAGCTGAAATGACCCTCAGAGGTACTTCTTTCACTAATCACGGTGTTATGGGTGCTATTGTTGTTGGTTTGGTTGTAGGTACACTGATGAGTATTATAACGGAGTACTATACAGCAATGGGCAAACGACCAGTAAATTCTATTATCAGACAATCTTCAACTGGACACGCTACAAACGTAATTGGTGGTTTAGCTGTCGGTATGGAATCTACACTCCTTCCTATTCTTGTTCTTGCAGGTGGTATTTGGGGTTCGTTTGCATGTGCTGGTCTATATGGAGTTGCTATTGCAGCAGCAGGCATGATGGCTACTACAGCAATGCAGCTTGCTATCGATGCTTTTGGTCCAATTGCTGACAATGCTGGAGGTATTGCAGAGATGAGTGAACTTCCAAAAGAAGTAAGAGAAAAAACAGACGTACTTGATGCTGTAGGTAATACAACTGCAGCAACTGGTAAAGGTTTTGCAATTGCGTCTGCAGCATTAACCGCTTTAGCATTGTTTGCAGCTTATGTTGGTGTTATTAATCATAACGGTCATGAAATGATTGGTATCGACATTTATAAAGCGAAAGTACTTGCCTCTTTATTTGTTGGTGCGATGATTCCATTTATCTTTTCTTCATTGGCAATAAGAGCAGTGGGACAAGCTGCGATGTCAATGGTTGAAGAAGTTAGACGACAGTTTCGCACCATTCCTGGTATTATGGAAGGTACTGGTAAGCCAGAATACGATAAATGTGTTGCCATTTCAACTGAAGCTTCAATTAAGAAAATGATGCTTCCTGGTGCAATTGCAATTGTATCTCCTTTGATTATTGGTTTTGTGCTTGGTCCAGAAGCTTTAGGTGGATTCCTAGCAGGTGCTACGGTAAGTGGTGTGTTGATGGGAATGTTCCAGAACAACGCAGGTGGTGCTTGGGATAATGCTAAAAAGAGTTTTGAAAAAGGAGTAGAAATCAATGGACAGATTTATTACAAGAAATCAGAGCCACACAAAGCATCTGTAACAGGTGATACAGTCGGTGATCCATTCAAAGATACTTCTGGTCCTTCTATGAACATCTTGATCAAATTGATGTCCATTGTATCATTAGTTGTTGCTCCTACACTTGCACAGCTTCACGAATCTGATGTTAAGGTTGAAAAGAAAATTGAAAATGTTGAAGTATCCATCATCAATACAGATACTACTCAAGCTACTATTTCAATCACTGAAGGTCCTGACCAAGGATTAATGGGAGCATTAAAAGCAGATGGCTTGATTCCTGAAGGTGTTGAAGTTGCAGTTTTATATGAAAATGGTAAACTAACAGTGAATGGCACAGAAGTTGATGCAAAAAAATACCAGCAATTTCTAAAAGGTAATAAAATGGAAATCAAAATCACCAAAGATCAAAAATAAGTTTTTGGATAAAGTCAATAAAAAAACCCCTTCAATGAAGGGGTTTTTTTATTAAATAGACTTGAATTATTTTCTTGCTACTCTGAATGTTTTGCTTAAAGTGTTGGTCGTAGTTTTTTGACTAGTTACCTTAACAGTCACTTTGTACAATTTACCTGGATCAAGTGTTGCTGTAGCCAAATTATAAGATGTTGCTGAGGTAGAGCTTTCTCTTGTAAATGTTGGATTTGAATTATCTGTATCCAATTGTGTTGCATAATCAACATGAATACCGGTAGAAGGTATCTTTGAAGTTAGTTTAACAACAAAAGGATAAGTTGCTGTTTGCGAAGTAACAGTGCTTGAACCGGGATCAGGTTCAATGGAAAAAGCAATATTTTCTTCAGGTGTTGGAGGAGGTTCTGGCGTAGACCCAGGGGTCTTTTTACAGCTTGCAATTACCAAACCAAAACATATTAAGGTTGTCAGAAAATGACTTTTCTTCATTAGTACAAATTTTTCTAAAATTAGCGATTCTGTTTTAATATCAAAAAAAACAAGTGCTTTTGTTAAAGTGAAGGGTGTTTATTGCTGAGTAAAAATCCAACAACAATCTCATGGGTACCCCTATTCATAGAACTCAAGAGGTATTGCCCTTTATTCAAATCATAAGCATAGCTCAAATGAATTTTTTTAGCAAAATTCAATCCAACCATTGCAGCAAATCCATCTTGGTAGCGATAATTAGCTCCTAACCAAAACATATCCTGAAATTGAGCTTTTAGGTTGACATCTACACCTAGTGGCAAATCGCTTATATACCTAATCATCAATGAAGGTATTAAAGAAATATCGTAGCTAATTGGAGCCCTGTAACCAGCAGTAGCAAAAATATGAGGAACTAAGGTGGATTTATTCTCAGCATTGTTGATTAAACTCAATTTTGAAGGAATTATCTGTTGAGCAGACACACCAACGAAATAATTAGAAGAATACAACCAGAGTCCTGCATTCAATTCAGGTTTAAGCTTTTTAAATGTTGCAATTGTCTCATCTACTGAGGGGTCAGAAGATGTTGCTAAAGTAATTTTTGACCTGTCAATGTTAAAAGAAGTAAAACCCAAACCGAAACCAGCTGAAAGACTTGTAGTTTCATTTAGTCCAATATGATAAGCATAGGTTGCATAACTAGTAACACGGTTAATGTAACCTGTACTATAGTTTAAAGCTGTAAATCCAATACCATGATGCGGTGATGCTGTTGTATAACTGGGTAAAAATTCATTACCTCTGGTATTTTGGCCAATCATATCAAAAGATGTTGCATTCTGCCTATAATCACCTTTACCCAAGGCACCATGCACAGTAGCATAAAAAGTTTTTGGTGCACCATCAATTCCTATCCATTGATTGCGCATACTCAATTTCACATCTACGTAATTATCAATACCAGATAGTGCAGGATTTACAATATAGTTATTGAGAATATATTGGGTATAGTGAGGTCTAAACTGGGCTTGTACAGTTTGCATCAACAATAAAAATCCTATTATTAGTTTAGTCCTCGTCATTTTTACTTTAAGATTGTCACATAACCCGCTATTAGCTTTCTCTCTGAATTGGTATTGATTACATAATAATAAGTACCTGATGGTAATGGCTTGCCATTGTTGGTGCCATCCCATGGCCTACTATAGTTGACTGTCCGGTATACCCTCAATCCTTGAGGTGTATAGATTTCCAATATACAATCATTATATAAATTTAGATTTTTGATTTCCCAAACATCATTAATACCATCTCCATTAGGTGTAAAGGTATTTGGAGGATCAATTAATTTTAAAGCGAATATTTTTACTTTATCAGTACGCTCACACCCTCCTATTCCAGTAACTTTTAAAGAATACACTATATCTTCAATTGGATTGACAACTACTGGTTGAAGAACATCAACTGCACTTAAATAAGTTGGAGGAGACCAGGCATAAACCAAATCCGTACCTTTTGCAGTTGCCATTATTTGTTTTTGACCATTATCCAGCACATTGATATCTGGTCCAGCTGAAATTTCTGGGAATGGATGTATGGTGACTGATTTAGTAGCTAGATTCGATTTGCATCCCTTATCTGAGGTTGCAACCATTTTTACAGTGTAAGTTCCAGGTTTGGTGAACAAATAACTAGGATCTTTTGAAGTAGAAGATGTAAAGACAAAATCCCAATTCCATGATGTTATTGAAGATGCTGCACCAGATTTAGTATCTGAAACTTCTTTGAAATCTATTGGTGTTCCAATACAAACGAAATCCTGACTAGTAATACTTGCTTCTGGTTGTGGGAAGATATCAACTAATGGCTCAATAGTTTTAGTAATTGAATTAGTGCATCCTGTAGCTGGTATAGTAGAAGTCAATTTTACAGAATAACTTTTCAACTGTAAATAATTATGACTTCCTTTTGCAGTTGTCCCTTGATTATTGCCACCTGGATCGCCATAATCCCATAAATAGCTCATGGATTTATTATCTGGTGTAGTTGTTAGGTTGCTAAATTCAGCCAACCCATCAGGCAAACAAATACTTTTATCTAAAGCAAAATCAACTATTGGAAGTGGATTGATTTCAATTGAACGGGTAAGCGTATCTCTACATCCATTAGATGTAACTACAATATGCTTTATATCATAATTACCATATGCTGAAAATGTTTTCTTATTGATATTTTGAGTAAAAGATGTAAATGGGTTATCACTGTATATCCATTCATAACCTGTCAATGTTCCTGTAACAGGATTACCAGTTGATGTGAAGGTAATTTCATTTTTCTCACAAATCAGCGTAGAGGTTGAATAATCAGCAATTGGTGATGGCCAGACTTTGATCGATTGTGTTTTTGAATCGAAGCAACCATTTGAGGCAGTATATGTATATTGAATTGGAAAATCTCCAGCTCCAACTAAATAAGGAGAAAATAAACCGTTAGCATTAATTCCAGGCCCACTAAATGACCCAGCTCCAGCAGTAATTCCAGTTACATCTATTTGTGAAGCTAAACTCAATAATGATCTATTTTCTGTATCTAAACAAATACCTGGTATTGGGTTAAAGGTTACGATTGGACTACCCTTAACTCGTATATCTGGAATTATTTTTTCAGCAAAACATTTTTCTCCAGAATAAGCAACAAGGCGTATATTAAAAATTTTATCAGGTTGATTATTAAAATCTGCATAAGTAAATGAATATTTCCCATTTAAAACTGGTTCCTCATCTGTCAAATCTGCATTTACATCCGGAATTGGTGGATTCAATAACGGATTCCAATCCCAAAAAACCCTAACCCTTGTTATTCTTCCAAAAGACAAGGCAGCCATTGCTGATTTATTTTCAATTTCAATGGGTGTATTGCTGCATAATCCAGCAGCATTAAGGATATTGAAATCTGCAACTGGATCAGATCCGTTTACTTCAAATATTTTTTCTTTAAACTCATAACATCCATCCTGTGAGGTTACTCCTAATTTAATGGTGTAAGCACCAGGCGCTGTATAAAAATGTTGAACTGGATTTGAACTTATTTCTTGGAGAATGTTGGGATAAGGATTTGGAGAACCCGGATTTCCAAAATCCCAATCAAATTTTGTCAGCGCTCTGCTATCTTCTATGTTAACTAATGTCCCATCAAAGGAAGAAACATCTTTTACACAAGATTCAGGCAAATTAAAATCAACAACTGGATTAGGATATATATTAATAGTTTTAGAATTTGAAGCCAAACAACCCGTTGATGAGCTTACGGATAATTTGATAGTAGAAGTTTTAGCAATATATGTTTTAGTTGGATTAGTACTAGTAGTAGTTTGAGGATCTGATATTCCATCATATTCCCATTGCCAAGTGGTTAAAGTTGAGAAGGTTGAATTACTCCCGGGAAGAGATTGGTCTGTAATACTAAAAGGTTTATCTAAACACCTTACAGTTGCAGGTAGAAAATCTACTTGGGGTTTTGCAGATACAGAAATGGTTTTTTCAACAACTTGTGATACACAACCAATATTGGTAATCAATCTCAGCTTAACATTTTTTACTCCCTCTGTTGTGAGCAAACTATCTTTTGCCGCTATGTTTGTCTCAGATGTAGCTCCATTAATATCCCACAAATATTTTAAAGGTTCAACATCCTGTTCAAGTGTATTCGTGGCATTCAACTGAAGATTTTCATTTACACAACCCGATGTAAGAGCACTAAAATCAGTAACGGGCGGATCAAAAACACGAACATCATAATCAATTTCTTGTTCTCCTGTGCATCCATCATTCGCCCCAGATGGATTTTCTACAATAATTCTAACCGGAAAGTCACCATTAAAGGCAAATGTATAAACAGCAGGTAAACGATAAACGTATAAGAGTTTGTTTGGGTCGACTGGACTAGGTACAATATCGTCTGGTACTATTGGATTACCTACATTGGTAATTGTTGTATCAGTGGCATTAACACCATTTGCATCTTTTAAATACCCATTGGTATTGTTGAATTTCCAATCGATACGAATTGGTTGATAAGGAAGTGTAATAGAGAACTTAAATGGCGCACCTTTGCAGGTGGAAGGGAATGGAACAGTTGCAAATTCATTTTGAACTGACACAAATTGATTCAAATCATTGACATTGGTGCCTGCATTATAACCATATGATTCAAAATTGCCATAGCCGTATGCTATTGCATTAAAACCCGAATCGGCTTCAATTGTGTGTGAACCTGCAGTTAAACTCAATTGAAAATAAATATAATTGGCATCAGTATGCGGATTCGATAAGGGAGGAAATGGTACTCCATCAAGTAAAAATTTTCGTCCTGGCAAAATAGCGTCCTTATGAATTACTAGATTCAAGTAATGATCTCTTATTGCATTATTTGCAGTTGAATTAATTGTAACCTTGTTTATTGTTTGTTCAACAGGACTCAAATAGATCATTTCGGGATCTCCTAGTTGTCCGATTATATTGTCGTTACAAAAACTTTGCCTTACGTTATTTGATATCGTTGCACTACTTATGTATTGTGAAATCATTATTGGCTGATTAGACTCAATAATATCCGGTGTCTGACTTTCATATTCATAATAAAATCCTCTTTGTAATGATGAGAGATTTGTAATTGGCTGGCCATTTCTAAAGATAATAGTATTAGGATCTTTGACTGCAATCCGAAATTTATTATTAGGTAAACCAAATGTAGGAACAGTTAAATATTTCTTTCCCCAGGCTTTAGGAGGAAATGCTTGCTGCATGTAGTTGTCAGAACTACCTGCATTTGCAGCTGTACAAGTCAAGCCAAGTTTACCAGAACCAGAAAACACAGCAATTTTTTTACATGGACTTGTTGTTGTTGCAATTGATCTAATTTTTGTACCAGTCAAATCCTCGCCAGTATATGGTCCGTTACCAACACGATTATTAAGCTGCCCAAAAATCGTATATACTTCTCCCTTATTTAAAACTTGTGTAATTTTTTGAGTTGTTCCGGTAAGTTGCAAATTAGCTGATGGTATTATTTCAATAGTTGTGTTGTCTTCAGTAGCAATTACATAGGCAAAACAATAAGAATAGTTTTGATTAGATACCTGGGTAAAATTCAATGAATAATATTCATTTGAAAGAGTTCCAACAGGAAAAAGCAAAGTAGCACCAGATACACTTTGATTATAAATATGCGCATATGCAATAATTGGAGTACTAGATACAATATGAATACCTTTATTACTCAAACCTTCTGAAACCAATCTAGCGTCTTGTGAACCAGATTTAGGCATAACATCACTAGTTGTCACTTGATTTGCTATTACTGAATACGTTCTAGTCCAATTCAAACCAGGTATTTCTACTGTAACAGTTGCATTTCGATCTGAGGTAAAATAAAGAACCATGTTTTGATCGCCCCCAGTTGTTATTGGCTTGCCTGCATTGGGGTTTGGTTGGGTTTGATTTGTACCTGGAATATTTATTCTTTCGGGTTCATACATTGCAACGTGACTACCATAACCTACCCAAAATTCTTTGCCTTTATTGGATAGACTTTGTGCTTGGATAAAACCAATAGAAATAAAAAGAAAAAAAGTTACAAATTGTATTTGCTTCATTATCAATAGATAGTCTCAATATATTAAAAAAGAAGTTAGATTTCTAATTTAGACTGCTGTATTTGATGGAAGTTTAGTGGAAATGTTCAATATAACTTGTTTTGAATAAGAACCTTCATTAAACAAAAGATCTAAAATGGATAAATTGGGCAAAAAACCAGTCTTTTCTTCAAAGACCTGATGGTATTTCACTTCAATTTTTGATGAATGTGCAGAATAATTTTGTGGCGAATATTTATCTCCACTTACCGAAGATATATCTTCATTTTGAGTCATTATATCATTAACAATTGGAAGATGAATTTTCATTTTTTTCAAGACCCATTCTAAACATAAAAGATTCCATTCATAAAGTAAGCGAGACTTTTGTTTGAACAACTGCTCTAGTTCATCCCTATAAAAAAGAAAGAATGGTGAATTCCCATATGCGGTGCACAATGTCCGGAAATGATCTCTTTGCCAATTGCTTTTATAGTCGATTTCAACTTCTCTGTAAATGGACTTAATCGATCTGCCTCCAACAACCGGAATTGATAATTGAATGGGACCATCTGCAGCTGCAATAATCAATCTGTTTCTAAAACTTGACCGCTTAAAAGGCATATCAGCATCAAACAAAATCGTTGATTGATGCATCAAATCAGCAAATGCATACAGACAAGGAAAATAATAAAGCGGCTTAATCATGCAAAAGAATTATAAAAAAACCATCCTTATTTGGATGGCTTTTTGCAACAAGCTGGAAGTTTGTCGTAGGCATCTTTAGCAGCCTTAATTTCTTCTGCATCATAACCAACATTTGCAATTGCAGTCTTGATATTTTCGAGATTGGTTCTATCAGTTAAATAAGTAACCGTAGTCTTTTTTTGTTTTGGGTTGACAACCACTTTAGTAACACCTTCCTCATATTTCAAATACTCTTCAATCTTATTCTTACACATATCACACTGTACAGAAGGTGTATTAATAGTAACAGTTATAGGCTTTTTCTGTTGCGCATTGACTCCAACTGCAAAACCAAGCATCAATAACAAGATCAACTTTCTCATAATGGATAATTTTGTATAAAGTTAGTCTATCTCCCCCATCCTGCTGGATCCTGACTCCATTTTAACAAGGTGTTTTGGTCGTCTTCAGCAATCAATCCTTTTTCCACTGCAAGTGAAATCATTGCAGGATAATTGGTAAGCGATACAAATTTCACACCAGCCTCTTCACAGGCTTTGTTGGCAACATCAAAGCCATAATTGAATATAGAAACCATTCCAACTACTTCAAGTCCTGCTGCTCTCACTACATCAACCACCTGCAGACTGCTCTTACCAGTAGAAATCAAGTCTTCAATGATAACTGTTTTCATTCCCTTCTCGTAATACCCTTCAATTTGATTACCCAAACCATGCTCTTTTGGCTTTGGACGAACATAGATATAAGGAAGTTTCAATTGATCTGCCGACATTGCACCCCAGGCAATTCCTGCAGTAGCAACACCAGCTAATAATTCAGCTTCTGAAAACTGTTCGAAAAGTACATTGCACATTTCACTTTTGATGAAATCACGAACATAGGGATAACCCAATACTTTTCTGTTATCACAATAAATGGGACTCTTCCATCCGGAAGCCCAAGTAAAAGGTTCTTTGGGGTTCAATTTTACTGCATTAACTTGTAGGAGTTTTTCGGCAACTGTTTTTTCGTTTGTCATGGTACAAAAATCAAACAAGCCAACCAATTTTTGAAATTAAGTTATGTACATTACTATCCACGAACCTGACGGTGTAATCCAACTGGAGTCTGAACAATCATTCAAAGACTATACCAAGGATAAAACAATTATGCAAGCAGCAGGGGGACTGGTTTTCAATGAAAAAAATGAACTGCTGATGATCTTCCGAAGAGGATTTTGGGATCTACCCAAGGGCAAATTGGATGAAGGTGAAACAATCGAACAATGCGCGATAAGAGAGGTTCAAGAAGAGACTGGTTTAAAAAACATCAAGTTAGGTGGTTTTCTTACAACAACTTACCACACATATTATTATAAAGGACAAACAATTCTTAAACCTTCGCATTGGTATAAGATGGAGAATTGGGGTAATGAAACACTTATCCCTCAGACAGAAGAGGATATTACAGCAATTCAATTTGTCTCAAAAGAAAAAGCATATAAACTACTGGATGAAATGTACCCAACCATTAAGCTTGTTGTTGAGCAATACTTTTAGCAACAGACTCAGGTAGGAACAAGGATGCATCTCCGCCGTTTCGGATGATGTCCCTTACAATGGTTGATGCAACCGAAGTGTATTTTGGCTCGCAAGTCAGGAATACAGTTTCAATTGCCGGATCTAGTGTTCTATTGGCATCAGCAATTGTTTTTTCATATTCAAAATCACTCACATAACGAATACCTCTGAGTATATGACGAGCACCTACTTCTTTACAGAAATTGACAGTCAATCCTTCGAAAACAGCAGCGACAATCTTGGTTTCGCCCTTAAAAATCTCTTCAACCCATGTCTTTCTTTGATCAGGGCTAAACATCGGGGCTTTTGAAGCATTTATACCAATGGCAACGATTATTTGATCAAACATTGGCATAGCACGCTTAATCACATCTACATGGCCCAACGTTATTGGATCAAAAGTGCCAGGGAAAACACATATTCTTTGCATGGTAGTTGTTTTAGGCAGTAGCCTCTTTTCTACCCGAAAGTAAGTATAAAACAGCCATTCTTACAGCAACCCCATTTTCTACCTGATCTAGTATAATAGATTGTCCGCTGTCAGCAACATCTGAATCAATTTCCACCCCCCGGTTTATGGGACCAGGATGCATGATCAGGATGTCTTTCTGAATACTTTGTAAAAGTTGCTTGGTGATTCCGTATGCTTGATTGTACTCCCTTAATGATGAAAACAAGACTTGATTCTGTCTTTCCAGTTGAATTCTTAAAACATTGGCTACATCACACCACTCAAGTGCTTCTTTAACATTATAGGTCACGTTAATTGAAAATGAATCTTTTATGTGCTTTGGAATTAAAGTAGGTGGACCAGCCAGGGTAACTTCTGCACCCATTTTTGTGAGCAAGTAAATATTACTTAAAGCTACCCTTGAATGCATAATATCACCAATAATGGCAATCTTTTTTCCTTTTAAAGTACCCAGCTTTTCACTGATACTCAAAGCATCAAGAAGGGCCTGAGTTGGGTGTTCATTGATACCATCACCTGCATTGACTATTGCCGCAGGTATATGTTGGGATAGAAAATGTGGTGCACCTGTCGCACTATGCCTCATCACCACCATATCAACTTTCATGGATAAGATATTATTGACTGTATCCAAAAGGGTTTCACCTTTTGAAACTGAAGATCCACTAGCAGAGAAGTTAATGGTATCAGCACTTAGCCTTTTCTCAGCCAGTTCAAAAGATATTCTTGTCCGAGTTGAATTCTCATAAAAGAGATTGACAATAGTGACATCTCTTAAGGAAGGAACCTTTTTGATTGGACGCTGTAAAACTTCTTTGAATTGTTTGGCAGTATCTAAAATGAGTTGGATATCCTCTGGAAGGAGGTCTCTAATGCCGAGTAAGTGTTTTGAACTAAGATGCATTAGGATGCAAAGTTATAGGATTGAGGTATAAAAAGCCAATAAAATTTAAAATCAGACACTATCGTATAAAACCACCCTTTTTTCTTCCCCCCAATACACCTTAACCTTCTGCGTTACGATGGAATCAATTGATTTACCAACATAATCTGGCTGAATAGGTAATTCTCTACTGAATTTTCTATCTACCAGTATACAGAGTTCCACCTTTTGAGCACGTCCATGATCAAGTAATGCATCCATTGCAGCCCTGATTGTTCGTCCGGTATACAAGACATCATCTATAAGAATTACTTTTTTATTTTCAATTGAAAATGGCAATTCTGTAATGCTAGGAATGTGTATTTGCCCTCTGAAATCATCTCTGTAGAAAGTAATATCAAGCTTTCCATAATTTAGTTTCACCTCAGGATGCATTTCCTTAAGGTATTGTGTGATAAAATCACTGATCGCAATTCCTCTTGGCTGGATACCAATTATACAAGTATCAGTAAAGGGGTAATGATTTTCAATAAGCTCGTGTGCCAACCTTTTAAGGGTCAGCGTCAACTGCTTTTCTTCCATGATGGTAGTAACGCCTTTCATGTTATTCAAATCTTGCATAAATATAATGGTTCATTTCTGCAAGAACTAATCTTCCTGCAAGAATGGATAGCGATAATCTTTGGGTGGTTCAAAAGTTTCCTTCACTGTTCTCACGCTCAACCATCTGTTCAGGTTCAACATGAAGCCAGCTTTATCGTTGGTTCCTGATGCTCTTCCACCACCAAATGGTTGTTGTCCCACAACCGCTCCAGTTGGCTTATCATTGATGTAGAAATTACCAGCAGCATGTTTTAAAACTCTTGTTGCTTCATCAATAGCTGCTCTATTTGATGATATAATTGCACCAGTCAAGGCATATGGAGACGTCTCATCAACCAGATGCAGGGTTTCAGTATATTTCTTTTCTGGATAGACATACATGGTTAAAACTGGACCAAAAATTTCCTCACACATGGTAGTGTATTTTGGATCAGTAGTCTCAATGATAGTTGGCTCAATGAAAAAGCCCTTGCTTTTGTCACAATTGCCACCAGCAATCACTTTAACTTTAGACGAACGCTTTGCTTTGTCGATGTATGCTTTGATTTTATTAAAAGATTTTTCATCAATAACTGCATTGATGAAATTACTCATGTCTTCAACCGTTCCCATTTTGAAGCTATTAATACCTGCAACAAGTTTTTTGCGAACAGCTACAGCTAAATTAGATGGGATATAGGCTCGTGAAGCTGCGGAACATTTTTGCCCCTGGTACTCAAATGCACCTCTTAACAAGGCCGTTGCTACAATATCTGCATCGGCTGATGGGTGAACCATCACGAAATCTTTACCGCCTGTTTCGCCAACAATTCTTGGGTAAGAACGATACATTCCTGTATTGGCACCAATGGTCTTCCACATTTGATTGAATACTCCAGTTGAACCTGTAAAATGAACACCAGCAAATTGAGGATGTGAGAAGCAGATATCACCTATAATAGGTCCCTCAACATAAATTAAGTTAATTACACCATCAGGTAACCCAGCTTCTTTCAAAACTTGCATGAACATTTGCGCTGAATAAACTTGAGTGTTAGCACATTTCCAAACCACTGTATTGCCACACAAGGCAGCAGATGCAGGTAAATTACCACCAATAGCAGTAAAGTTAAAAGGTGTGATTGCCAACACAAAACCCTCTAGTGGTCGGTATTCAAGCCTATTGTGCATACCAGGAGCACTGATAGGTTGTTGCGCATATATTTCACTCAAATAATGAACGTTGAATCTCAAAAAGTCGATCAACTCACAAGCTGCATCAATTTCTGCTTGGTAAACATTTTTACTTTGTCCCAACATAGTTGTGCCATTCATGTAAGGTCTATAACGACCAGCAATTAGATCAGCTGCTTTTAAGAAAATAGCTGCACGACTTTCCCATGGCATGGACTCCCAATCAGACTTTGCTGATAAAGCAGCATTGATTGCAGCTTTTACATGTTTACCATCTCCAGCATGAAAATAACCTAAGACGTGCTTTCTTTCATGAGGAGGTCGAATGGCTATTTTATTACCCGTTCTCACTTCCTTTCCACCAATATACATGGGCACATCAACCTGATTAGATTTTAATTCGGCTAAAACTTCTTTTAATCTTGCACGCTCTGGTGTACCTGGAGCATAACTCAATACGGTTTCGTTTTTAGGCAGAGGCAAACTGTAATGACCGTTATTCATTTCAATTAAATTTTATTTTTAGTATTAAGAGACATTTTCTTTTTCCATCATGAGATAAGCTTTGATGAATCCATCGAGATCACCATCCATCACTGGCTGCACGTTACCCACTTCAAAATCAGTCCTGTGGTCTTTAATCATTTTATATGGATGGAATACATAGCTTCGAATCTGACTCCCCCACTCAATTTTTTTCTTTGAAGCATTATTGGCATTTTTCAATGCCTCACGCTTTCTCATTTCCTCTTCGTAGAGTTTACTCTTCAACATCTTCAATGCCTTCTCTCTGTTCTCACCTTGTGTTCTAGCCTGCTGACATTCAACAATAATTCCACTGGGAGTATGCTTCAAACGGACCGCTGTTTCTACTTTGTTTACGTTTTGTCCACCCTTACCACCAGCACGGTAAAATTCCCATTCTAAATCGGATGGAGAAACTTCGATTTCAATTGAATCATCCACCAATGGATATACATAAACAGATGCAAAAGAGGTATGTCTTCTTGCATTGCTATCAAACGGAGAAATCCTAACCAAACGATGAACACCATTTTCTGCTTTTAGAAAACCATATGCAAAGGGGCCTTCAAATTGCAAAACAGCCGATTTGATACCAGCACCATCTCCATCCTGCCAATCCAATTCAGTGACTGTCCATCCTTGCTTTTCACCATACATTCTATACATGCGCACAAGCATCTCAGCCCAATCTTGGCTTTCTGTACCACCAGCACCACTATTAACTTGCAAAACAGCAGGCAATTCATCTTCGGGTTGATTCAACGTGCTTTTAAATTCTGCCTCATCTAATGAAAGTATTGCTCTGCCATAAGCAAACTTTGCTTCTTCCTCCTCACATTCACCTTCTTTCCAAAAATCAAATAAAATGGAGAAATCATCAACAGCGCCTGCAGTTGAATTATATAAATTCAACCAATACTCATTGAGTTTGATATTTTTCAAGATTTCAGTCGCGCGTTTATTATCATCCCAGAAACCTGGAGAAAGCGACTTTTGTTTGTCCTCGTTTACTTTATATTGTCTATTCTCAACGTCAAAGAAACCTCCTCAAGACAGAAAGACGGTCTCTCATAGTTTTTAATTGCTCTATTGTCATAACAGAGCAAAATTAGTTCAAATCCGGCAATCGATGCCCAAAAAAGCTGATATTAGAACCAACTGACTAATTCGTTGTTAACATGATATGATTCAAGCCTACAACTTCCTTTATTCCTGGCAACTATTTCCTGAAAAAGGCACTTATGAAAAGGGCGAAAGACCCAAATCAGGTACCTATAAAATAAGCTCTACAGAATCCAGAAATGAGTTAAATATTGAGATGAACTGGGTAACGCTTGAAAACCAGGCCTTCTCTTCTACCTACAGCATTGTTGCAGACGGATCATTTCAATCTTTAACCGAAGATCAAATTGCTGAAAAAGGAAAAGTTATTTTAATTGATAGCATCAGTTTTGAAATTCAATTTTTGCTACAAAACGAACAAACACTAACCGTTTTGCATGAAATAATGCCTAATGGGTATTTGAAGGTTACAGAAAACGGACAACGTGAAGATGGTACTAATTACAAAAATGTTTCACTCTATCACAAGCAGATGAGTGTTCTTCCATATTCTACTTCAGTTTCAGGTGCGGTAATCAAGCCTACTGAAGAAGGAATGATCAGGCACAAATCCCTGACCGCAATGGAAGAGCAAACCAATATGCAACTTTCACAAATCAGACAACAAATTGAATTATTAGCCTTACAAGCACAAGAAATTCAAAGAAGAAAAGATTTATCTGTTTTGATTTACAGCGCTAAACTCAGTTTCACACCTGTAATTGGTCAGGTGTATCATTTATATGAAAAGAAAAATGGAGATCATTTTCTTTCTTTGGTCAGTCCGAAAGAATGGGGGACCAATGGACCATTCAAGAAATCAGTAGCAACAGTAAAATTGTTAGCAGATCATACCTGGATGGAAGTCAACTGATTTTATTTCTTAAACTGCACTCCTATTCCAATTAATGATTTGAATTGCAAAGAAGGTGAATTGCCATTAGGTCCAAACAACCTTGCATCATCATCATAAATCATATCAACGCCCCAAGTGATATTGAATAGTTTCGAAAGTTTGACTGTCAACAAATTTGTCATGAAGAGATCTACATTCTCTGGTTTGTGTTTATAATTGGAGAATAAATCCAGTCGCGACTTTAAAGTAATATTAGGAGCAATCTCTTTCATGAAATTTAGATTAGCAAATGCTCCAATTTCGAATACACTATTTTCCCCTGGTTTAACACCATATAGTCCTCTTGAAGAAAGTATCGGATCAGTAACAAAAACCCATCTGCCAGTCAATGGAGAAATAAATAAAGAAGCAAATGAACTCGGTTTATAATCTATACCCACACTCTGTAAAACATACCCAGGTGACATAAAATTAGAGGCAAAGTTTTTTATCCCTCCATCATAGGTAAACCCTTTAAAAAACTGTGACCTAAGGTTGAAAAGAGCAGCCAGGCTGAACTTATTATTTAATGCATATCCGTATTTTGAAACCAGATCAAAACGATCGTCATTTTTTCTGCTACCCAAGCTCGTTGAATTAACATAGCCCAATAGAAATTCAAAATTATTATCCCAACTATGTTTTGCCTTTTTATAATTTGCATAGGTATTTAATACAGAGCTAACCGATAGAGAAAATTTATCACCTCCAGCCGACCAGTTACTTAATGATGCCTGCGAAAAATTAAGACTATACAATATTCCTTTCTTCCACGTTTTAGAAGATGTATCTTCTACCAGTTTTTTAGTACTTTTTATTGATTCCTCTTGCAATGCTTTTACTGAAAGATCTTGTCCAATTGCATCGAAACCAGATAAAATGTTCCAAAAAAGAAATATAGAAAACAGAATTCGAGTGTGCATGTCTTTTTCATTTTACTATTTGGCAAATTAAAACTACTAGAAATAAAAAAGGCCCTTAGAAGGGCCTTTTTATATAAAATAGCAATTCTTATTTCACTTCTTCAAATTCAGCATCTGTAACGTTTTCTGTGCCTGCTTGTTGTCCGCCTGCTCCTGGCTGTTGCGCCTCGGCACCCGGTGCACCTTGAGAAGCATTGTACATATCCTGACTAGCAGCCATCCATGCATCGTTTAACTCCTTGGTTGCAGCTTCAATTGCGGCCAAATCTTGTGTTTTATGTACTTCCTTCAGCTTGTTCAAAGCTGCATCGATAACTGATTTTTTCTCTGCAGGAATTTTCTCACCAAATTCAGTAAGCTGTTTTTCTGTTTGGAAAATCAGTGCATCTGCAGCATTGATTTTTTCAACACGCTCACGCTCAGCTTTATCCGTTGCCTCATTTGCTTTTGCTTCAGCCTTCATTTTTTCTATCTCCTCTTTGGTCAATCCACTACCTGCTTCAATTCTAATTTTTTGTTCTTTACCTGTTCCTTTATCCTTGGCACTGACATTAAGCATACCATTTGCGTCGATATCAAAAGTCACTTCAATTTGAGGAACACCACGTGGAGCTGGGGGAATATTATCCAAGTTGAAAATACCCAAGGTCTTGTTCTGATTCGCCATTGGTCTTTCTCCTTGTAATACATGAATCTGTACACCAGGTTGGTTATCGGCTGCTGTAGAGAAGGTCTCCGATTTCTTAGTTGGAATGGTAGTATTAGAAGGAATCAATACAGTCATTACACCACCTAATGTTTCAATTCCTAATCCAAGTGGAGTAACGTCTAACAACAACACATCTTTTACTTCACCAGTCAAGACTGCACCTTGAACACCAGCACCAATTGCAACAGCTTCATCTGGGTTTACACTCTTATTTGGTTTCTTACCAAAAAACTTCTCAACAATCTCCTGCACTTTTGGAATTCTGGTAGAACCACCAACAAGGATAACTTCATCTACTTCTGATGCATTCATGCCTGCATCTTTCAATGCTTGTACACATGGCTTCAAACAACGCTCAAATAAGCTATCAGCAATTTGTTCGAACTTTGCACGCGTCAATTTCTTTACCAAGTGTTTTGGAACGCCATCAATTGCAGTAACATATGGTAGATTGATTTCTGTCTCACTTGAAGATGAAAGTTCAATCTTAGCTTTCTCTGCTGCTTCCTTAAGACGCTGTAATGCCATAGGATCTTTTCTAAGATCTACATTTTCATCTTTCTGGAATTCTTCAGCCAACCAGTCCATGATTACCTTATCAAAATCATCACCACCAAGATGTGTATCACCGTTAGTTGATTTAACTTCAAATACACCATCACCTAATTCAAGGACTGAAATATCGAAGGTTCCACCACCAAGGTCGAATACAGCAATTTTACTATCCTGGTTCTTCTTATCAAGACCATAAGCCAATGCAGCTGCAGTAGGCTCGTTGATAATCCTTCTCACATTTAAACCTGCAATTTCACCAGCTTCTTTGGTAGCCTGACGTTGAGCATCGTTAAAATAAGCTGGGACAGTCACTACAGCTTCATTTACTTCATGACCAAGATAGTCTTCAGCAATTTTTTTCATTTTCTGAAGCACCATTGCACTGATTTCTTGAGGTGTGTATAAGCGACCATCAATATCAATTCTTACTGTATTATTATCGCCTTTTGCAACATTGTAACTCCAGTGTTTTATTTCTTCAGTCACTTCATCATAGCGACGGCCCATAAAACGCTTAACACTTGTGATAGTATTAATTGGATTAGTGATGGCCTGACGTTTTGCGGGATCACCTACTTTACGCTCACCATTTTTTAGAAATGCAACAACACTTGGTGTTGTTCTTCTTCCCTCATCATTTGCTATTACAACAGGTTCATTTCCTTCCATTACAGACACACAACTGTTGGTTGTTCCCAGGTCAATTCCAATGATTTTTGCCATAAATTTCAATTTAGATACCCAATAAGAGCAACTCGTATGCCGTAACAGAAAATAGGCAATCTTGTCAGTTTTAGGTCCAATTACATGACAAACAGGTATTTAAACCTAAAAAATTAACCAAAAATGACATGATAAAGGGTAAAAAAACTAGGAAATATCTTTTGAAACGATATTCTTAATGATCAAATCTGCGTGAATTCGAGAGTTTTCAATGAACCATTTATTGGTCTTTAAACCACCACAAATGACACCTGCCAAATATACGCCAGGTACATTGGTCTCCATGGTAGTTGGATTATGAACAGGTGTCTTGAACTCATCTTCACCAATCTGAATTCCGAAATCTGTTAAAAAAGCAAAATCTGGTAAATAGCCGGTCATAGCTAAAACGTAATCATTTGGGATAGTTTCTATGCCCGTTTCAGTTTGGATATCCACTTCATCAGGTCGGATCTCAACTAACTGAGCATTAAAAAATGCCTTAATTGAGCCTTCAGCAATTCTATTTTCCACATCTGGTTTAATCCAATACTTTACAGATTCACGAATCTGCTCATCCCGAATGATCATTGTAACATCTGCCCCTTTTCGCCATGTTTCCATTGCCACATCCACTGCTGAATTAGCGGCTCCAACAACCACAATTTTTTGACCAAAATAAATATGCGCTTCCTTATAATAATGATGAACTTTATGAAGACTTTCACCAGGAATATTCATCAAATTGGGCAAGTCATAAAAACCAGTTGCGATGACAATATTTTTGGCCTTGTAAACTTTTTTTGAAGAACGTGCACAAAATAAATCATTTTCCTTTTCTACTTGTTGTATGGCCTCATAAAGAGACAAGTTCAATTTCCAATACAGTGCTACCCTTCTGTAATATTCTAAAGCCTCTGAACGGGTGGGCTTGGGTGAGTGTGAAATAAATGGAACATTACCAATTTCCAATCGATCAGATGTCGAGAAAAAGGTCATATTCAAAGGATAATTATAAAGTGAATTAACCAATGGCCCTTTATCGATAATTATATATGAAAGTCCAGCTTCAGTGCAGGCAATGCCACAGGCCAATCCAATTGGTCCAGCACCAATAATCAATACATCATATTCATGATTGTGATTAGACATTGGTGGTCTCATTTTCGATTTTAAAAGAGAAATATTTTTGCGTCATATAACTAAATCCAACTACAATAAAGGTGATGATCAACTTGGAAATTGTTGGATAGAAATGTAGTTGTTCTACAAATATTTTTAGGAATATATAATTTAAAAAAAGGCTGATACAAACTGATAGAAAATAACGAAACAATTGTACACGCCCTCTTAAATAAGATGAACGAAATACAACAAACCTCATTAATAAAAAACCTGTTGGAAAACTAAAGCAAAAAGCCATAAGAAAGGCAGCGATATGCGGACTCACTGCAATAAACGGCAATTGAACAACTTGTTTGTGAAGTATAAAATTGTAACTGATAAAAAATAAGAAAATATCAAACAAAGTATTCAAACCACCGCATGCTGCATAATAATAGGTGGTTTTATCAAAAAATCTTTTGAACAAAGGATAGAAAAAATCCAATATGCCATGTATCCTTTCTACCACTTAATCAATTTTGATTTTCATTAAACTTATGAACATAGGTAGTATGTTTTTTAGCAAAAACACCTCCAATGGCTTCATGCAATGCAAGCATTTTATCATTGAAATCTCCTACCCACGACAATTCCAGCTCTTTGTAATGAACCAGTGGACGGGTATATTCTTGGAGTTTCATAAACAAGCAAGACTCTAGACCTTGGTTTCTATATTTCTCTTTTGTTCCCATGATCACTGCACGCATCCGGTTATGTTTAATAGTCATCTTGTTCCATAAAAACTTGAGCTTACCGATCATATCCAACTTACCATTCAAGTTCTTGAACAATTCATTTGCATCTGGAAGAATCATAACAAAAGCCAAAGGTTCACCTGAAGAAGAATAAGCAAACCATATTAGCTTAGGATCCATGATTGGTTTGATTTTTTGTAATGTTTCCTGAATGGTGAGATCCGTCACTTCAGTAAAGTTTTCAAAATCCTTCCAGGCATCATTATAAATCTCTTTGAAATCGTTTGAAAATTTGACCAATTCCTTATACGAAAAAGCCTTGAATGTAAATCCACGCTTATTGATAACCCATTGGGAAATCTTTTGTACTTTCTCGGGCATTCCCACACGTACATCTACCTTATTAGAAATTTGCTCATACTTAATTTTAAAACCAAAATGCTCAAAATGTGCTTTGTAATAGGAAGGGTTATAATTCATTCCATAGAACGGGCTTGTAAATCCATCAACCAATAATCCCCACCACATGTCGTTTTCACCAAAATTGATTGGTCCATTCATGGCCTGCATTCCTTCCTTTGTCAGCCATGACTTTGCTTGATCAAAAAGCATTTTAGATGCATTCAAATCATCAATACATTCATAAAATCCACACCCACCAGTTGGTACAGCTTCATTATAAGCTTTCTTATTATTGATGAAAGCAGCAATTCTGCCAATGGTTTTACCTTGATCATCTACCAAAATCCATCTGGTGCATTTTCCAAAACTGAAAAAATTATTTCGTTTGGGATCAAATACTGACTCGATGTCGTTAAAGAGCGGACAAACCCAATTAGGATCATCCTTGTATATCGTAAAAGGAAGTTGTAAGAATTGATCAATTGACCATTTATCTGCTACTTCAATTGTCTTCATTGCCTTAGAATATAGACAAAAATACCAATTTGAGGCGAATGAACATGAATATCGGCTTACTGTTTCAGTACAGCAAATCGATTGGGATAATCTGAAATAATTCCATCAACGCCTAATGCAGCCATTTTCTTAATATCTGCCTCTTGGTTAACCGTCCACACAATTATCTTCATCTGATGTTGATGAAAATCTTGCACAAATAAGGCATCAACCATTGAAAATGCGGGACTAATTATATCAGGTTTAAATCCTAACAATGCAATTACTTCAGAAGCAGTTATTTTTTGGGATGCTTCAATCAGAAATGATAATGCAAATGGTGCTTTTCGTTTATGTAATTCAACCAATGATCTGGAATCGAATGATTGAATGATGGTCCTGTTTTCAATTTCAGCATCAATTATCACTTTTGTAAGTAAGTCGACAAATTCAACTGGTCCGGGATGAAACAATTCGTCAGTATCCGGACTGATCTTTGTCTCAATGTTGTAAGCAATTTGAGGTAGATTATTGGCTTTTATATAAGCTTCTACTGCATCAATCATATCTTTCAATAGTGGCTTGTGCACTTTTATTTTTTGTTGTTCTGGAAATTTTGCATTGAATTTGGTACCTACATCCCATTTGCTCACTTCATCATAGGACATTTGGTAAATATTGAAATCTTTTGAATGATTACTGATACTCATACCATCTGGTGGAGTTGCTATTTCAAGATTCATAAAAGGCTCATGTGAAAGAACAACCTGTTTGTCTTTGGTAATCACCACATCCATCTCTAAGGTTGTTACACCCAATTTTATGGCTTCCAACATAGCTTCAATTGTATTCTCAGGCATTAAGCCCCTGCTTCCTCTATGGCCTTGCAAATCAATGATACCCGACTGTGCAGTAAGATTTTGAATAAAAATCATAGAAATTAAGCTAGTTATAAGAAGTTTAATGGCTTTTGACATGATATAAAATTAAGGGGAATCGTACATTTGCCACAATCTAAAAAGGTTATGCTGAATAACATTATCAAAGAAAGGGCAATTGAGGCACTGGGTGCATTGTACCAAATAACTTTTACTGAAAAAGATTTCCAAGTCAATACCACTAAACCTGAGTTTACTGGCGATTATACAATTGTTCTTTTTTCATTGGTTAAACCCCTTAAGTTGAGTCCCGATGCATTGGGCAACCAATTAGGGCAATACCTAATTGATAAACAACCTGAACTTTTTACCAGCTACAATATCATCAAAGGATTTTTAAATCTTGAAGTAAACTCATCAGTACTGATAGGTTTACTCAATAAACACTATCAAGATAGTTGTTTTGGTAAAGCTCCCATGAGTGGAAAAAAAGTGATGGTTGAATACTCTTCTCCGAATACCAATAAGCCTCTTCACTTAGGTCACTTAAGAAATAACTTTTTAGGTTGGAGTATTTCAGAAATTCTAAAAGCAAATGGATACGAGGTAATCAAAAGTTGCATCGTCAACGATAGAGGAATTCACATTTGTAAAAGCATGATTGCTTGGCAGCGCTATGCTAATGGTGCAACACCTGCTTCTACAAATTCAAAAGGAGACCATTTTGTTGGAGAGTATTATGTAAAATTTAACGACGCTTATAAAAAAGAAGTAGAAGAGCTAGTTGCAGCTGGAATGGATAAGGCAAAAGCAGAAAAAGAAGCTCCTATAATGAAAGAAACCCAGCAAATGTTAATCGACTGGGAAAAAGGTGAGCCTTCAGTAATGAACTTGTGGCGCGAAATGAATGGCTGGGTATATGAAGGATTTGATGTAACCTACAAAAGAATTGGCTCAGATTTTGCCAAGACCTATTACGAAAGTGATACTTATTTATTAGGAAAGGATACTATAGAATTAGGTCTTCAAAAAAACATTTTTTACAAGAAAGATGATGGTAGCGTTTGGATAGACTTAACAAAAGAGGGATTAGATGAGAAATTAGTACTAAGGAAAGATGGTACTTCTGTCTATATCACACAAGATATTGGATTAGCACAGAAAAAATATGAGGAGTACGGGATGGATCAAAGTATATATGTGGTAGGTGATGAACAAAATTATCATTTGAAAGTACTTCAACTGATTTGTCAGAAACTTGGACTCCCCTATGCCAATGGCATTCACCATTTATCTTATGGCATGGTGGAACTTCCCACTGGTAAAATGAAGAGTAGAGAAGGAACAGTTGTAGACGCTGATGATCTGATTGATGAAATGATTGCCATTTCCTCTTCACATACTCAAAGTCTTGGTAAGGTAAAGGATTTCAATGAAGATGAATTAAAATCACTTTATGACACCATTGGTATTGGTGCATTGAAGTTTTTTCTATTAAGAGTTGATCCTAAGAAAAAAATGATATTCAATCCAGAAGAATCAATTGATTTTCATGGCTTCACTGGTCCGTTTATCCAGTATTCCCACGCAAGGATTAAATCTGTTTTGAGAAAATCTACCATAGACACATCATTCACAAAGTTCGACGAACCTCTTTTGACAGCAGAAAAAGAACTCTTGTTGCTAGCAGAACAATATGAACAAATATTGAAGCAAGCAGCAGATACCTTTGATCCATCTACAATCGCCATCTACCTGTTTCAATTGTCACAAACTTTCAACTCGTTTTATGCAGCATTAAGCATAAATAATGCAGAATCTGAAGAGAAAAAGCAATTAAGGTTAAAAACAGCATCATGGGTTGCCACAATCATTGCATCTGGCATGTCTTTACTGGGTATTCGCGTACCGGAAAAGATGTAATTCTTTAAATTCTCTTAAGCACAATGCCACCAAGCGGAGGCAAATTCAAAGAAATTTCAAAATTTGCTTGAGCTTTGTTTTCAACAGGAGTTAATTGTGAATTGTTTAAATAATCCCCTGTTCCCCAAAAACCATGTTCATCACTGTTGAAAACCTCTTTCCATTTCTTGTTTTCAGATACTTGAATTTTCCAGTCTTTTCTCTCAACTGGTGTCATATTTAATACTACAATTAGTTCTTCCTCTGTCTTAGTAGATTTTCTTTTATAGGAGATAACTGATTCTTGTCTGTGATTGAGATCTAACCATTCAAATCCATCTACTTCAAATTGTTTTTCATGAAGCGCAGGTTCATGTTTAAG
>JBEASE010000020.1:0-27557 GCA_041162625.1 Bacteroidota bacterium | reverse complement strand
TCAGCGTAGGTGGTGTACATGGCAACCAACAATGAAAAACTGATGATAGCTCCTATCAATAGCAGTTTTTCCAAACCTAACATCAAATCAATGGCCAATAGTTCCATGGTCATTACGCTTTTTGTTTTGGATGATTAAATACTTCACTTGTCGCCGGTCCATTAATTGCACTTAAATCAATTGAAGGATCATTGACTTCACTTACACTGTGTATATCCATTAATAATTGTGGTTTTCTTCCATCATGAACAGCAGAGAAGGTTTCTTTTGGTTTAACCATTTTCTCATAATGCCCTTGAGAAATTACAGAATGTCGGCTTACATGCGTTGGACCTTCAATTACCCATTCAGTAGTTTTCTTTTTTTCAAAACGACATTCATTACATATCCATTCTTCTACTTCACCCCACTGGTCTTTTCTTGCCGTTACGCGCAACACTTCTTCTCCTCGCTGCCAAAGCGTAACCTTACCTGAACAACAAGAACACTCACGGTGAGCATTCACTGGCTTGGTAAACCAAACTCGATTTTTGAACCTGAAGGTTTTATCCGTAAGGGCACCAACAGGACAAACATCAATTACGTTACCGATAAAGTTATTATCGAGTGATTTCTCTATATATGTTGCAATTTCAGCATGATCACCTCTGCTTAATATACCATGCACACGTTTGTCAGTCAGTTGATCTGCTGTAAACACACAACGATAACAAAGAATGCAACGCGTCATGTGCAATTGTATATAAGGACCTAAATCATGTTTATCGAATGTGCGTCTCTTGAACTCATAACGTGTGCCTTGCTTACCGTGCTCATAACCAAGATCTTGCAAATGACATTCTCCTGCTTGGTCGCAAACCGGACAATCTAATGGATGATTGAGTAATAAAAATTCAACTACACCATTTCTAGCATCGATAACTTTTGGGCTGGTAATGTTTTTCACTTCCATGCCATCCATCACACCTGTACGACAGCTAGCAACTAGCTTAGGCATTGGACGAGGATCTGCTTCACTTCCCTTGCTCACTTCCACCAAACAAGTACGACATTTACCACCGCTTCCTTCCAATTTGCTGTAGTAACACATTGCAGGAGGTACAACATCACCACCAACCATACGAGCAGCTTGTAGAATGGTTGTACCCTGTGGCACTTCCACTGTTATGTTATCAATAGTTACTTTTAATTTTTTTAATTCTTCAGCCATATTTATTTTTTATAGCATCACGCGTTTACTTGTTCAGGAACATGAATTGGATCTGCATAATGTGCAAGTCCATAATTTTTTGTTTGCGACAATTCAGGGTTATTGATATGCCATTCAAACTCATCTCTGAAATGTCTAATTGCAGCGGCCACAGGCCATGCAGCAGCATCTCCTAATGGACAAATGGTATTACCCTCAATCTTGCGTTGGATATCCCACAACAAATCAATATCACTCATATCTCCTTTACCATATTCAATCTTATTCAAAATCTTCTCCATCCAACCTGTTCCTTCTCTACATGGAGAACATTGTCCGCAACTTTCATGACGGTAAAATCTAGCCAAGGTGAGTGTATGGCGAACAACACATTGGTCCTCATCCAAAACAATAAATCCACCAGAACCCATCATAGAACCAGTTGCAAACCCACCATCAGATAAACTCTCGTAGTTCATATAACGTGTCTCACCTTTAGCTGTCTTTAATAAAAGATTAGCTGGAAGGATTGGCACTGAAGATCCACCAGGGATACAGGCTTTTAACTTTTTACCATTGGGAATACCCCCGCAATATTCATCACTGTATATGAATTCCTCAACAGAGATCGTCATATCGATTTCATAAACACCAGGCTTATTGATATTGCCGCATGCGGAAATCAATTTTGTACCGGTTGATCTTCCTACACCAATCTGTGAGTAGGCCTCACCTCCCATGTTCATGATAGGAACAACAGCAGCTAATGTCTCCACATTGTTCACAACAGTTGGACAATCCCATAGTCCTTTTATTGCAGGGAAAGGAGGTTTGATACGAGGATTACCCCTTTTACCTTCGAGTGATTCAATTAATGCTGTTTCTTCACCACAGATATATGCACCTGCTCCACGCTGCACATAGATTTCACAATCAAATCCACTTCCTAAAATATTTTTTCCTAAGAAACCATGCTGTTTTGCTTCGGCAATAGCTTGTTCCAAAATGGCTACAATCCATGCATACTCACCACGGATGTAGATATAGGTATTTTTGCTACCTAGTGCAAAAGATGAAACAATCAAACCTTCAATCAACAGGTGTGGAATAAACTCCATCAAGTACCTGTCTTTGAATGTACCAGGTTCTGATTCATCAGCATTGCACACCAAATATCGAGGTACACCTTCTGGTTTTGCAAGAAAACTCCACTTCATTCCTGAAGGAAAACCTGCTCCACCTCTACCTCTCAGTCCACTTTTCTTTACCTCTTCTACAACTGCACTTGGATCCATCTTCAATGCTTTTTCAACAGCAGCATAACCTCCTTCTCTTCTGTATACATCAAAGTAACGGATACCTTCTACGTGAGCTTTTTCTAGTAATAATTTTTTTGTCATGTTGCAGTTTTTCCGCTTTCTTATTTTTTATTTCTGCATTCTTCAATAATAGCATCCACTTTAGCTTCAGTCAAGTGTTCACGATAGTTTACACCCAACTGCATCATTGGTGCATAACCACAAGCACCAAGACATTCTACTGTTTTAAGTGTAAACATGCCATCAGTTGTAGTTTCTCCCACACCGATTGAAAGTTTTTTCTTGATGTAGTCAATAATGTTATCACTTCCATTGAGCATGCATGGTCCGGTTTGACAAACTTCAAATACATGCTTACCTACAGGCTTGAGGTTGTACATGCTGTAGAAGGTTGCCACCTCATACACTTCAATAGGTTCAATTTGCAAGAGCGAAGCAACATAGTCCATTGTCTCTGGACTTAGCCATCCACCAAATTCATCTTGTGCAAGATGCAACAAAGGAATCAGCGCACTTTTTTGTTTCCCTTCTGGGTAACGTGCAATCATTGCTTGCACCTCTTTCATTTTATCCTCCGAAAACTTGATCATCTTTTCTTTTTTGAATGCTTTAAGCGTCCATTTCTCCTGCAATGAGGTTAAGGCTACTTAAAGTAACCACCGCATCACTAAGCATAGTATCTTTTATGATTTCTGGATAAGCTTGGTAATAAATAAAACAAGGTCTACGGAAATGCAACCTGAATGGAGAACGACCACCATCACTGATCAAATAAAATCCAAGTTCACCATTTCCACCTTCAATACAATTGTATACTTCACCTGCAGGGATATCTGTTTCACCCATCACAATTTTGAAATGGTAAATGAGTGCTTCCATTTTGGTATATACATCTGCTTTTGCAGGGAGATAATATTCAGGAGAATCTGCATGGTATACATCTGCTTCAGCACCTTTGAAGGCTTGTACCTTTTCATAGGCTTGGCGAATGATACTTAGTGATTGCCATATTTCTTCATTGCGCACCATGAAACGATCATAGTTATCTCCAGTCTTACCTACAGGAATGATAAAATCAAAATCTTCATAAGAAGAATAAGGAGAATGAACCCTCACATCATAATCAACACCAGCGGCACGAAGGTTTGGTCCAGTAAATCCATAGTTCAATGCACGTTCTGCTGATATTGCACCAGTCCCAACTGTCCTTTCAATGAAGATCCTATTTCGGTTAAATAAATTTTCAAACTCTTTCCAGACTTTAGGAAATTCTTCCAAAAACTTTTCAATTTTTCTGAAAGCGGTGTCATTAAAATTTCTTTCAAAGCCACCAATTCTTCCCATATTGGTAGTTAGACGAGAACCACAAACCTCTTCGTAGATTTCATAGATCAATTCGCGGTACTGCATAACGTATAAGAAACCAGTATAGGCACCTGTATCAACACCAACTATTGAATTACAAATGAGGTGATCAGAAATACGCGACAACTCCATGATGATTACACGCAAGTAATCAACTCTTTTAGGAGTCTTTACACCCAATAATTTTTCACAAGTCAGGTGCCAACCCATGTTGTTCAACGGAGCAGAGCAATAATTTAATCGGTCTGTGAGTGTTGTAATTTGATAAAGCGGTCTTCTTTCAGCAAGTTTCTCAAACGCTCTATGGATATAGCCAACAGTCGATTCTGCTTTAATTATTCTTTCACCATCCATTTCCAAAATGTTTTGGAAAACGCCATGCGTTGCAGGGTGGGTTGGACCCAAATTAAGGCGCGTTGTTTTTTTCTCAATTGAGCCTTCGGGTAAGTTTATATTAACTTGTTCAGCTATCATTTTCTTTTGTTTATCGTCCAAACATTTCGTCGTCCTTATCAATTCTGGTCTGATCTTCTAGCGGGTATTCTTTGCGGAGAGGGAAATAATCCATCTCATCAACATTCAAAACACGTCTTAAATCTGGGTGTCCGATAAAGTTGACACCAAAGAAATCATAAGTCTCTCTCTCCATCCAGTTTGCACCACTGTATAAGCCAGTTGCAGTAAACACATCAGGCTTTTCAATGGGCACAAATATTTTAACACGCAGTCTAACATTCTCTTTCAGGTTATGTACATGGTAAACAACGGCTAGCTCCTCCCCATTTCTATCAGGATAATGTACACCCGTTATGTCTGTTAAGAATTGAAAACCAAGCGTAGGTTCATCGTGTAAAAAAGTCAACACTTTTAAGTTATGATCATGCTGCACAGTTGCTGCAAGCATACCATACGACTCTTCCCAAGCCAATATTTTATCTCCAAACTGGTTGTTGAGTTTTTCTTTTATAAAATCGTGCGTAATTGACATAGTCGTTTTTTGAATCAGGGCCTATTGAATACCATATCCTTCAAGCAAGGCCTTGTATTGATCACCATTTCTTCTTCTAAGTGATTCATCTTGAACCAGGTCTTGAATTTTCAAAACACCATCAATGATTGCTTCTGGCCTTGGAGGGCAACCAGGAACATATACATCGACAGGAATAATTTGATCAATCCCCTGCAAAACTGAATAGGTATCAAAAATTCCACCACTTGAAGCACAGGCACCCACAGCCATCACCCAACGAGGTTCAGCCATTTGAAGGTATACTTGCCTAAGAACAGGTCCCATTTTCTTTGCGATAGTACCCATCACCATCAACAAATCACATTGTCTAGGCGAGAAACCTACCCTCTCCGATCCAAAGCGGGAAAGATCGTAATGCGAACCCATGGTTGCCATGAATTCGATTCCACAACATGATGTCGCAAAAGGTAAAGGCCACATTGAGTTTTTTCTGGCTAGGCCAACAACCTTGTCTAAGGAAGTAGCGAAGAATCCTTCTCCCATGTGTCCCTCAGGGAGTTGCACCTGATTGATTCCACGATCAGCAGATGACTTTTCAATTAAATTAAATCGAACCGGACGCGCCATAATCAACTGTTTTGTATATAACAAATGCCTGACGAACTTGTTTCTCCAGGCATTTAATTTTTTACTCTTCCCAGTGCAAGGCTCCTTTTCGTATGATGTAGATGAAGCCGGCAAGGAAAAAACCGACAAACATCAATACCGCCCAAAATCCATCCCATCCTAATCCCTTAAAGTTTACTGCATAAGGGTAGAAGAATATCACTTCAACATCAAACAATACAAAGAGAATGGCAACCAAAAAATACTTGATGGCCATTGGCTGACGAGCATTTCCAAACTGCTCAATCCCACTTTCAAAATTTTGGAGTTTATCTGTAGTAACCCTTCTTGGTCCGAGTAACTGTGAACCAAAAATCATGATGGTTACCAAGCCGACAGCAAATAACAACTGAATTCCAATTGGGAAATAGTCGCTTGCTTTACTCAATTCGGGGTTTTGGCCCAACACCTTGACTTGCAGGAAAAATGTCCACATCATTGGTATCATTTTGACGCCGCAAAAATAGGTAAAAAGGGCATGAAAAAACGAAAAAGAATTAGATAAAAAATAGGCCCGGATATAGATCCGAGCCTAATATCTTAAGTGTTCTGAAAACGACTACTTTTTAGGGGCCGCCAAAGCTTTTTGGATGATATCCCTGTTCTTAATTGCATCCTGGTTATTAGGATCAATTTCAATTATCTTTTCAAGAAATCCAGCCGCTCCAGCAAGGTCCTTTTTGATATTTGCAGAGTAGCCAGCGAGATAACCATAGGCTGTGATCAAAGTACTCTTGTTTTTTACTTTATCTGCTTCGGCTATAGTAATGAACTTCTCACAATCAGGAACCGCCAATCCTAACTCCATGGTAGAGTCTACAACAGAAAGAGAACGGAATGACCAATAATGCCCATATACTTCGTTAGGATAAACATTTTTGTAAATAGTGAAGATGCTGTCGGCTCTCTTGTATTCAGCAGCTTTGAAATTTTCAAACCCTGCATTGTAAAGATCAACTTTACTTTGCTTAGGATTGATTACCAACACTTTAACTAACCATTCAGCAGACTTTGCTGTATTTGCAGTTCTTTTGAAGAAATCAGCTGCTTTTCTAGTATAATCTACCTTATTTTCAATCAATGTATCAGCATCGATGGCTTTGGTAAAGTAATAGTCAACTTTTACAGGGTCTGTTTTTTGTTTTGCAGCATTGTATGCAGCTATCAAGTAATTCTCAGGATTGATGTCCTCAGGTTGTTTTACTTTTTGGAAGAAGGTCTCGAGATTAGCCAAAGCTTGAATTGAATCACCTAATTTATCGTAGCTGTATGCTTTAAGTCTATACAATCGAGGGTCAGCCGAATCACCTTGGTTCTTCAACAAATCATCAGATTTGGTAATTGCATTCTGGAAATTACCAGATGCAAATTGAAGACTTGCTTCTTCGTAATCCAAAGCGGGACCAGGTTCTGCGTGCTTTTTGTACTCGTTGAAATATTTAACTGCTAAGTTTACATCCCTAGAGAAATAAAATGCATACATATCATACAAAGCTGGCGTGAAACTTGGATCATCCAAGATTGCATCAGAGAATTTCTGTAAGAAGATTTCTTTTTGCTCAGCACCTTGAGTTAAGTATATTTTTCCGATTTTATGTTTTGCTAAAGCCAATTTTGGGTCAATAACCAAAGCATTTTCATACGAAGAAACCGCTCCACCACCATTTTGAAGTGCACGGTAAAGGTCTCCCATGTAGATGTAAGTCATTGGATCTTTAAATCCTTTTATCGCAGTAGCGAGTTTCAATTTTTCAATACCATATGCAGGATCGCCATTTTGCTCAAGGTTGGCTTTACCAATAGCAGTGAATACTGCAATATCTTTTGCTTTGGTCAATGAGATGGCTGTTTCAAAACGCTGACGAGCATCATTAGGTTTATTCTCAGTCAACTCAACCTGTCCCATTGCAACAAGTAATAGAGGATGGTTGCCCAAAGCACCTCCCATATGCGTCAACAAAACTTGTTTTGCTCCTTTCGGATCTTTGTGGTCAAAATAAGCCTGAGCCAACCAATATATCAATTCAGGATTGTTTGGATCAGCTTCAAGAGCCTTTCTTAAAGTAGATTTCGCAGTATTGTGCTTTCTCGCATGAATATGCTTTTTTGCTTCATGAACACCTTGCGCAAAAAGATTCAGACTTGCTACTACCAACAAAGCCATTAAACCCATCTTCATTTTATACATCTTTTCTCTATTTATAGGGGTGTAAATGTATGAAATTCATTTTTTATTCCGAAACATTGGCTTTTCTAATTTGAAAAGCCATCCTATCAGGTACAAGATAACCCCTTCTAAAGATCAATTGTCCCTTTTCATGCGTTAAGAAATTGACAAATCCTTTGCCCAAACCTGCATAGTTTTCCTTCAAAACATAATAAATGCCTCTGTTTAAAGGATACCTTTTCATAGCAATATTTGCTTGATAGGGTCGCACATAAACCTCTTCATCACAGTTTGCACATTGTAATGCAGCAATATTTACCTTTTTGAGGAAGGTAAGCTGTGTTGAATCGTCTTTGTTACCTATCCAGCTTACACCAATAAACCCAACTGCATTGGGATGTTTGGAAACATAATCAATCACCCCTTCAGAATTTTGTGCAGCCAATACTTTTCCAGACATTGGTTGTCCGCGTAACACTGAATCAATTAAAAAACGGACAGTACTAGTGGCCTTTAAACCGTCCATCACCAACTCATAAGGATAGCTAGTAGTTCCGTTGAGCATCGATTTGATTTCAGCAACAGAAAAAAGACTATCCTTAGATGAATTATGAACCAAAACAGTAATGGCATCATTCGCTAGTTTTCCCCAGAGAGGAATAAAACTTAAAGTATCCTTGTAAAAAAGTTCTTCATCAGCTGTCAATCCCCTTGTTACAATGACCATTCTTGTGCTGTCTTGCAACAAGTCTTTCAAGCATTCAGCTTCTGGTTTATAATGTGGGATAATTCTTGCTTCAGGATGCTGAGACATGAAAACCTTGATCTGCTCATCAATGATTGGCGCAAATGATTCATCTACACTGATATGAATTGTTCCTGTGCTGATGGTATCGTTTCCTGCAATTACTTTTGCCTTTTTTTTATTTGCATCACAGGAAAATAAAGTTATTGTAAGCAACACAATACCTGCCAAAAGGGGCAACTGAATTTTTCGCTTTTTCATTTTCTTTTGTTTGCTGTGAAACCACGGTAAAATCTAAATACGCCATAAACCAGAGCAGCAATTCCGAATAGGGTTGTGGTTAGAGAGTCTAGCCCCAAACCATCAGCAAAATATTTTGCAGTGATGAAGAAAATACCTGCGGCAGTCCAAATAATTCCCATCACAAAATCATAGATCTTTCTCAGTTGACCTTGCCTGCTTTCTTCTCTTTGTCTAAATGAATTTGTATCCATGATTGCAATTTAATTAAATCAATGATGCATCTGATGGATTGGATGCTCAAAACATGATAATCCATAACTTAAATTTGTAAAAAAATTGTCATGAAGGTCTTAATGGTTTGCCTAGGAAATATTTGCAGGAGTCCGCTTGCTGAAGGTGTATTGGCCGAGAAATGCAAAGCAATGGGTTTAGATTGGAAAGTTGATAGTGCCGGGACAAATGGATTACACAATGGCGAAAAACCTCACCCCATGTCGCAATCCGTTGCAAAGCTTAACGGTATTGACATTTCACATCAAAGATCAAGAGCATTCAAAGCCTCGGATATGGAAGAGTTTGATTTAATCATCCCCATGGCTACAGATGTAATGAGAGACATCAAGTACATTGCCGGAAAAAAATACAACCCTGAAAAAGTCAAGCTTCTCCTTAACTTTGCCTTCCCTTCTTCTGATATGGACGTACCAGACCCCTGGTCGAGATCAATTGGAGCCTACCATGAAGTTTACGGATTGATAGAAGATGCTTGCAATAAATTGATTGAATTCCACACATCCACAAAACAACATTAACTTTACAGGCATGAAGCCATCTATTCCACAAGGCACAAGAGATTTTTCAGCGGCAGTCCTCCGTAAAAGGAACTATATTCTTCAAACCATAAAATCAACTTTTGAACTTTATGGTTTTGAACCGTTGGAAACGCCTGCCATGGAAAACATAGAAACCTTGTTGGGAAAATATGGTGAAGAAGGTGATAAATTGATTTTCAAAATCTTGAACAACGGCTTGAACAATCCCGATAAACGAGAAGCCGTAGAAAAAGATTTTCAAACAATACTGGAGGGCAAAACCAATAAAGGAATTACCGAAAGAGCCTTACGCTACGACCTTACCATTCCCTTTGCGAGATATGTTGCCATGAACCATGGTCAGCTTGCACTTCCCTTCAAACGATATCAAATGCAGCCTGTTTGGAGAGCTGATAAACCACAACGTGGAAGGTACCGTGAGTTTTGGCAATGTGATGCTGATATTGCAGGTAGCAGTTCTTTGTTGCACGAAACAGAACTGACTTTGATTTATAGTCGCGTTTTTTCCAAACTAAAAGTACCTGTCAGCATCCACCTCAACAACAGAAAAATACTTACAGCACTTTCTGCTCTATGTGGTGGAGAGGAATTGATGATGGACATCACCATTGCCATCGATAAGTTGGATAAAATTGGGATTGAAAAAGTGAAGGACGAATTGACAGCAAAAGGATTAACCATGGGGCAGGTTGCAGCTGTTGAATCTTATATTGCTATTGCTGGTACTAATGAAGATAAAATCAAACAATTAGAATCCCTCTTCAATACCATACCAGTAGGTATGGAAGGTATCGCAGAACTTAAGGTGTTACTGAAGAACTGCAGCAAAAGCAAACAAAAACCCAACCTTGTTATTGACCCTTCCTTAGCAAGAGGCTTGAATTATTATACAGGAACTATTTTTGAGGTCAAAGCCAATGGTGTACAAATGGGTAGTATTGGTGGTGGTGGCAGATACGATGACTTGACTGGACTATTTGGCGTAAAAGGAATTGCAGGTGTGGGCATCTCTTTTGGTGTAGACCGCACATATGATGTAATGGAAGAATTGAATGTATTTCCAGAAAACATCCAAAGAGGCACTACTGTGCTTTTGTTTCATACTGGAGAACCACAACAAGAAGCCTTACTTGCATTAGCAGAGGAATTGAGAAATGAAAATATTGCTTGTGAACTTTACCATGAGCAAGTAAAATTCGACAAACAATTCAAGTATGCTGAGAAAAAATCTATCCCATTTGTAATTATTCTGGGAAGCGAGGAAATACAAAAAGACACAATTGTAGTCAAGAACCTAGCAAGCGGAAAACAAGAAGAAGTCGATTTTGTATCATTGATTCAACTGCTTAAAGCTTAGCCCATTTCCGCATTTGCTTCAAACACGCATCCATGTCCTTTGGAAGTGGCGCTTCAAGTGTTACTGCAATTCCCTCCTGATCTTCAAAAGATAAACTAAAGGCATGCAAGGCCAAACGATTAAGCAAAGGACGTTCTTCTTCATCCTTCTTTGAAAGATTAAACTTCTTTTTGAAAGTTGAAAGCTTGATCGAATCACCTGCTCCATATAATAGATCACAAGCAAGTGGATGACCAATATTCTGCATGTGTACACGAATCTGATGTGTTCTTCCCGTTTCAATGATAAATCTCATTACACTATACCCCTTGAATTGCTCTTCAACAAAATAATGCGTAATAGCAGGTTTCCCTTTTCGTCCAACGCGCATTTTACCGGCAACAACATGATGCTCTTCAATGGGTTGATCACAACTACCCTTCTCATGATCAAATGTACCTGTAACAATTCCATAGTAGGTCTTTTCTAAACTTCTGTTTTGAAAAAGGGTATTGTAATATTTGTGCGCCTCCGCATTTTTAGCAAATACAATTAAACCACTGGTGTCTTTATCAATACGATGAATGATATATACTTTATCACCCTTGGCCTCTAACCAAGTTTTGACAGATACTAAATTTGTATCATGGCGATCAGGAATAGATAACCAGCCAGATGGCTTGTTGACTGCAACTAAATCATTGCTTGTGTATATGATTTCCGGAGAGGCCTGACTCACACTTTTTGTTTTTTGATGAACGAGCTGTTCATGAATTTCAATAACCGGATTTCCTTTTCGTTCAGGTATCTCCATTTACCACGCTCAACATTCTTTTTTGTAAGGTTACCAAACATTACGCGGTCTAAATTTTTTACATCATAACCTAAGAACTCAAACATTCTTCTTACTACACGGTTTCTTCCACTGTGTAATTCAATACCAATGATAGATTTGTCTTTAGGATCAGTAAAAGCCAATGAATCCGCTCTAACAAAACCATCATCTAGTTGAAGACCATTGAGTATTTTTTCAAAATCAACTTTACCCAATGGCTTATCCAACTTCACTTCATAAATCTTTTTCACTTCGTGCGAAGGATGAGAAAGTTTTTGTGTCAAATCACCATCATTTGTCAGCAACAATACTCCTGTTGTATTTCTATCTAGACGACCTACAGGAAATATGCGCTCATTAGTTGCACCTTTCAATAAATCAAGGACTGTTTTTCTCCCTTCAGGATCATCAAGTGTGGTAATGTAATCCTTGGGTTTATTCAGCAAAATGTAAACAAGGTTTTTTTCAGGTATTATTTTTTTACCCCCAAAAAAAACTTCATCTGTTGGAGCAACTTTGAATCCTGGCTCGGTAACGACCTGCGTGTTAACTTTTATTTTTCCTTCTTTGATCAATGGCACTGCATCTCTTCTTGAACAGATACCACAATGAGCCACATATTTATTGAGTGGCATAGATTTATCTACTTTACGCAGCGTAAGTGCTGGTTGATGATCACTTGATTCAGAACGGTTGTCTGGCTGGATTCTTTTATCAACTGAAATTGCACGCTTTTCAATCTTTTTCTTCTCAATTGCCTCTGATCGTTCTTTTTTGAATTTTTTCTTTTCTTGTCTGAATTCCTCTTTGACTGCGCTGTTCTTTTTCTTGGTTGCGAATTTTGAAAAATTGTCTGTTCTTTTCATGTTTGTTCATTTGCTGTTTTCCAACAGTAGTTTAAAATTTTATTTATTGGCTAATTGTCCGCATGCTGCATCTATATCCTTACCGCGACTCCTTCTCAACCTTGCATTCACCCGGTTCTTTTCTAAAATTTGCATAAAGGCCATAGTCTTTTCTTCAGTCGGCTTTTTGAATCTTGCAAAATCAATTGGATTGTATTCAATGATGTTCACCAAATCAGCTGGCACCTGACGATATACTTTTATCAACTCTGCTGCGTCTTCAGGTGAATCATTAAAGCCATCGAAAAGAATATATTCAAGCGTGATCTCGTTTTTGGTTTTCTTATGAAAATAATTCAAAGCATCAATCAAAGAACTTAAATCATTTGTCTCGTTGATGGGCATGATTTCATTTCTCTTTCTATCATTGGCTGCATGAAGTGACAATGCAAGTTTAAATTTTACTTGATCATCACCCAATTGCTTTATCATTTTTGCAACACCCGCTGTTGATACGGTTATCCTTCTTGGACTCATTGCTAATCCGTCTGGTGCAGTTATTCTCTCAATAGCTTTTAGTACATTTTTATAATTGAGCAACGGCTCACCCATCCCCATAAAAACAATATTGGTGAGTTTTTGTTCTCTCATCTCCATTGCCTGGTGGTTGATCAACACAACTTCATCATAGATCTCATCAAAATTGAGGTTTCGTTTACGATCCAAATATCCAGTAGCACAAAACTTGCACGATAAACTACAACCAATCTGAGAAGAAACACAAGCAGTTAGACGCTCTTCTGTTGGAATTAATACCCCCTCTACTTTATGGCCATCAAATGTTTTGAACCGTGATTTAATGGTGCCGTCTTCACTGTATTGTGTTGCATCAGTTGAAAGAGATGGAAAAGAAAATTTCTCCTCTAATTTAGAACGAAGTTCTTTAGACAGATTAGACATCGACTGGAAATCAAAGGCATGTTTCTGCCACAACCATTCCCAAATTTGTTGCAAACGGAATTTCTTCTCCCCTATGGACTCAAGATACTCTCCAATTTCTTCTTTGCTGAACGTTCTAATGTTCGGCTTAGTACTAATTGACATTCTGCAAAGATAATGATAAGTTGAAGGTTTAAGTATGTATTGGTGTTAAAGCTATTGCTTCCCTCTGCCTAGCGATTTTTTCCCAAATCTATTTTTTACTTGGTCGATGGCATCATATAGGTTAGCCTTTTTGATTTTATTATCAAACAAATTGGTTTGCACAGATGTCTCGGTAAGCTCTGTAAACCTGACTCCAATCAGTCGAATAGCCTTTTTAGGATCATAGAGTTGTTTGAACAAATCTTTTACAACTTGGTAGAGTTCATCATCATATGAGCTTGGCTGTATGGACATTTGTTTGGTATAAGTTTGAAAATCAGGGTACCGCAATTTAACTGCAACACATTTGGTCATTCTTTGATCTTCGCGGAGTTCATGCGCAAGCTTCTCTGTCATGCGCATCAATTCTGCCATCAAAACTTGTTCATCAGAGACATTTTCAAAGAAGGTGTGTTCTGTTGAAATAGATTTCGCCTCATGGTAATTATCAACGGTTCCTTGATAGACCCCATTTGCTTTTAGCGATAAAACAGTTCCATATTTTCCAAAATATTGTTCTAGCAAATGAACCGGATATTCTGCCAGCTGGTGTATGTAGAGAATACCAAGACTATTCAGCGTTTTGAGTCCCTGCTCTCCAACTCCAGGAATTTCACTGACTTTCAAAGGCCCCAAAAATTCTTTTTCTTTCCCCGGCAACACTTGTAAATAGCCATTTGGCTTTGCCGCATTAGTGGCCATTTTGGCAACCATTTTATTCGATGCAAGTCCAAATGAAATAGGAAGTTTTGTGGTTTCCATGATTTCATTTCTCAAATCAATGGTCCACTGCAAAGGATCAAAGAAGCGATCCATGCCCGTAAGATCAATGTAAAACTCATCAATGGATGCCTTTTCATAAACAGGAGCCTTAGCCGCAATAATGTCTGTCACCCATTGTGAGAACTTACTGTATTGCCCTTTAGATCCTTTCATCACTATGGCATGCGGACAAAGCGCGACTGCTTTGGCCATGGGCATGGCAGAGCGAACACCGTACTTACGCGTTTCATAACTGCAAGTACTTACCACTCCTCTCTCTTTTGATCCACCTAGAATTAGTGGTTTACCAACAAGTGAGGGATCGAGAATACGTTCGACTGATACGAAAAACGCATCAAGATCAAAATGAGCAATATAAGTTTGTTGATCCGCCATGTTGCAAATGCAACATCAAGTTAGATAAATATCAAGGAGTCCCTCTGGTAAAACGACGAAAATTTTCTGGTTTTTATGATCGATGCGCTCAAGGGTTGTTTCATTGATCGGGACCAACACTTCTTTGCCTTGCATGTCTATGCTGAGCAAGAGTTGTGTAGGTTGTTCAATGACTTCCATCACTTTACCCAAAAGCTTTTTCTTTTCATACATGGCAAAACCCAAAAGAGAAATAGGTGCAGTAGCAGATGCAGATTTTTTTACGTCTGCTTCAAGTAACCAGACTTTTTTCTTGACAAATTTTTTCGCTTTTTCGGGTGTATCAAATCCTTCCAACACGATCAGCATTTCTTCATCATTTCTTTGCTTGGCGGCAACCAAAAAATAAGGGATAAACTTTCCAGCAACTTCTTCAATAAACAAGGCTGTAACTCCTTCCAATGAAGCATCTTCACCTAGATGATGAGATAAAACAAGTTCACCTTTCACACCAAAAGTAGCTGCAATTTTTCCTATGACGAGGTAATTTTCCATGTAAAAAAAAGCCCCGTAAGATACGAGGCTTTCTATATTTTTTTTGAATAAATTTTATTCAGCTGAAGGTTCTTCAGTTGGTGCAGCTTGAACCGGCTTTGCAGCTGGTCTTGGAGCTGTCCGTCTTTGGCGACGCTCACGAGCAGCAGCCTCTTGACGAGCTTTGCTTTTTGCTTCTTGTTCTTGGTGCCATGCTTCGAATTTGTTCATTGCAGTTGCATGATCAAACAAACCCAAATCAACACCACGAAGAAGGTGCTTCAAATACAAGACGCCTTTTGAAGAAAGGATTTTGCGAACAGTATCAGTTGGTTGTGCACCATTTCCTAACCACTCTAATGATTTCTGACGATCAATTAAAACAGTTGCAGGATGTGTTAGTGGATTGTAGGTACCAATTTTTTGGATGAACTTACCATCGCGAGGAGCACGTGCGTCAGCTACTACGATAAAATAGAAAGGTCTTTTCTTGCTACCGTGACGCTGGAGTCGAATTTTAACAGCCATAAAAAATAAAAATTTTTATTGGGTGGTGAATAATAGGGTTTTCAATTTCGGACTGCAAATATAGTATAAAACGGGACAAATCAAAATTGACAAAGGTCATATTTCACATTCTTCTTCCCATTCTAGGCAGCGAAGGCATATTGTTCATCCCCTTCATCATCTGCTTCATTTGGTCAAATTGCTTGAAAAACTGGTTCACTTCATTCATATCTCTCCCACATCCAGCTGCAATACGCTTTTTTCGGCTGGTATCAATTTTATCAGGATTTGCCCTTTCAAAAGGGGTCATAGAGCCAATAATGGACTCCACACCTTTGAAAGCATCATCACTGATATCGATATCTTTCATGGCCTTACCCATCCCCGGAATCATACCCATGAGGTCTTTCAGATTACCCATTTTCTTAATCTGTTGCAATTGATCCATGAAATCCTGGAAATCGAATTGGTTCTTCCTGATCTTCTTTTCTAACTTTTTGGCCTGTTCTTCGTCGAATTGTGCTTGTGCTTTTTCAACAAGTGATGCAATATCACCCATTCCCAAAATCCGCTGAGCCATTCTGTCAGGATAGAACACATCAAGAGTTTCCATTTTCTCCCCATTGCTGACAAACTTTATTGGCTTCTGAACGGTATATTTTACAGATAAGGCAGCACCGCCCCTGGTATCACCATCCATTTTGGTGATGACAACACCAGTAAAATCAAGTCTTTCATTGAAAGCCTTTGCTGTATTAACTGCGTCTTGTCCAGTCATGGCATCCACCACAAACAAAATTTCCTTAGGCTGCAAAAACTCCTTCAATCCCGCTACTTCCTGCATCATCACTTCATCGATTGCTAATCGTCCAGCTGTATCAACGATGATGACATTTTTATTGGTAGCCTTGGCTTGCTTTAGTGCATTTTCGGCAATCGATCTTGGATCTTTGTTTTCAGGTTCTGCATAAACGTCCACGCCTATTTGTGAACCTAGTACTTTAAGCTGGTCAATAGCAGCAGGGCGATACACATCACCTGCCACCAACAAAGGGGACTTGCCTTTCTTGGTCTTTAAGTAATTGGCCAATTTACCACTGAAGGTGGTTTTACCAGAACCCTGAAGACCGGCTATGAGAATGATGGCTGGATTGCCCGTAGTATCCAAATCACTAGCAGATCCACCCATAAGTTGGGTGAGCTCATCTTGAACAATCTTAATCATCAATTGGCCCGGACTAATAGCATTGATGACCTTTTCACCAATAGCTTTGTCTTTTACACGATCGGTGAATTCTTTAGCAATTTTAAAGTTGACGTCGGCATCCAGCAAGGCTTTGCGGATATCCTTAACGGTATTAGCAATATTTAAATCCGTTATCCTACCCTCCCCCTTAATTTGCTTAAAGGCCGAGGCAATCTTTTCACTTAAATTTTCAAACATAAAAAAACTTTGCTTGGGGAAGCAAAGTTAATTAATATACTGAATAGACACTAAGTAAGTGAGAAGTCAAAATTGATTATAGAAAAGATTTAAGTCGTATTGCATTGGTATGCCTTCTCAACGTTATAAGGGCTTGATCTCTAATTTGGCGAACACGTTCACGGGTTAATCCCATTTCTTCACCAATATCTTCCATACCTAATGGCCTGTCCATACCAATTCCATAAAGTGATTTCAGCACCCTTTGCTGTTTAGGGGGAAGACTTTTCAACGCCAATTCAATTTCAAACATCATCGACTCTTTCTGACTTTCACCATCTACAGCATCAACATTTTCGTTTTCCAATACATCAATCATAGTACCATCACCATCTTCTCCAATTGGTGAATCAATGCTAAGGTGACGGTTATTAAAGTTCATGGTAGATGATACCTCATCAAGGTCTATATCGAGGTACTCAGAAATTTCCTCTGCCGTTGGTTCCCTTTCAAAATTCTGTTCCAATTGCTGTGCAGCTTTATTTACCTTACTCGATAAACCAACTTTATTTAAAGGTATACGAACAATTCTTGACTGATCAGCCAAGGCTTGCATGATACTTTGACGAATCCACCAAACTGCATAAGATATAAATCTAAATCCCTTTGTTTCGTCAAATTTTTTTGCAGCCCTAATCAATCCCATGTTTCCTTCATTGATAAGATCTGAAAGTGATAACCCTTGAAATTGATATTGTTTAGCTACTGAAACAACAAACCTTAGGTTAGCTTTGGTAAGGCGTTCAACAGCTGATTGATCTCCCCTCCTAATGCGTTGCGCCAACGCTGTCTCTTCTTCAGCAGTCACCATGTCTACTTTACTAATATCGCTAAAATATTTTTCTAGACTTGGCGCTTCGCGCGTTGTAATAGATTTACTGATTCGTAATTGACGCATGCTCATTTGGGGTAAGGATTAAAATCCAGTCAACCTGACTGGGCTTAACCAAAACGAAGGATTTAAGAAAATATTGTTAAATCCTAAGTAGTATTACTTAATTTATCGTTTACAGCTCCGTAAATGCTTGATATCCATATATTTGAGAGAAGAAATGCTGAATGGGGAAAATCACGTGGAAAAAGTTAGAAATAAACACCAAATTATATTTTTTCAGTAATGTTATTTTTCTATTATTGCAAGGTGCATCTGAACTTTTGCGCGTAAAGAGATAAATTTTTGACATGAGTAAACAATTGTTTTCAATAGAGTATCCAGTAAGGTGTTCTCCAAATATCCTATTTGAATTCCTTTCCACACCAGCAGGTATGCAAGAATGGTTTGCTGATAAAGTAGATGAACGAGATCTTGTTTTCAGTTTCTCTTGGAACGGGTCTACTGAAAAAGCAGAAGTCCTAGAAATGGAGGAAGGAAAATTCATTCGCTATCATTGGTTGCATGCTCCAAAGAATGAGTACTTTGAGTTTTCAATTGAGAAATCAGAAGTAAGCAGTCAAACCATACTTGTCATCAAAGACTTTGCAGAGAAAAGAGATATTGCAGACCAAACCCGTCTATGGGATGTTCAAGTGCATGATCTCTTTCATAGACTCGGCAATTGAGTATGATCAAGAAACTCGACAAACTAATTTTAAAGGCATTTATAGGTCCTTTCATTGCGACCTTCTTCATCACACTATTTGTGTTGGTGATGCAATTTTTTTGGAAGTACATTGACGATTTAGTAGGAAAAGGCCTAGATATTCTGAGTATTTTAGAATTGACTTCCTATGTTACAGTTACTGCAATTCCCTTGGCACTTCCTCTGGCAATTTTGATTTCTTCCATCATGACTTTCGGGAACCTTGGAGAAAGTTTTGAATTGGTAGCCATCAAATCTGCCGGCATTCCTTTATTGCGATTTATGCGACCATTGATGGTTGTCACTATCATCATCTCAGGAATTGCCTTCACCATTTCAAATTATCTGATGCCAGTTGCCAATTTGAAATTCACTACCATGCTCTATGATATCCGTGTTGCTAAACCAGCTTTTGATATCAAGGAGGGAATTTTTTACGATAAACTACCAGGGTTTGCCATAAAAGTTGGACAAAAAGAAGCTGATGGCAATACCATCAAAGATGTTATTATTTACGAAAATCAATACTCATTACAAGATAATATCATCATTGCTGAAAAAGGGGTTATGCGCATTAGCGATGATAAAAAATTTCTTGAGTTTGATCTTGATAATGGATGGCGTTACCAAGAGAATGGTCCGTATAATACTGTTCAAACAGATTACTATCGCTTAGGCTTTAAGAAGTACAAAAAAGTATTTGACCTCAGTTCATTTGATGTGCTTAAAACACCTGATAGTCTATTTAAGCGCAGTTATCAGATGTTGAACATCAAACAACTCCAAAAAGCAAGCGACTCTATCAACAGAGACATTTTGAAAATACAAAACGAACGACTTACCAAAGAAGTCACTTCCTATTTCTTATTTAATAAATACATGGAAAAAGGCTGGAATCAAAATAAAAAAGTTGTTGTAAAAAAAGTAGCTACCTATGGGGACCTGCTTCCAGATTCTGTTATTAATATCGTTTTTGCTAAAGCAGCCGACAAGACGAACATCTTAAAAAACTCTACACAACTGATTGTTGAGGATTATATACAGAGAGCATTCGACCTTAGACTGTTCACAATTGAATGGCACAAGAAGTTTGCACTTTCGTTTGCTTGCATCGTACTATTTATTATAGGTGCACCTCTAGGGTCAATCATCAGAAAAGGTGGATTGGGAATGCCTTTAGTTGTTGCAGTCGTTTTCTTTTTGATCTTTCACCTGTTAAATATGTTTGGCGAGAAATTTGTAAGACAAGGAATCATGCCTCCATTCTGGGGTATTTGGCTGCCAAGTCTTGTACTTCTCCCAGTCGGCTGTTTCTTGGTGTATAAAGCAATGAACGATTCTCAACTTTTCAACAATGAATATTATTTCCGCATTTTTAAAAAAGCTAAGGCACTCGTTAAAAAAACAAATAAGCCAACATGAAAAATAACAACAGTAGAAGAAAATTCATTGGCAACACCATAAAAGCAGGTGTGCTTGTTTCAACAGTAGGATTAGATTATACCAGTGTTTTAGCAAATGAGCATCAATCTGTAGTTTTTAAGCAAACACCACTAGCTTATGGCTACAATGCACTAGAGCCACATATCGATGCAATAACAATGGAAATCCATTATTCAAAACACGCTGCAGCTTATACAAAAAACCTAAATGATGCGGTTGCAGCTGAGCTGAATGGAAAAAATGCATCTATTGAAGAACTATTGAAAAACATTTCAAGCTATTCTCCTAAACTTCGAAACAATGGTGGTGGACACTATAACCATGAATTGTTTTGGAAATGCATGCAGCCTAATGGTGGGGCACTAGGTCCTGGTAATTTGAGTGAAGCAATTCAATCCTCTTTCAACAGCTACGACAATTTCAAAAACAAATTGAGCGAAGCGGCAATGAGCAGATTTGGTAGTGGTTGGGCTTGGTTATATATGGACGATAAAAAAACACTACAAATAGGTTCAACCCCTAACCAAGATAATCCATTGATGGATGTTTCCCCTATCAAAGGAACGCCATTATTAGGTTTAGATATTTGGGAACATGCCTATTATTTGAAATACCAGAACAGAAGAGCAGAGTATGTGAACAATTGGTTCAACCTAATTAACTGGAAATTTGTTGAAGAGAGTTATTTGAAAGCTAAATAATTAACCCCTAAAATAGGTTCAGCCTTTGCAAAAAACTATTGTTTAAACCAATAGGATTCACAAAGGCTGAAAAATGACACGCAATCGTGAATCAAATATAGGGATGGAATTGATTCAGTTTTTATTTTTTTATTAAATTTTTTTAAAAACAATGTGTAAAATACACACATTAAATAGAGCGTATGAAAGCCTACATTGAAACCAATAAACAGCGTTTTTTAGATGAGTTACTCGATTTATTGAGAATTCCTTCGATAAGTGCGAAGTCGGAACACAAACAAGATATGATAACCTGTGCAGAAGCAGTTAAGCAATCTCTTTTGGCTGCAGGCGCTGATAAAGCCATGATCATTGAGACAGATGGTCATCCTATAGTTTACGGAGAGAAAATTGTAGATCCCAAGTTACCGACTGTTTTGGTATACGGGCACTATGATGTACAACCTGCTGATCCATTGGAACTATGGCATAGTGGTCCCTTTGAACCAACCATCAAAGATGGCAAAATTTATGCTAGAGGTGCATGTGATGATAAGGGCCAATTTTACATGCATGTGAAAGCATTAGAAGTGATGGTAAAGCATGATATGCTTAAAACAAACATCAAATTCTGCATTGAAGGAGAAGAAGAAATTGGTTCACCTAACCTTGCAAAATTTGTAGAAGCCAATAAAGAACTTCTCAGATGTGATGTGATACTGATTAGTGATACAGCAATGATCAGTATGGATACACCATCTATTGATACTGGTGTTAGAGGTTTAAGCTACATTGAAGTAGAGGTTACTGGTCCAAATCGAGATTTACACAGTGGAGTTTATGGTGGTGCAGTAGCAAATCCTGCGACTGTCCTTGCAAAAATGATTGCTTCTTGTCATGATGAAAACAACCACATCACCATTCCTGGTTTTTATGATGATGTATTAGAAGCTAGTACAGCGGAAAGAACCTTATTGGGAAAAGCTCCCTTTGATGAAAAATCATACATCACCGATTTAGGCATTGATTCGGTTTATGGGGAAAAAGGATTTACAACCAATGAAAGAACTGGTATCCGACCAACTTTAGAAGTGAATGGTATTTGGGGTGGATATACTGGTGAAGGATCAAAAACAGTCTTGCCTTCTAAAGCAACTGCAAAAATTTCAGCTCGATTGGTTCCTAACCAATCATCTGAAAAAATTACTGCGATGTTACTCGACTACTTCAAAAAAATTGCTCCAGCTGGAGTTTCAGTAAAAGCAACTGAACACCATGGTGGTGAGCCTTATTTAACGCCGATTGATTCCAAAGCCTATCAAGCAGCAGCCAAAGCAATTGAAAAATCATTTGGGAAACTGCCTGTGCCTGTTAGAGGTGGCGGAAGCATTCCCATTTGCTCTCTATTTGAAAAAGAACTTGGTGTAAAGATTGTATTTATGGGATTTGGGTTGGACAGTGATAACCTGCATTCTCCAAATGAGAAATATGACATCTTTAATTACTACAAAGGGATAGAAACTATACCTTACTTTCATCAGTTCTTTGCAGAATAGAATATAGGGATTAGGGAAAAGGGATTAGAAAAAAGGGAGAATTACTTCTCCCTTTTTTTATTTAGCGCCGGGCGGACAATACTGTTTAAGATAGTTGGTATAAAGGGTTGATAAATGTTTGGTTGTACCCTCCCCTTCATATATACCATGACTCCTGTTGGGATAAGACATGAACTGGAATTGCTTGTTGTATTTTATCAATTCATTTTGTAACATTTCCGCATTTTGATAATGTACATTGTCATCGCCTGTCCCATGTATATATAAAAGATTACCACGAAGGTTTTTTGCATGTGTGATGGGAGAACCCTTTATAAAGTCATCTTTGTTTTCTTGTGGCAAACCCATATAACGCTCTTGATAAATATTATCATAAGTAAGCTGATAAGCCACTGCTGCAATTGAGATGCCTGTCTTGTAAATTTCAGGATACCTGAATAACAAATTCAAAGTAGCAGAACCTCCTCCACTCCATCCCCATACTGCTACACGCGATGTATCTATGAAGCCCATTTTAAATACTTCACGTGCTGCACTTGCCTGATCATCAATATTTACAATACCAATTTTTCTATAGATGGATTTTCTCCATGCTCTTCCCTTAGGAGCAGGTGTTCCTCTGTTGTCTATTGATACATACACATAGCCATCGCGCTTCATATCTCCAGCATAAAGTCGGTTGTTACCTACACCAAAACGATCTACTACATTTGCACCTGCTGGTTCTGAATAAACAAAAAACACAACTGGATATTTTTTTGAAGGATCAAAATTATCTGGCTTAACCATCCAGCCATCCATTTCAACACCTTCTTTTGTTTTTACTTTAAAAAAATCAATAGGAGATTTTCTCGACTTTGATTGAGCAATAGCATCTGCAACTTTACTTTTTCCTGTTGCATCTTTATGTGTACTCAACTGAATAGATTCAGTCACAAATGGCACATTGTGATTAGAAAAGCTGTGGTAAGCAAAATCAGCCGTTGGTGAAATAGTATACTGATGCGTTCCAGGCTGATCATTTGGAGTTAAACGTTCTGCCTCTCCTTCTCCATTTAACTTTGAGCGATACAAGTATTTCTGCGTTGCATTATCTGGAGATGCAAAATAATATACGTATTCTTCATTCTCACGAACTACAGCAATTTCAATCACATCGAAGTTGCCTTTGGTCAACAATTTTTCCTCTTTTCCATTTTTGCTCACCTTATACAAATGACGCCAACCATCTTTCTCAGACATCCATAGAAATGATTGTCCATTGTTCAACCAATCCCATCCGCCATAACTGTAATCATCGTCCACTGAAGGCAAGATATCAATCCATGCTTCATCAGTTTCTTTGTAAACAGACTGACTAACCCCTGTTATTGCATTTGCTAAATAGAGTATGCTTTGATTTTGTTTTCTATTGAGTTGTTGAACTATCAATTCCTGGTTTCCTGCCCATTCCATGCGAGGCAGATAATGTTGTCTGGTATCACCTGGAATATTCATCCATTTTAATTGATTAGTTGCAACATCTATCACTCCAATTTTTACTGCAGAAGGCGACTCTCCTACTTTAGGATATTCAACAGGAATTGGTTTGGAATAAATTCCAGCCAGATTGTCCATCATCATGAAATCTTTGGTGCCATCAGCATCTACTTGCCAGAAGGCAATTTTTTTGCCATCGGGACTCCATCTGAAACCATCGCGACAAGCAAATTCTTCTTCATAGACCCAATCAAATGTACCATTGATCAATCTACGATTGCCGTTTTGCGTAAGCGCTTTACGTTTGCCTGTAAGTATATCTTCAACATATATATTGTACTGTGACACATAGGCAACTTGCTTCCCATTTGGAGAAAGTTTAGCAAACATCAGCGACTGCGAAGGCAGTCCCTTTCCTAATTGAAACCACTTTTTACTCTTCATGTGATAAACCCAGTAATCTCCCTTGGTATTGTAACGCCAAACCCGCGCTGTATTGTTAAAAACCAATAACTGAGCTGATAATGCATGCCAGCTAAAATCATCCATCGATTTAAAGGGTTCAACATTGCCAAAATCCTGCTCACTTATGAGCACTTTTCTGTCATTTCCTGTTTCTACAGATTCTTCAACAAGTTGGTTTTTCTTTAACTTGATGAGTGCTAGTCCATCTTCCGTCCACTGTAATTTTGATTGCCCAAATACAACTGAGCTGAAAGAAGCAAAAAAACAGAAGATAAATACCCTTATGATGTTCTTTTTCATATGATTCACTTGAAACTTCAAATTAAGAAACTTCGTTTATAGTCAATTGGCTAATTTTGTAACAGCAGCATATAAATTGATAAATGGAAAAAGAAAAACTTAGGCTGGATAAATATTTGTGGGCCATCAGGTTATTCAAAACCCGGACTGCGGCTTCAACTGCCTGTGAGAAAGGAAGGGTAAAAATAAATGGAGAAGCGGTAAAAGCCTCTCGTGTTGTAAAAATAGATGACTGCTACGAGGTAAAGACTGATGAAAAAAGGTGGGTAATCAAGGTAACTGGCTTGTTGCCTAAAAGAGTTCAATATAGCGAGGCTATCAAATTTTATGAAGACCAAACTCCTATAGAAGAGAAAGAGAGAATAGCTTTTCAGTCGGCCAGCTTCTATTCAGGTAAAAGACTTTCAAAAATTGGAAGGCCCACTAAAAAGGAAAGAAGAGATATTGATGATTTTATGGAAGGAACCGATTAAGCATGAATATACACATCTTAAGTATCGTACCGGAATTATTGGAAAGTCCCTTTGGACACTCTATCATGAAAAGAGCTGCCAGCAAAGGTCTGCTACAAGTAACTGTTCACCATCTTAGAAAATGGGCTGTCAATGAACATGGTATGGTGGATGACTATCAATTTGGTGGTGGAGCAGGTATGGTGATGATGTGCGAGCCTTTGGTCAATGCTATTGAGGAACTGAATGCAGTCCACCATTTTGATGAAATCATCTACATGACACCAGATGGAGAAACTTTTAACCAGGGAATGGCTAATTCACTTTCACTAAAAAAATCCCTATTGTTTATTTGTGGTCATTACAAAGGAATTGACCAAAGGGTAAGAGATCATTTTATAACCAAAGAAATTTCAATTGGAGACTTTGTGTTGAGTGGAGGAGAATTGGCGGCAGCGATAGTGGTTGATGCTATTGGAAGAATTATTCCCGGTGTGCTCAATGATGAAACATCTGCATTGTTTGACTCCTTTCAAGATAATTTACTCGCACCACCCGTTTATACAAGACCTGAAGAATACAGAGGATGGAAAGTACCTGCTGTTCTTATGAGTGGAGACCACAAAAAAATAGAAGAATGGCGTTACGATGAAGCATTAAAAAGGACAGAAGAAAAAAGACCTGATCTTTTAAAAAAACACTAACACAGTAATCTGCTCCGATGCTCTGTTAATTCTGTCAATTTGTTTGAATGATTTTTATTCATTTGTTGTATGCGCAACAATGCAAAAAAATCTGTTTTTCTCTCTTTCCATTGCAAATAAACATAGCACAAGAGAGGCCAAACAAAAGCCAAAGGAAATGCTAGACTACCTATATAACTATAAGAGATAAATAGAATTACTACCCACCAAATTAATCCTAATACGCCCAATATACCTGATAAAACACTGGTATAAAAATCAATACGGGTGACTGTCTTGTCTGCAATCCAAATTGACAGTCTGCCAGGTATCCACCAAATGAGTTTACCAAGTAAAGCAAATGGGGCGAAAATACACACAAGCCAAAATTGTTTCAAAGCATGTTGATCATTTGACATGATAACACTTTTATCAGTGAGTCGATAATGAGCTAATTGCTTTTGATAACTTGTAAGGTCTTTTTCGAGTGCCATAAAATCTTCTTGCGACAAATAATCAACTCTTTTACATATAGCAGTCAAGTCGTCAAACAATTGATTGGCTTGTATCACATCATCATGATAATGCATTTTAATTAACGACTCTGCAAAGTTTGTCCGTTCACCATTTTGAACGTGAATTACATTCAGCTGAAAAACACTACTCATGGCTTTATTCAGATTACCAATGGCCATAGCAGGAAATTCTTTGTATTGCTGCTCAAAACTTTCAAGTGTTATTGCATCTCCCAAACGAATAAGCAGTTTAGCACCAAGGTGATGCTCAGTATAGTTGATAGCTACTGTTTGAATTTGTAATTCATTTACCTTACCTCCTTCAAATGCAGTTTGTAATGCAACACGGGCAGCACCTTTTTTGAATGGTTCTAACTGCTTGGATTGGCGGCTAAACCCTTCTGGGAAAATCAACAATAGTTTTCCCTCCTCTAATAGTTTTCTTCCTCTATCGAAAGTCCGCTTGTTCTTTTCCAAATTTCGTACACCATGTTCCCTGCTGAAAATAGGTATCATGTGTAACATGGTCAGTATCCAATAAGCAAGTGGATGGGAGAAAATATCACCCCGTACATAAAAATGAATTGATCGCTTTAGAAATACAGCAAGTACCATTGCATCTAGAAATGATGCGGGATGGTTGGCTATAATGATGGCAGGCTTTCCAGTTTTCAGTTTTTCTAATCCAACTACATCAATCCTTCGAAAAAAGATTTTGAAGGTGATCCACATCAAGACCCATGCAAAGCGATACAACATAATACAAGATAATAAAAATTAAATCCCAATAAGTTCCTATCTTTGTATGTTAACCCAACATGAGCGATATGCAGCTTTCAATATCCAGATTTGCTATTTTTTTTGTCTTTCTGATTACTTCGTTTGAAGGAATATCGCAAGATGGGATGAAATTCCAGGATCAATACCAGGTCAAAATAGTCAAATCAACTTCACATATCAAGATAGATGGTATTTTAGATGAAGAAGGTTGGTTAAAGGCAGATGAAGCAAAAGATTTTCACATGAAATGGCCAAATGATATTGGCCGCCCAACACGAAATACTTTTGTTAAGATTACATACGACGA
>JBEASE010000066.1:0-8456 GCA_041162625.1 Bacteroidota bacterium | reverse complement strand
ACCTTCCATATTATCTAATCTCTCTTTCATGGCCTTCCCCATCCAATTGGTACTCAAGTTCCGTAATTTTTTATCCATCAATACTGGATTTTTCACCCATCCATAATGATAAACTTCAGCATCAATTAATTTCGATGGTAATCGCTTACCATCTATTCTAAACCCTTGTGCATCCCTGAATGATTGTATGCGCTTATCATTACGAATAATTCTTATTTCTCTATTATACCACCTTCTACTATCTCCATAATAATCATAGGTCCCATAAAAATGCACATAACCAAATACCAATCCCAATACCTGTTTATCATCCAAATGCTGCTCACATGCTTTTCGGATAGCAGTATGGTACTTTTCATGCACTACTTCATCACATTGAATATAAAAAGCCCAATCACTGTCCGAGGCAATTTCAGCAAACGCCTTATCCGTTTCTAAAGCCATAACCCTTCCACCAGGTAGCTGACGCAAATCCCATTCTGTATGAACAATTCTAATCTTATCAGAGCCAATACTTCTAATTAATCCTTCTGTATCATCATCGCTTTTGCCTACCGCGACTACCATTTCATCCACAACAGGTAAAATGGAAGTAATTGCTTCAACAGCCGGATAGTCATTGATAACCGCATTTCGAATAATCGTAAACCCCGAGATCTTCATTTCCCAAAAGTATTATAAGATCAAACAAAAACATCAGTCCCATGTATTAACTTTAACCCCATAACCAAAACTAACCCTTTTGAAAAAGCTGATAACCAACCTTACCTTCTGGGTATTACTGGCCATCACCTCTGGTGCGCTATTGGGACATTTTGCACCAGACCTTGGAGTGAAAATGCAACCGCTTGGAAAATACTTTATTGAAGTTGTAAAAGTATTCATCAATCCTATCATCTTTCTTACTATTTCTTTGGGCATTAGCGGAATGAATGATTTAAAAAAAGTAGGAAGAGTAGGTGGAAAAGCAATTCTTTACTTTGAAATCGTAACAACTATTGCATTGCTCATTGGCATTGTTGTTGCTCATTTTATTCAACCTGGTGCTGGAGTCAATACAAGCGCTATCCAAGGTGGTGACATCAGTAAGTTCACCGCAGGTGCAAAAGCTTTTTCATGGTTACAATTCCTAAAAGATAACCTCACTATTCAAGTCTTACTCTTCTCCATTGCATTTGGCATCTTACTCAGTAAACTAACAAACAGAGAGCAAATCATAAAGCCACTTCAGTTTGCTTCAAAATATATTTTTAAGGGATTGCACATTGTGATGCTGTTTGCGCCAATAGGAGCATTCGGAGGAATGGCCTATACCATTGGTAAATATGGTATTGCAACACTTTTGCCTTTGGGTAAATTAATGCTGACTGTTTACATCACAATGGGATTGTTTGTTTTTGTTTGCCTCGGGTTAATTCTAAGATATTATAACATCAGTATTCTAAAATTTCTAAACTATATCAAAGAAGAATTACTGATTGTGTTGGGAACATCCTCCTCAGAAGCAGCATTACCTACACTAATGGAAAAACTTGAAAAAATGGGATGTGCAAAACCAGTTGTTGGATTGGTTGTGCCTGCAGGCTATTCCTTCAATTTAGATGGTACCACCATTTATCTTTCAATGGCGGTTATCTTTCTTGCACAGGTTTTCAATATTGAGCTAACACTTTCGCAAATGCTGACCATCATCGGTATCTTAATGGTTACTTCAAAAGGTGCAGCTGGCGTTACAGGAAGCGGCTTCATTGTACTAGCTTCCACTTTGAGTGCTGTACAAGTAATCCCTATTGAAGGGCTAGCTTTACTGCTCGGGGTAGACCGTTTCATGTCTGAAGCAAGAGCGATAACTAATTTTATTGGGAATGGCGTAGCAACAGTATTTCTGGCTAACCAAGAAAAGGCATTCGACAGATCAAAAATGGAAATTGCCTTTTCTAGAGAAGTTTACGAGTACGATATTGAACATGAAATTTAATCAGGTCTTGATTAAATGATCGGCAGCATAAGTAATCATGGGATCCATAGACTTGTACCTGACCTTATAGCCCATACCTTCTACCATACCGACTGCTTGTCTAAATACTTCGTTCGACTTATAGCGCTGATCAGGATTTAGATCAATGTCAATCCATATAGGCTTTGGCAATCCTGAGCCTCTCATCAACTCTGCTGTTTCGATTGCATTCCAAACTTCAGTAAGTAATCTGGTAGAACGTGTATATTCTTTATTCGTTTTCCACCTCCGATATAACAAATGAGCACCTTTACCTTTTTTGTATAAAGCAACAACTATGGCATATATGGTATTATCGGCATAATTCTGAGAATCACATCCTATCATTATCTCAGTATCTGGATGGAGTTCAATGTATTCATTGATGTAAGTACACAAATCCACTTTCACATTTGAACTCAATTTAGAAAACAACATTTGTTCCTGCATATAGAGTTTCTTTAAAAAAAGGTTGCCCAAAACGACATATTAAATTACTTATGTTTAACAAGAGCATGACTCACAACTTATCCCCACTCATTCGTAGGTCATATTTAATTGATATTTGTTTTACAATTTCTTTACATGACTGGCAGACCTTGTATAAAATTATTCTTATGGGAATTACATTTGACATCGTAAGCCACACACGAAAGCTTTTACAGTTTGGTGTATTTGACCATTTGGCGGATCAAGACATATCAGTGCTTCACTATAAAGTGATGCAAAATCAATTGGACACTACATCTAAACAATTATTTTTTACACTTTGGAGGAAAGGCGATTACACTTCTGATTTTTCAAAGATGCAGTTATTAATGGAAACCAATTTGCTACTCATGAGAAATGGACAAATGATGATTGAAGAAGATTTTCAGGAATTGATACTTGATTAAATTTTCTCTCCAATCAAATCTCTGATTACAACTGAAGCAGTTACTGCTCCAAAGACTGCTGGCAAGTAGGATATTGTTCCATAAGCCGATTTCTTAAAATTTTTTCCATCGGTTAGCATAAGGCTTTCCTTGATTGGATTTTCGGGCGAAAAGACCACTTTAATCCCCTTCCTGATTTGATGTTGCTTAAGCATCTTTCTTACTTGCTGAGCAAAGGGACAATTATAGGTCTTAGATATATCGACTACTTGCAACTTGGTTGGATCAAGCTTTGCACCAGCACCCATACTACTCACCACCTTCACTTTCTTTTCGTAAGCCAGTTTTAAAAAAGTAATCTTGGGTGTTAAACTATCTATAGCATCAATTACATAATCAGGCTCATACGACAATTGCTGAATCACCATTTCAGGATTGACAAACTCTTTAACAACATTAAGTTCTAACTCAGGATTAATCGCCTTTAGTCGCTCTTCCATGATTAATGCCTTGGAAACACCATGATTAGTAGCCAATGCAGGTAATTGCCTGTTTCTATTGGTTGGATCAACCACATCCCCATCAATAATGGTCATCTTCCCCACCCCACTTCTGGCAATGAATTCTGCAGCAAAAGAGCCTACCCCACCTAAACCTACTACCATCACATGTTTTTGGGTAAGCATCCTAAGTCTTTCCTCGCCAATCAATAGACTGGTCCTCGACAACCAAGAAATATCCATTTGTTCCTATTTATTTGGTGTTGCGAATCTACTTAGCAGAATTGGAAATTTGGTATATTGTACTAAGCAAGTTTCTAGAAAAAAACTTCCTGCCCTACCGCAAACTCTTGCCCCAATTATCATCAAATTAAAAAATGATTCCATGAGCTACCAACAAAACAACTCAAGAAGAGACTTTCTCACTCACTCTGCGATATTGGGATTGGGAATCCTACTGCCCAAAGACATGCTGGCATTCGGACCAAAACCAAATTCGAAAATTGGTGGAGTTCAAATGGGTGTAATAACCTATTCCTTTCGCTCTATGCCTGGCAACATGGATCAACTAATCGACTATTGTAAAACCTGTGGTATAAATGCAATTGAATTGATGGGTGAACCTGCTGAAGCTTACGCTGGTAGTCCAGTTCCATTTGGCGGTCCGGGTAGAGACAACAATGGACCAAAACTTTCCCAGCAAGAAAGAATGAAAATGGCCAGAGAGTGGAGGGAATCTGTAAGCATGGATAAATTTGTTGAACTTAGAAAAAAACTAAATAAAGAAGGTATTAGTGTTTATGCCTTTAAACCAAATGCATTAAATGAAAACAATTCAGATGGTGAAATTGAATTTGCAATGAAGGCTGCAAAAGCTTTGGGTGCTACTTCAGTAACTGTAGAGCTTCCAGGTAAAGCAGCACATTCAAAAAGGCTGGGAGATATTGCAGCGAAACACAAAGTCTATGTTGGTTATCATGCGCATACACAAGCCACAGACACTGCATGGGATGAGGCTTTAGCGCAATCACCATACAATTCATTGAATCTTGATTGCGGTCACTATATTGCCGCAGGAGGAAATAATACCAAAGAAACGCTATTAGCATTGATTGAATCGAAACACGACAGAATCACATCCATGCACCTGAAAGACAGAAAAAATAAAACCAATGGTGGCGCTAATATGCCATGGGGTGAAGGTGATACTCCAATTAAAGAAATACTCACATTGCTAAAAACTAAAAAATATAAAATCCCTGTATCAATAGAACTTGAATACAATGTTCCAGCAGGTTCTGATGCAGTTAAAGAAGTTGGTAAATGCCTGGCATATGCAAAAAATATGCTTTCTTGATTACTAAAAAACAGCAACCAACAAAAAAGCCCCCCGAAGTTTCGGGGGGCTTTAATTTTTTCATATAGGCACAATTACATTGGTCTTACTCTGAATACAGTTCCAGGATTTTCAATACCCACATATAGATATCCATCTCTTCCCATCTCTACGTTTCTCGTTCTGCCGATGTTCAACATGATTTTCTCCTGACTTACAAACTTGTTGTCTTTGATCACTACACGATCAACATAATTAAACCTCAATGAACCCACCATGATGTTTCCCTTCCAAGCAGGATATTTACTACCAGTTACCATGGTCAAACCACTTGGTGCAATAGATGGCAACCAATAAGTAATGGGCTGCTCCATTCCTTCTTTCTTACTGATTTGTGAAATGGGCTTACCATCATAATTAATACCATAAGTAATGACTGGCCATCCATAGTTGGCGCCAGCTTTAATGATGTTAAGTTCATCACCTCCACGCGGACCATGTTCATGTTCCCAAAGATTTCCCGCTTGGTCCATAAACATACCTTGAGGATTTCTGATACCATAGGCATAAATGGTTTCAATAGCTTTACCCTTTCCTACAAATGGATTGTCTTTTGGAACACTACCATCGTCATTTACCCTGTGAATCTTACCTGGCGCGGTTTCTAGGTTTTGAGGAAATACTTTTTCTTGACCCCTATCACCCATAGAAATATAAAGATGGCCTGTCTTGCCAAAAACCAATCTTGAACCATAATGGTGCCGAGCCGGACCGTATGGCAATCCTTCAAATACTTCTTGCTGCTCAACAAATGCATCTCCTTGAATCTTACCTCTTACTACAGCAGTTGTAGCTAATTTTTTACCATCAATGGTCTTGCCCTTAGAATAAGATAAATAGATCCAGCCATTCTCTGCAAATTTTGGATGCAAAGTAACATCCAACAATCCTCCTTGCCCCTCTGCCACTACTTCTGGTGTGCCTGTAATTACTTTCTTATTTCGCTTATCATCAACATGATACAATACACCACTTCTGTCAGCAATCAAATAACTTCCATCAGGCATTTGCTCAAAACCCCAGGGACTGCTCAATTCCGTAGCAATTGTATCTAGCGTAACAGTCATTGCAGCAGTTTTGAAAATTGCTGGTCCACTGGTATTCTTTTTCTCTTTTGCAAAATCATATTGCTGCACATGCTTCAAGCTGGAAACTATCAAATCTGCTAAGTCGTTAACATCCTTTTGAGAAATGATATCTCCCCACGATGGCATACCAAAGTCAGCATAACCATTGGTAATGCTTGCAACAATTTCTGATTTAGAATTACCATGCTTCCACCTGCGGTCGACAAAAGCTTCAACTTTTTCACCATGACAAGAAGCACATTTTTCTGTATATATTTTACGAGGATCATCGAAATTGGATGAAGTAAACTCAACTTCTTCTACTTGTGTAAATGCCAAGATAACTGTTGCAACCAATAAAATTAGAGGCAGTTTTTGTAAGATTTTCATAACTGAATTTTGTGAGCAGCAATTTACAAAAAATTGAAGAGTATCTCAGATAAACGATGAAGATTAAATGATATATTTAGTCTTACAAATCTGCGTTATGAGAAAAGTCGTTTTATTCATCCTTGTTATTCTTTCATTTACCTCAATTGAAGCCATTGCACAAAACATTCCAACTCCAAAAGAACATTTTGGTTTTAACATTGGCGACAACTACATGTTGGCTAATTATACCGCGACTGAAGCCTACTTTAAAAAGGTGGATCAGGCATCTGATCGTGCCAAACTGGTGAGTATTGGAAAAACCGAAGAAGGACGTGACCAATTCATGATGATTGTAACCTCTCCAGAGAATCATAAAAACATTGAAAAATATAAATCTATCGCTCAAAAAATGGCCAGAGCAGAAATGGACGAGGCTGAGGCCAAAGCACTTGCAGCACAAGGGAAAGCAGTGGTTTGGATCGACGGTGGGTTACACGCGACAGAAGTTGTAGGCGCACACCAGCTGATTGAACTGGCGTATCAATTGAACAGCAGAAATGATGATGAGACAAAAATGATTTTGGATAATGTAATCATCTTGATGGTACATGCTAACCCAGATGGACAAGAATTGGTATCTGATTGGTACATGAGAAATGTAGATACTGCTAAAAGATCTACTTCTTACTTGCCAAGGATGTATGAAAAGTATGCTGGACATGATAACAACCGCGACTTCTACATGCTCAACCTAAAGGAAACGCAGAACATGGGCCGCCAACTTTTTGTAGAATGGATTCCTCAAATCATGTACAACCACCACCAAACAGGACCTCCCGGTGCAGTGGTAGCAGGACCTCCCTTTCGTGATCCATTTAACTATGTATACGACCCCTTAGTAATGACTAGTCTTGATGCTGTTGGTGCAGCCATGATCAATAGATTAAATGCAGAAGGTAAACCTGGTTTCACACAAAGAGCCGGATCGCCTTACTCAACTTGGTACAATGGAGGATTGAGAACAACTACCTACTTCCATAATATGGTGGGCTTACTTACTGAAATCATAGGTAGCCCCACTCCTTCTAATATTCCTTTGGTCCCTTCTCGTCTCATACCAAGCAGTGCTAACCCTTATCCCATCACCCCAAGAAGATGGTATTTTAGAAACTCTATTGATTACTCTATTTCCATCAACTACGCTGTATTAATGTACGCAACCAGACACCGAGATGAGTTGCTCTACAACATTTACAAAATGGGAAGAAATTCAATTGAAAAAGGAAGAACGGACACCTGGACGCAATATCCAAAACGCAGTGATGCCATTACTGAGTTGTTCAAAAAGGATTCACCTGCAAAACCTGCAGCAGAAGGAAGCACACCAGAAAGCTGGGGAAGAAATACAACAATGATTCCTTTAAAATACTACGACAGTATTTTTAAAAACCCAGCATTAAGAGATGCAAGAGCGTATATCCTTCCTGCTAATCAAGCTGATTTTGCGACTGCTACCCGCTTTATCAACGCGTTAATCAGAACAGGTATTATTGTTCATCAAGCGAATGCTGAATTTTCTCATGAAGGAAAAATTTATCCTAAAGGTTCTTATATCGTAAAGACAGATCAATCTTTCCGTCCGCATATTCTCGATATGTTTGAACCACAAGATCACCCCAATGATTTTCAATACCCTGGAGGACCACCAGTGCCGCCGTATGATGCAGCAGGTTGGACACTCGCGTATCAGATGGGAGTTGATTTTGACAGAACACTTAATGATGTAACAGGATCATTTGAAAGATTGAACATTGGTGAAGTTCTTCCACTAAAAGGAAATATAAAAGCGGATGCTGCAAAAGCAGGATACCTCTTAAATGCAGTGCAGCTAATAACCATAGCTTCACTGTAGTGAATGAATTACTTAAAAATAATGTAGCCGTCTATAGAACAACAAGTGAAATCAACGGCAACAGCAAAGGCTCGTTTTTTGTACCGATGACTGCTAAGTCGAAAGAGTGGATTACAAAAAATACAGCACAACTTGGTGCTGATGCAACAGGTGTAGATAGTAAACCAACAGGTCTACAACAAATATCAAAAGCAAGAATCGCACTCTGGGACACCTATGGTGGATCAATGCCTTCAGGATGGATGCGTTGGATCATGGAACAATATCATTTTGATGCAGAGGTGATTTATGCCCAAGACATTGACAAAGGAAATTTGAAAAGCAAATACGATGTGATC
>JBEASE010000065.1:0-8471 GCA_041162625.1 Bacteroidota bacterium | reverse complement strand
CAATGGTCCTGCTATCATGACTGAACCTCTTAAGCGAGAACTGTTTTTTTGAAAAGCTGGATCTTCTAGTTTTTCCAACTGTACATCTCTTGCCTCAAACACACATGTATGTCTATCGATTCTATTGACTTTAACGCCAAGGTCAGCCAATAAATCAATTAAAAGATTTACATCTAGGATATCAGGTATATTGCTGATTGTTATAGGTTCAGGAGTAAGCAACACAGCACTCAAAAGCAACACAGCACTCAAAATTTGGAGTGCTTCGTTTTTTGCACCTTGAGGTACAATTTCTCCCTGTAGCCTTTTACCACCTATTACTTCGAAAGCTTTCATCTAAAATGAGTTGAAAAGGGTGCTTATTTAAAACGCTTTTTACCGAATTTTTGCTGTGGTCTGTTCTTACCTCCGCCGTTTCGGTTGTTGCGCTGCTGGAATCCACCTTTTCCGCGTTTCTGGAAGCGGTCGTCTTGTTCTCTGTATGCTCTAACAAAAGGGGTACTGGTAAACTCTAATTGTCCTTTTGTGATGGTGTTTAATTCGCTTCTAATACTTTCGTCAGGAATCAATTCCTTGTGCCATGTATTGTAGGCCAGCTTCATATAATAAGCAATAATGTGTGCAAAACCAGATCGCTTTTCTTCATTTTCCTCTGCCATTGCTTTGGCAATAATCAATTCCAAATGTTTGCCCAAATGTGAGTACCTAGGGTATCTTTTTGGATAGGGAAGTGCTGCTGGCCTAGCTTTTAATGATTCTCTGGTTGGAATCGGATAGGGACTATCTACTTCCAAATTGAAGTCAGATATGAGAAAAAGATGATCCCATAATTTGTGACGGTAATCTTCCACATTTTTAAGGTGTGGATTTAAAAAGCCCATCAACTCAATGACAGCTTGAGCATTTTTTTGCCTTCTTTCTTTATCCTCGATAGTGAGTAGGTGGCCAACCATACCTTGCACATGCCTACCATACTCCCTCATAACCAGGTGGCTTCTTGTTGTATTGTATTCCATTATAATTTCTTGCGAAGTTCAAAATTAGTGATTTAAGGGCGAAAAAGCCCAAAAACCCGGTAAATAGCAGCACTATTCTGCTATACCCTCACATACCATTTGTTTTTATCCATGATATACCCCACTAACCAGCACAATAGCATGAAGGATGCTGAGTAAAGGAAGGTGCCAAAGGCGCCCGGACTGACCCCTTGGAACAGTCCTATGGCCAATGCGTCGCCTAAGGATTGGTCAGGACCAACCTGAACCATTCCAAAAATATCTGGAATCAATCCAGATAGTATATAGATGAACAAAGGATTCTTCCCAAAAACTTCAAAAAAGTAAGTCCAGCTCTTGTTATAATTGGTCTTATCCAGCAGAAACACCAAAAACCCAATCAACAACAAATCCAATCCACAGGTATACAACACAAATGATCCTGTCCATAATTTCTTGTTGATAGGCAGACTATAGTTCCAGCAATAAGCCAAGGCAATCATCACGGCTCCGGCAATCAGTATTTTGGTAATGGTCTCATATTCTTTACCCTTATCACGTAAAGCCACACCAGCATAATACCCTATGACTACATTCACCATTGATGGGAAGGTGCTCAAAAATCCCTCAGGGTCAAATGGCACACCTTCTCCTTTGTACAAGTGATTCGGTCCAAGCATCCACAAATCAATTTTTGTTCCGATGTTACCCAACATGGTATAATCTCCACCCATATAAAGCACTAACCAATAACCGAGTAAGATTGCTCCACTGATGATATAAATAGTGCGGTTTGAAAAATAAACAATTAACAGTGCTGTCATGCCATAACACAAGGCAATTCTTTGTAAAACCCCGAAAATCCTGGTGTTTTCGATAGGTTTTAAAATCCATTCTCCGGCCTCATTTTGGCTAAAGAAGGGAAACCAGGAAAGCAGATAGCCAATCAAAAAAATCAAAACAGTTCTTTTCAATATTTTTTTCAAAACGGCTGCGTTACCCATTGTTTGTAAGCGTGGCATAGTAAACGCCATAGCGTTACCTACAGCAAAAAGAAAAGAAGGGAACACAAGATCTGTTGGTGTAAAACCGTCCCATTCAGCATGTTCAAGTGGTGAAAAGGCAACAGGGCCATACTGGTTGTTTACAATGATCATGAAGCATAGTGTCATGCCTCTGAAAACATCAAGTGCTGTAAATCTTTGGGTAGTTGACATATGACAGTTCGTTGGTTGGTTGAATTTATATCACTAAATTGATAATCCCAAAAAACAAGCATGCAGATTACGTTAGGAATGAATTTATTGCTCTGGGGGACAGAGATGGATGATCGATTGTTTCCGGTTCTGGAGCAAATCAAATCATGTGGATATGATGGTGTTGAAATCCCCATTTTTAATACTGATCCATCAGCATGGGAATCCTGGAGAAAAAAAATAGATGAGCTTCAGTTGAGTCGCGTTGCTGTTACCATCAACGGATCCGATCACAATCAGATTAGTCAAGATGCAGCCATGCGCAAATCAACTTTAGAGAGAAATAAACGCGCATTGGATTGTGCTGCAGTTCTTGGTTCGAAATTGTTAACTGGACCTTTTCACTCTGCATTGGGCGTTTTTACAGGGAAGGCTTCAACCGAGCAGGAGCGCGACTGGGCAAAAGAAAATCTGTATCAGCTGGCTGAGTATGCTAAGCAACACGGTATTGTATTAGGACTTGAATATTTGAACCGATTTGAAAGCTATTTGGTAACTACAACAGATGAACTGATTCAATTTGTTGACGAAATCAATCATCCCAATTGTAGATTGATGTTCGATAGTTTTCATGCCAATATTGAAGAACAAAATATGGCAGCAGCCATTCATCGCATGGGCAATCGTTTGGTGCATGTGCAGCTATCAGAAAACGACAGAGGAATTCTTGGTCGCGGTCATGTTGATTTTAAATCTATCTTAAAAGCATTGGATCAAATCGGGTATAGCGGAATGGTTAGTGTAGAAGCATTCAGCACAAAACTGGCTGCAGCCAATATCTGGAGAAAAATGTTTGATTCAGAATTACAATTGGTGCAAGAAAGTTATCACTATTTAAAAAGTATAATACATGAAAATTAATGTAGCTATTGTGGGACTTGGATTTGGCGCGGAATTTATTCCTATTTATCAACGTCATCCACATGCCAACATGTATGCCATTTGTCAGCGTACTGAAGCTAAGCTCAATGCAATTGGAGATGCATTTGGCATTGAAAAAAGATATACTGATTACGATGAGTTACTCAAAGATCCTAATGTTGAAGCGATTCATATCAACTCACCTATTCCGAACCATGCTGAGCAATCTTTAAAAGCCCTTTATGCTGGAAAGCACGTAGCGTGTACAGTCCCGATGGCAACAAGTGTAGAAGATTGTATGAAAATTGTTCAAGCATGTAAAGAGACCGGTAAGAAGTACATGATGATGGAGACGGTTGTCTATGCACGTGAGTTTCTCTATGTAAAAGAATTATACGAGAAAGGTGAATTGGGTAAAGTACAGTTTTTGAAAGCATCCCATCAACAAGATATGGATGGTTGGCCTGATTACTGGCCTGGCTTGCCTCCAATGCATTATGCTACGCATTGCGTAGGGCCTGTTGCTGGGCTATTAAGATTAGAAGCTGAATATGTTTCTTGTTTTGGATCAGGTACTATTCGCGAGGACTTGGCTAAAATCCATAGCTCTCCATTTGCGGTAGAGTCGGCGCACATCAAGTTTAAAAATTCTGATCTCAGCGCTTATGTATACAGGTCATTATTTGATGTAGCGCGTCAATACCGTGAAAGTTTTGAGGTTTATGGTTCTAAAAAATCATTTGAATGGAGTTTGATTGAAGATGAAGAACATGTGTTGCATACTGCAAAATTACCTGAGCATGAAATTCCTAAAAAAGTAAGGGTGCCAGATTACGCGCATTTGTTACCAGAGGGAATCAGAGATTTTACTACCAAAGGTGTTTATGACATTGCTGAGAATACCCATTTGAGTTTTACGCAAGGTGCTGGACATGGCGGTTCGCATCCACACTTGGCGCATGAATTTTTAATGGCTTTGGTAGAAGGCAGAGATCCATTTCCAAATGCGGCACAGTCGGCCAACTGGACTTCCGTTGGTATACTAGCCCATGAATCAGCAATGGAAGGGGGTGTAATCAAACACTTACCAAATTTCAACCTATAACAGTTAACAGCCAACTGTCAACCTATAACCGTCAACTGTAAACCCAAAATCATGAAGCTTTTCAGAATATTTCTACTCTTATTGTTATCTACTTCTGTTTTCGCACAACAAGGTCGTCGTTTAGAAGTCTTGTTTCTGGGCGATCAAGGTCACCACAAACCAATTGAGCGTATTCCTTCTTTAATGGCTGCTCTTGGTCCCAAAGGAATCAATTTTACTTACACAGATGATTTGTCGGATTTGAATCCACAAACTTTAGCTAAGTATGATGCGTTGATGGTATTCGCAAATTGGAATGAGATTAGTCCGGATGCTGAAAAAGCTTTACTGGATTTTGTAGCCTCTGGTAAAGGATTTCTTCCCATCCATTGTGCATCGTATTGCTTTAGAAATTCTGAGGAGTATGTAAAGTTGGTAGGTGGACAATTTTGGCGTCATACCATGGACTCTATTACCACTCAAACAACACAAGCTGCACATCCAATCATGCAAGGGCTACAGCCATTTACTGCTTATGATGAAACTTATTTGCACAGTCAGTTGCAACTGGATAATAATGTTTTAGCTGTGAGAGAAATTAAGGCTGATCAGCATAAAGACAAACCTGGACAAACTACAGAGCCTTATACATGGACAAGAACACATGGTAAGGGAAAAGTATTTTATACGGCTTATGGTCATGATGAAAGAACCTGGAACCAACCTGGATTTCAGCAATTGATTTATAATGCCATACTATGGAGTGTGAATGATGAGGCTATTGCGGCGTATAAAGCTAGAAATGCACAAGCATTTCAATACACACCAGCAGATCTTCCTAATTATGAAAGAAGACCAGGAACACAGTATCAGCAATTACCCTTGTCACCTGAAGAATCAATGAAGCATATTCAAGTACCTGTCGATTTTAAACTTGAGCTTTTTGCAGCAGAACCCAATGTGATGCACCCGATTGCCATCAGTTGGGACGAAAAGGGTAGGATGTTTGTATTAATTACACAAGATTATCCAAATGAAAGAAAGGAGACAGGCGGAAGAGATTATATACTTATTTGCGAAGACACTGATAAAGATGGCAAAGCAGATAAGTTTACCAAGTTTGCAGATGGATTGAGCATTCCTACAGGGATGGTGTTTGCAAATGGTGGATTGATTGTATCACAAGCACCGCACATGTTATTTCTGAAAGATACTAATGGTGACGATGTAGCAGATGAGAAGAAGATTTTGTTTTCAGGATTTGGAACATTTGATACCCATGCGGGTCCTTCTAATTTGCATTATGGATTTGATAACTGGATATGGGGCGCAGTTGGTTACTCTGGTTTTAAAGGAGTGGTGGGTGCATCAAAAGATACTATTTCATTTGGACAAGCATTCTTCAGGTTCAAGCCTGATGGAAGTGAGCTTGAATGGATGACTTCAACCAACAACAACACATGGGGTTTTGGTTTCAACGAGACCAACGATGTATTTGGTTCAACTGCTAACAACTCACATGGTTGGTACATGGCTATTCCTAATCGTTACTTCAGTTCAAAAAATAATATTGACAATGGAAGCAGAAGTACAGACACCCATCGTGATATCAAGCCAATCACAGAAAAAGTAAGACAGGTAGATGCTTTTGGTGGATTTACAGCTGCAGCGGGACATAATTTTTATACTGCCCGTGCCTTTCCTAAAAAGTATTGGAACAGCATTGCATTCGTTTCAGAACCAACAGGGCACGTATTGCATCAAAATAATTTAGTTAGAAAAGGGACTGATTACAATGATAAAGAAGCCTTCAATTTAATGGCAGGAGCAGATGAGTGGTTCTCTCCTGTATTTGCAGAGGTTGGTCCTGATGGCGCTGTATGGGTAGCCGATTGGTACAGCTATATAATTCAGCATAATCCAACACCTCAAGGTGGAAGCAATGGTGAGGGCAATGCCTATGAAACCCCTTTGCGTGATTTCACACATGGTAGAATTTACCGTGTTTCTTATAACCATGCTGCTGCTTATCAACCCAAACAATTGCGCAGTGATGATGTACAAGGTTTGCTTGCTGCTTTAAATAGTGATAACCAATTTTGGCGCATGCATGCACAACGCATGCTTGTAGAAAGAGGCAACAAAGATGTTGTGCCACAATTGAAAGCGATGGTTGCGAATACAGCATTAGATGAAATTGGTATCAATGCTCCAGGTATTCATGCATTATGGACACTGAAAGGCTTGGGGGCATTGGATGAACAGACTTTAGAAGTAGCACTTACACATCCTGCACCATCCATGAGAAAAAATGGTGTTCAAGTGATGGAGTACAATGAGCAGAGTGTTGTGCAAATTTTAAAGTTCGATTTATTGAATGATAAAGATTTATTGGTAGTGATGAATACACTATTGCATTTTTCTAAATCACCATTGAATGCTGCAGCTGAGCAGGCATTTTTTGATCGTATGAATAAATCGACAGAAGTTGAAGATCGTTGGATGCCAGATGCATTTGCAGTCGTCTTGAACGCCAATGGTGGTAAGTTGATGAAGAAACATTTAGCTGACCGTATCAAGACCAGCTCAGCAACTAAGACAGTTGTCGTACCGATGGATCACAGTAAGCATCAGATGGGTACTGCTCCAAAAACACAGGCAGCTAAAGTAGAGGGGTTAGATTTGGTAATTACCGATATCAAGATAGATCCATCTTCACCAGCGGTGAGAGAAAGAATAGCTGTTACTGTTGAAGTGAAGAACCAAGGTTCATTTGATTTGAAAAATGAGGTATTTGTTCCTATTGATCTTCGTTTTGAGGGACAAGGACTTAAGATTGATCAGCTTAGTCGCAATTTCAAAGAGGGGATCAAAGCTGGTGAAACAGTATCTATCACCAAAAACATCAATGGTCCATGGGTAGGTAATATTTCTTTCAGTACTGATATTGTTGGGGAATATAATCTATCTGCTAGGTTAGATAAATCGAATGAAATAGCTGAGGTGAATAAAAACAACAATTACTTTTCTAGGAAAGTCAATTTTGTTCGACCAGCAGACATGAATGCATTTGCATTAGAGAGAGCGTTGAGGAGTTATGCATCCATTGCGCCAGTTGATTCACTCGTAGCCATCATAAAAAAGTCAAATACAATGGACTTGCAAGCCAAGTCGAGTGTCATCAAAGCTTTATCTGAAGGATGGAATTATAGAAACAAGCAGGTGAAATTAAAGCCATCGGATTTGGCCTTCTTGCAGAACTATCAAAAAAATAATTCTAGTGAAAGATTGACCAGGTTGATGGAAGCATGGGGTGTAAATCCTGCTGATAAAGTTGCTGCTGATGTGAAAGTAATTCGCATCAAGACAATAAGAGAGGCAATGAAGTATGATGTTAGAGAGTTTGTGGTGAAACCTGGGCAAACTGTTGAAGTTGTAATAGAGAATCCAGATGCGATGCAGCACAACATGGTTATTACAAAACCAGGATCATTAGAAAAAGTTGGTCGCGCTGGTGATGCCATGATGAAAGATGAAAAAGGAGCAGAAAAAAATTATGTGCCTGCACTTGCTGAGGTCATGTTTTCAACACCTTTAATCAATCCAGGTCAATCCTATAAACTAAGGTTCAAAGCTCCATCGGCAGTAGGTGATTATCCATATGTCTGCACTTTCCCCGGACACTGGAGTTTAATGAATGGGGTGATGAAGGTGGTGAAATAGGCATTAGCGAACAGGGAGTAGGGAATAGAGAGTAGGCGACTATTCCCTATTTTCTTAACTTTGCAGCCTTATGAGTCAACATTTATCTGAACAAGAGATTATTAGAAGAGAGAAGCTAGCAGCTATTCAGTCATTGGGTATTGATCCCTATCCAGCTCCAGCTTTTCCAGTAAATATTACCGCGACAGAAATCAAGTCGAAATATCTTGGTGAAGAGAACAAAGCTGATTTTGCTGATGTATGTTTAGCAGGAAGATTGATGGGTATTCGCGACATGGGTAAAGCTAGTTTTGCTGTTTTACAAGATCATTCTGGTAAGATTCAGATTTATGTTAAACGTGATGAAATTTGTCCGGGTGAGGATAAAAGCCTTTATGACCAAGTTTGGAAGATCTTGGATATTGGAGATATTGTTGGGGTTAAAGGATATGTGTTTACTACCAAGACTGGAGAAACTTCAGTGCACGTTCAATCATTAACGCTACTTGGAAAATCTTTGAAGCCACTTCCAGTGGTAAAAGAAAAAGAGGGTGAAACATTTGATGCAGTTAC
>JBEASE010000019.1:0-28276 GCA_041162625.1 Bacteroidota bacterium | reverse complement strand
CCATTTTGGTCGACCATACCCAAGCCAATACTTCCCGATTTATTGAATCTGAATAATTTCATGGTTTAACTGTTTAATCTTAAAAATCCTCCATCAATTGGATAATCACAACCTGTGATAAATGATGCTTGCTGACTACATAAATAAAAAGCTAATGATGCAATTTCATCTGGCTTACCCATCCTTCCAATGGGTTGCGTTTGTGAAAGTTTATGGAACATTTCCTGTTGTTGTCCAGGATAATGTTTGTTTAAAAAACCATCCACAAAAGGAGTATGAACACGTGCAGGTGAAATACAATTACATCTTATTCCCTTCTTCACAAAGTCTTTTGCCACACTGAGGGTCATGGCTAAAATAGCACCTTTGCTCATGCTGTAGGCAAAACGATCACTTAAGCCAATTGTAGCTGCTATGGAAGCCATGTTTACAATAACACCATTTCCTTGTTCCTCCATAAAAGGAAGTACAGCATGCATACAATTGTAGCTTCCTTTTACATTCACATCAAATATTTTCTGAAAATCTTCTTGTGAAGTGGATATAGCATTTCCAATATGTGCAATACCGGCATTGTTAATCAGAATACCAATACCCCTTTTGATGGCAATCAGGGATACAATTTCTTTTACTCTTTCTTGATTGGTAATATCAATTTCATGAAAGGCGACAGTTTGGTCATTGATTCCCAATGATTTTTTCATTTCATCATCAGGTTGATTAATATCCAATACATCGATAATTGCTCCTTGATCATGAAACAGCTTAACTATAGACAAGCCAATGCCACTGGAGCCGCCGGTTACGATTACATAGGGACTGGCCAATTGAAATGGGGAGGCAGACATTCGTTTTGTTTTTAAATTGATTGAGACAATTTAGGATAATTGGCATTAATTATTTCAATTAAATGGTATTTTTAAAAGACATTTTTCGTTGTAGCATAAATTGCTGCGATCTTAATCAATTCTTGCATATGAAATTAACCTTGCTTTCAATTTTTATCATCTTATCGATTGGTGCGTTTGGTCAATCACCACCTAAACCATACGGAGCTGTTCCTTCTGAAAGGCAACTAAAATGGCATGAAACAGAAGTATACGGACTCATTCATTTTACACCTACCACTTTTGAAAACAAAGAATGGGGTTATGGTGATGCAGATCCTGCAAGTTTTAATCCGACAGATTTTGATGCTGACAAAATAGTTGCCGCCTTTAAAGCTGGAGGTTTAAAGGGGATGGTATTGGTTGCTAAACACCATGATGGTTTTGCGCTTTGGCCTACAAAGACAACGAATTATAACATTAGTCGCTCTCCATTCAGAAATGGTAAAGGTGATATGGTGAAAGAATTTGAGCAAGCTTGTCGTAAGGCAGGGTTAAAATTTGGCGTCTATTGTTCACCTTGGGACAGGAATCATCCTGATTATGGAACCTATGAATATGTGCAACAATATCGTGAACAATTGAGAGAATTGTATACCAACTATGGAGAATTGTTTATGTCTTGGCACGATGGCGCAAACGGTGGTGATGGATATTATGGAGGAGCAAGGACTACTCGTAAAATAGATCGTAATACTTATTACGCATGGGATACTACATGGCAGCTGACAAGAAAACTTCAACCCATGGCCAATATATTCAGTGATATTGGATGGGATGTTCGTTGGGTAGGAAATGAGAATGGGTTCGCGGGTGAAACCTCATGGTCGACCTTCACTCCTGCACCTGCTAAAGGAGAAAGCAAGGCCTTCCCAGGTAACCTAGATCATGAACAAAATCCATTCGGCACAAGAAACGGAAATTCCTGGGTGCCTGCAGAGTGTGATGTGCCCTTGCGCAAAGGATGGTTCTGGCATCCGGAACAAAAAAATCAGGTCAAAACACCTGATCAATTATTTGATCTTTATTTAAAAAGTGTAGGAAGAGGTGCAGCACTTGATTTGGGTATTGCTCCAAATACAAAAGGACTTCTGGCTGATGAGGATATTGCTTCACTGAAAGGATTTGGGGAGATTGTTCAGAAAACATTTACTAATAATCTGGCGCAAGATGCCAGATTCAATGCTTCTGATACACGTGGAAAAGATTTTGAACTGAACAAGCTAACAGATGATAACAAGCTGACTTATTGGGCTACACATGATGAGATAAAGAAAGCAACCATCAATCTTGAATGGGACGAAAATCAAACAATTGATTTTATAAGATTACGTGAGTACATCCAACTGGGACAAAGAATAGAGAAAGTTAGTGTTGAAAGTTTTGAATCAGGCAATTGGGTTAAAGTTGGGGAAGCAACTTCAATAGGTGCTGCTAGAATCATTTCATTCGATAAAACCGTACATTCAAGAAAGCTAAGGGTGAATATTGAGGCACCAACTTCTATCACACTTGCTGAATTAGGTTGTTACAAAAAATATAAACCATAATTTTTAATTTGATTTTATGCGATTGCTTTTTACCTGTTTATGCCTTATTGCACTTTATGTTGCACAAGCCCAAAAAGATTTTTTGAATGAGTCTGTTCAGGAAAAAGATATAAGAATGGAATGGTGGAGGGATGCAACCTTTGGTATGTTTATTCATTGGGGACCTTACGCAGTGCCGGCTGGTTTTTATAAAGACAAAGAAGTAAAAGGAGTTGCTGAGTGGATCATGCATACTGGAAATATTCCCATTAATGAATATGAGACTTATGTAAAGCAATTCAATCCTACTCAATTCAATGCAAAAGAATGGGTGGCTATTGCCAAGAATGCAGGTATGAAGTATATCGTGATTACTTCAAAGCACCATGACGGGTTTAGCCTATGGGATAGCAAAGTTTCTGATTACGATGTAATGGATGCTGCTCCATTTAAAAGAGATATTCTTAAGGAACTATCTGATGCTTGCAAAGAAGCTGGAATCCAAATGTGTTTTTATCATTCTATCATGGATTGGCACCAACCTGATGCTGAAAGTAAAAAGGACTATACACATCAAAATACAGTTGCACCTGATTTTACACGTTATAGAGATACCTATCTCAAGCCGCAGCTCAAAGAATTGGTTGAGAAATATGATCCAGCAGTTTTATGGTTTGATGGTGAATGGATTCCTGAATGGACTGAAGAGCAGGGAAGAGATTTGTACATTTATCTACGCACCTTCAAACCTAACTTAATTATTAACAACAGGGTTGGTAAAGGCAGAGCGGGTATGCAGGGCATGAATTTGTACAAAAATGCTGCAGGTGACTTTGGAACTCCCGAACAAGAAATCTTGGAAGGTACAAGTGATACTGATTGGGAAAGCTGTATGACCATGAATGATTCATGGGGATTTAAAAAGAATGATGAAAATTGGAAATCAAGTGAGACTTTGATTCACAACTTGATTGATATTGCTGCTAAAGGCGGTAATTATTTATTGAATGTTGGACCAACAGCAGAGGGTGTCATTCCCATTGCTTCTGTCGATCGTCTTAAGGAAATGGGTGATTGGATGAAAGTGAACAGTGAAGCAATTTATTCAACCAAAAGCACGAAAAAATTCAAAGAGGGTGATGTAAAGTATACCATTAGCAAGGATAATAAATATGTTTATGCTATTGCAACCAAGATAGTAAATGGTCAATTACAACTTACCAATGTATCTGTTAGTAAGGGAAGTAAAATCTATATGTTGGGTGTAAAGCGACCGCTAACTTATAAAGTAGATAGCAATGGAAATTTAAGCATAGACTGGCCTACAAATCTTCCTTGCAAGTATGCATGGACAATTAAGATAGAAGGTACGCCTAGAGCTTAAATACTGTACTCCAGGGCAAGAAAGGCATCCCAAATCTTTCTTGTTATGATGTTGGTTGAAACATCAAATTGATATTTGTTGTCAATCATGGCAACTGGAACTAATCTTTTGGTGGAGCTGCTGATGAAAACTTCTTTAGCTTGGTGTAGTTCTTCAAGTGAGATATCTCTTTCTTCCGATGATAGTCCTAAAGTTTCAGCAATCTTGATGATGTTTTTTCTGGTAATGCCTTTTAGCATGCCTTCTTTTGGTGTTACTAAAATATTGTCTTTTGTAACCATGAAAATATTAGATCTTGGGCACTCTGTAACACTACTTTCATTATAATAAAGCAAGTCGTCTCCATTTAGTTCTTTCATCCATGGCTGAAGCCAAATGGCCATTAGGTAATCAGTTGTTTTAACATCTGATAATTGTCTTTGGAATGCTCTTGTAATTAAGTGCAGTCCTTTGCTCGATATTTCATCAGGTAGTTTATCCATTACTTGCTGAATAACAGCTAGACGCGGAAGAGTTATGGTATATCCATCTGAAGAAGCGCCTCCTGTTAATATTATTCTTATTCCACTAAATGGAAGTTGGTTTTTGTCCATTAACGCATAAACTATCGACTTTATTTCATCTCTTTTATAGTCAATGGGAAGGCGCATTTTTTCTGAAGAATAAAAAAATCGATCTAGATGGTCGTCAATGAAAAATGCTTTATTGCCTTTTGTTCTTAAAAAATCAAATATGCCATATCCTCTTTGTATACCAAGATCATTGAGGTTCAGTCCGGATACATCAATTGGCAGAAAACTGCCTTCTTGAAAACAAACCAAGCTATTCATCCGATTCATTTAGGATGAAATTAAGAAATCCTGCTTTGAATGTATCTTTATGTTATCAAATTGAATAAGATGGAAATTGGGATAGATAGTTTTGCGGCTAGAATGAGTGGTAACAATGAGCATGCGGAAAATGATGCAGTGGCCATGAATGAGCTGATAGATCGGATGGTCTTTGCAGATGAAGTGGGGTTAGATTTTTTTGGTATTGGGGAACATCACCGTAAAGGATTTTTAGATTCGGCTCCTACGTTAATACTTGCCGCTGCTGCAGCCCGGACAAAGAAAATAAGACTTGGGACAGCTGTTTCTGTTCTTAGTGCTGCTGATCCAGTCAGGGTATTCCAAAATCACGCCACTTTAGATTTAATATCAAATGGTCGAGCAGAGTTGGTTGCTGGAAGGGGATCTTTTATTGATGCCTATCCTTTGTTTGGGTTGAACCTAGACGATTACGATGAACTATTTGTTGAGAAGCTGGATTTGCTGCTCAAGATAAGAGAACAAGAATTTGTTACATGGTCGGGACGCTTCAGAGCTCCTTTGAAAAATCAAGCCATCTATCCAAGACCTTTACAAGAAAAGTTACCTGTTTGGGTTGGGGTAGGCGGTACACCAAAATCCTTTGCAAGAGCCGGTGCATTGGGATTGCCATTAATGGTAGCCATCATTGGAGGTGAAACACATCGGTTCCGACCATTGATTGATTTATACAGAGAGACTGGAATAAAAGCCGGGCATAGTTTAGATCAGCTGAAAGTAGGATTACATTCTTTGGGCTATGTGGCGAAAACAACCAAGCAAGCACATGATGAATTTTTCCCAGGATATGCAGCCAGTATGACTAAAATTGGTAAGGAGAGAGGTTGGCCACCGACTACCAGAGCACATTTTGAAGGACAAGTAGGACCAACAGGAGCGTTACTTGTTGGTGGTGTAGAAGAGGTTGCAGAAAAAATCTTAAGACATTCCAAGGCTTTGGGAGGTATTTCTAGATTAACCTTCCAATTAGATACAGCAGAATTATCTCACCAGAAATTAATGGAGACCATGGAATTAATTGGTAAGGAAGTCGCACCAATTGTTAATGGGAATTAAGTATATTGAAAAATGATTTCTTATGACCCAAAAGAATGGTTTACATTTTTATTTAAGATTCATAGATATGAAACCTTCAGGCAATTGTTGCCCTTGATGCTTGGGGTAGGTGTTTACAGTGGACTAATTGCATACATAGAAATAGATTCATTTATTAGCCCAGAGTTAAAAGAGCAAACAAAATCAATTTCTACCATCTTCTCTATTCTTGGTTTTACGCTTTCCTTGATGTTGGCATTTAGAACTAATTCAGCCTATGACCGATGGTGGGAGGGTAGAAAATTATGGGGTGACTTAACCAATTCAAGCCGTGGTTTTTCAGCTCATATCAATGGCATCTTAAGCACAGCAGATCATCAAAACAGAAAAATCATTGCTGCTCATATAGCTTGTTTCGCCTATGCTTTAAGGTTTCATTTGAAATCAGAGAAAATGGATAGGGAGATAATTGAAAATGAGCTTGATGAATCTTTTTTATTGGATTATAGAGAACTATTTAGCAGTGCTACTAATCAGCCAGTTACAATTTTTAAATCACTAGTCAATCATATTCATCAACTTAATCGTGAAGGCTTAATTACTCCAGAACAATTTTATTTATTAAAACCTGAGCTCAATAAATTTATAGACGTTTGTGGTGCTTGTGAACGTATTAAATCAACTCCAATACCTTTTTCTTATGCAGCTTTCCTTAAGAAGTTTATCTTTTTTTATGTGATGCTTTTCCCATTGATATATGGCATGCACATGTCTTATTATATCATACCAGTAACAGTCTTTATTCTTTATGTGCTATCTAGTATAGAACTTATCGCAGAGGAGATTGAGGATCCATTTAGTGATTCGCCAAACGATTTACCAACATTTAAATTGGCAAAGGGAATCGCTCATGGAGCTAAACAGATACTTGGTGCAACTTTATAGTATTAAAAATTCTAAATTCTTATTATGTTAACATTGACTCGAGTTTTACAATTGAGATTAATAGCTGTTGTTTGTTCTTTTCTTTTTTTAAAAGCAAATGCAGCGGCTTCATATGAGATTGACACTACTAGTTATGTGCAATCGGTTAGTATTGTAAATGGCAAGATGGATACAATCCTAGTTATCAAAGATCATTTTGAAGCACCAAATTGGCATCCTGATAATTATCTAATCTTAAACAGTAAGGGTAAGCTTTATACTTTAGACCTCACGAATAAAAAAATGCAGTTGTTGAATACTGGATTTGCAGATCAATCGAATAACGATCATGGTATTTCTCCTGATAAAAAATGGTTGGTGATAAGTCACAATGATACAAAGGACCCCTCTCCAAAGTCATATAAATCTGCGATCTATGTTTTGCCCATTAAAGGAGGAGAGCCTAGAAGAGTAACATCTGAAGTAATGTCCTTTTGGCATGGTTGGTCTCCTGATGGTAAACGATTGGCGTATTGTGCAGAACGCAATGGTAACTATGATGTTTATACCATTGGTGTGGAGGGGGGGGAAGAAACCAGGTTAACAACTGATGCTGGTTTGGATGATGGACCGGATTATTCTCCTGATGGGAAATACATTTATTATAATTCCTATAAATCTGGACATATGCAAATATGGAGAATGCATACCGATGGTTCTAATCAAGAGCAACTAACTTTTGATGAAAATTCGAACTGGTTTGCCCACCCTTCGCCAGATGGTAAGTGGATTGTCTATATCGCCTATCTGTCTGATGAAAAGCAACAACACCTTTTCGGGAAACAAGTAAAGTTGAGGCTGATGGACCTAACAACTAAAGCAATTAGAGATTTGACACCTGCATTTTATGGTGGTCAGGGTACAATCAATGTGCCTTCATGGAGTCCGGATAGTAAGAAGATTGCATTTGTCAGTTATTCAGTAAATTAACATTCTTAAATAAATGAAGATGAACAACGATAGCTTTAACTCAAGAAGAAAATTTTTACAAAAAATTGGTGCAACCACTTTGGTTACAGCAGCTTCTCCTTTTGCTACTTATGCAGCACAAGAAAAAGCCGAAGAACGCATTTTGCAATATGAAAGAAAAATTTCATCTAACGACAAAATCCGCATTGGTGTAATAGGATATGGTGTTCAAGGACATTTTGATTTGGATACTGCTTTGAAAGTTCCGGGTGTTGAACTTGCTGGCATTTGTGATCTCTATACCGGACGAATTGAAAATGCAAAAGAAAAATTTGGTAAGGATTTATACACTACCAGAAATTATAAAGAACTTTTAGATCGTCCGGATATTGATGCTGTATTGATCTGTACTACAGATGTTTGGCATGCACGTATAACGCTAGATGCATTGGCTAAGGGTAAACATGTTTATTTGGAGAAGCCCATGATTTACAAAATCAGTGAGGGTGCTCCAATTGTTGAGGCTGCAAAAAAATCAGGTAAAGTGGTACAAGTTGGTAGCCAGCGTGTAAGCAGCATTGGCTATGCAAAAGCCAAAGAACTTTTAGCAGCAGGTGAGATTGGCAGTTTGAACATGGTAAATGCCGTTTATGATCGTCAGAGCTCTATTGGTGCATGGCAATATACTATTCCAAGTGATGCTGATGCCCTGACTACAGATTGGGATAGGTTCATCGAAGTGACAGCTAAAATGCCTTTTGATGCAAAGAAGTTTTTCTGGTGGAGAGCTTTTAAAGAAGTGGGTACTGGTGTAGCAGGTGATTTGTTCATACACTTGTTGAGTGGTACTCATTTTATTACCAATTCTAAAGGGCCTGAATCAATATACAGTACAGGGCAGTTTAGTTATTGGAAAGATGGCAGAAACTTACCGGATGTTATGTCTGGTATTATGCAGTATCCCGAATCTAAAGAGCACCCAGCGTTTCTCATGTCGTTACAAGTTAATTTTATCAGTGGAACAGGCGGACAAGAAGTTATCCAATTTGTAGGATCTGAGGGAACCATAATGGTTAATGGTAACAACATCACTGTCAAACACAGTATCATGCCAGAAGCACCAGGTTTTGGTGGTTATGATTCTTTGTTTACTTTCTCTAAGAGTATGCAAGATAAAATGCAGAAAGAATATGATGCAAAATGGACTCCTGAACAACGCATGAGAAAAAGAAAGGAAGATATTATTTTCAAAGTGCCTTCAGGTTATAGTGATCATCTAGATCATTTCACCAATTTCTTTGATGCTGTAAGAACAGGTAAGAAAGTTGTAGAAGATGCAGAATTTGGATTCAGAGCAGCTGCACCTGCCTTGGCTTGTAATGAAAGCTTCTTAACCAAGAAGATTGTGAAATGGGATCCTGTTCAACTTAAACTAAAATCTTTGTAAAACAGTAACGAAATCTTATAAAAAGTGTGAGAATACTCACAAAAAATATCCATTTTTAAAAATTCAAATTAAATTCCGTAGAATTTTTTCGCGTTATCAATCATGATTTTGAACTCCTCTACATTAGGTGTATTAGGAGTTGCATTTTCAATAAAAGTTCCGCCAATAACTCCAACATCGTTAACAGGTGTATTCGGGAATTTTTTAGGGAACATATAAAGAGAGCGTTTAACTTCTTGTCCAGATATAGTTTTGGCTTTATCGAAATAAACCAAAATCATATATTGAAGATTGGTTGGCACCTGATCTTTAAGCATGATAAGATGTCCTTGAACAGGGGCAACTTCATTGTCGTTATTTAGACTATAAGCACCTAGGCCAGTACAGTTAAAGACTAGCGGTGAGGTAACATCGGATATTTTATCTATTTTTTGGGTCACAAAAGTGACTTTCGTATGGAGGTAATCAGTAAGTGATTTCATCAAGATTGCTGTATCTATAAAGATTCCATCATCGTAACTGACCATTTTACGTTGTGTACCATTTCCAAAATCCAGCATTACATCTTTGGCTGGTTGCATAACTTTACCAACATAATGTTCTAAGCCAGAATCTTCTCTATTCTCAAAATAAGCAGGTAAAATGGCTGCTCCTTTTTTAAAGTCGGCTTGTTGTTCTTTTGCAACTAAATCATAGAACTTGTAGGCATCAATACCAATCTGATCAATCAAAGGTTGTAGTTCAGGTTTGTTGCTCATAGAAACGGGCGCTAATAATCCTCCTGCATTATGTGAGGTAAGATTATCAAAAGAAGCAGCAATAATTGATACTTTTGTAAAACCCCTTTTAACGAGTTCATAAGCAGTAAAGAGGCCCAAAACACCACCTCCAATTACAGAAACTGAGGCATCTTTTGAAATATTTTTTCCAGTTGGTGATGCTTCAACTAAATCAACAACATATTTAGCAGAACCAGGACCAAGTGTCCATCCACTGCCGCCATGACCATAGTTATGGCCAATAAGTTGATCTCCAATTACTTCAATCGACATATTTGGTGACCCTTTTCTTAATGGTCGGTGGCAAAGAATTTCTTGTCCTAAATATGCTGAATCTAATTTTGGAGGGACTATTTTTCTTACTTCTAAGGATGTTTTTTGATTTGAATTACAACCTGATATGTATAAGGCTGCTGAAGAAGCAGCAATGGAGTAGATAAATTTTCTTCTATTTAAGGTTGAATGAACTGAATTAGAAATTGATTTTTTCTTTTTCGAAGAATTTTCTTGATTGAGATTCATATGAAAAATTAAGATAAATGGTAGTTTTTTCTTTTTAGTTATTACTCTTATGAGCTAAAACTAATTTAAGTAGTATCGAAAATAGAATTATTTCTTTAACTAAATAAAAAATGCCCCACAAAAGGGGCATTTGATTTTTTTTGGCGGAGAGAGAGGGATTCGAACCCCCGGACCTGTGACAGTCAACGGTTTTCAAGACCGCCGCATTCGACCGCTCTGCCATCTCTCCGCGGCAAAAGTAAAACATCAAACTTGATTAAAGAAAAAATCATTGAAAAAAGTAGAAACTCTTCTAAAATGGGATGATTAACTTTGCCATTCATGAAGGATCTTAAAAGCCTTAACCCTTATTTCTGGAAATACCGATGGCGCTTGTTCCTTGGTATACTTTTCATTCTAATCTCCAACTATTTTGGCATACTGGCTCCACAAATGACAGGTTTTGTAGTAGATCAAGTCAGCCTGAAAATAAATCCTTCTTCTTCAATAGATAGGGTATTCTTTGACCCTTTAGTAAAACTATTTGTTGATTTTGTTCAAAGCTTGGATATCAATTTTTCCAGATTGGTTATGTTGAGCGGACTTACACTATTATTTTTTGCACTCTTGAGGGGGTTTTTTATGTTCCTCATGCGTCAAACTATAATTGTAATGAGTAGACACATCGAATTTGATCAGAAGAATGATGTTTATGCACACTATCAAAAACTTGACGCGCAGTTCTATAAAGTGCATAGTACTGGTGATTTGATGAGTCGTATGTCAGAAGATATTTCTAGAGTGAGAATGTATACTGGACCAGCACTGATGTATTTGATTAACCTAACAATAATGATTGTCCTGAGCCTTTTTTATATGTTCAAAAAGGATGTCATGCTTTCTATTTACGTTTTACTACCTCTACCTTTTTTGGCAGTAGCCATGTATTTCGTAAACACTTTTATCAATAAAAAAAGTGAGCAAATTCAAGCTCAATTAAGCGACCTGACAACACTAGCGCAAGAATCATATTCAGGAATACGCGTGATCAAATCCTATGCACAAGAAAAAGCAAACCTTGGTTTTTTTGATAAAAATGCTGAAGACTACAGAAAAAGTGGTTTGGCCTTATCCACTATGGAAGCCATTTATTTTCCAGCAATTGCTTTACTGATTGGATTGAGCACGTTAATTACAATATACATTGGAAGCATCTATCAGATAGACCATAAAATAAGTGCAGGTACTATTGCAGAGTTTGTGATTTATATTAACATGCTTACGTTTCCAGTATCTGCTATTGGATGGGTAGCTACCAATATTCAAAGAGCTGCTGCATCTCAGAAGCGTCTCAATGAATTCTTGGATACAAAACCTTCGCTTCCTCTAGCGGAAGAGCCAAAACATGTAAATACGATTAATGAACTTGTATTTGATCACGTGAATTTCATTTACCCACATACTGGCATCCACGCTATCAAAGATTTTTCTTTTAGGGTAAAGAAAGGCGAGAAAGTAGCAATATTGGGTAAAACGGGTTGTGGTAAATCGACTGTCGCTCAATTAGCCCTTCGCATGTTTGATCCAGTAAATGGGAAAGTAATGATTAATGGGATTACCATAGAACAACTCCATCTTGAAAATCTTCGCTCGCATATTTCATATGTACCCCAAGATGTTTTTCTTTTCAGTGATACCATCAAGAACAATATTAATTTCGGAGCAGTAGATCAGTCAATGAAGAATGCGATGGACGCTGCCCAAAAAGCTGCCATTCATGATGAAATCATATCCCTACCTCAAGGATTTGAAACCTGGGTGGGAGAGAGAGGCGTTACCTTATCAGGTGGTCAAAAGCAGCGCATATCAATAGCGAGGGCACTGTCTAAAGAAAATGACTTACTTATTTTTGATGATTGCTTAAGTGCGGTTGATGCAAAGACAGAACACCGCATAGCTGAAAACCTCAATCACTATTTGTCGAACAAGACAGCTATAATCATTACACACAGAATTTTTCCAAGCTTCAAGTTTGATCAAATATTGGTTATGGAAGATGGAAAAATCATCGAAAGAGGTACGCATGAAACCCTTTTGTCCCAAAATGGGGCCTATACTGACATATTGCGAAAACAGCAAATTGACCATTAAAGCAGGTTTTCAACCTTTTTTCGGACTGGAAAATTGGTTTGAAAAAAAACCTAGGAATTTTTGACAATTCCAAAACAATGTTATCTTTATATGAACCAACCAAAATTTAACCAAAACTTTTAACTGTGGCGTACGACAACAACGAAAAAAGAATGGATAGTGTTTACAGCAAACGTATAAGAGCCGGGAAAAGAAGGACTTATTTTTTTGATGTAAGAACAACAAGGGGAAATGATTATTACTTAACCATTACTGAAAGCAGAAAGAGATTCAATGATGATGGTTATGATCGCCACAAAATATTTTTGTACAAAGAGGATTTCAATAAATTCCTTAAAGCATTGAATGAGGCAGTTGATCATGTAAAAACCGAATTGATGCCTGATTTCGATTTCGATGCTTTCAACCATGAGTACGATGAAGATGGTCATGAAGGTGGATCTAGTTACGAAGCTCCTTCTGCACCTGCTGCTTCATCTGAGGCGCCTGCTGCTCCAGCATCACCTTCAGCACCTGATATGTCATCAGGTGATAATGGTGCTGATGAGCCAGTTGACAAATGGTAAGAAATTATTCATAAAAAAAGAGGAGCAAATTTGCTCCTCTTTTTTTATTTAGCCCAATGCTTATATTGGTTGATTAAGCCGTTAGTAGATTGATCATGGCTTTTCACTTGATTATCTGAATCAAGCTCGGGAAGTATTTTATTGGCCAATTGTTTTCCTAATTCTACACCCCATTGGTCGAAGCTGTAGATATTCCACAAAACACCTTGGACAAAGATCTTGTGCTCATAAGCTGCAATCAACTTTCCTAATTCAAATGGATTCATCTGCTTCACCAAAAATGAATTGGTAGGTCTATTGCCTTCAAATATTTTGAAAGGAACAAGCTTGTTCTTCTCGTCCTCAGGCAAACCCTTGAGTTCTGATTCAACCTCTTCCTTATTTTTCCCATTCATAAGCGCTTCAGTCTGCGCAAAGAAATTGGAAAGCAATTTTGGATGATGATCGCCAATTGGGTTATGACTTATAGCAGGTGCAATGAAATCACATGGTATTAATAAGGTGCCCTGATGAATCAATTGGTAGAAGGCATGCTGACCGTTTGTTCCGGGTTCTCCCCAAATTACGGGACCGCTGGCATAGGTGAGCGGTTTACCATTTCTGTCAACATATTTACCATTACTTTCCATATTTCCCTGTTGGAAATAGGCTGCAAAACGATGAAGATATTGATCATAAGGTAGAATAGCCTCTGATTGTACACCAAAGAAATTGACATACCAGAGTCCGATTAATGCCATCTTCACAGGGATATTTTCCTCAAAAGGCTGGTTTTTAAAATGCAAATCCATAGCATGTGCTCCAGCTAATAATTGTTCGAAATTATCGTAACCTATGGTAAGTGCTATCGACAGACCGATGGCACTCCAAAGGCTATACCTACCGCCAACCCAATCCCAAAATTCGAACATATTTGCTTTGTCGATCCCAAATGCCGTAACCGCTTTTTCATTTGTCGATAATGCGACAAAATGTTTTGCTACATGTACAGGATCTTTGGCCTTTTCCAAAAACCAATTCCTTGCCGTATGGGCATTGGTCATTGTTTCTTGTGTGGTGAAGGTCTTTGATGCAATTAAAAATAAAGTTGAGTCAGCCTCTATAACTTTCAGACATTCAGCGATATGCGTGCCATCAACATTCGAAACAAAATGAACCTGTATACCATCTACCCAATATGGTTTTAAAGCCTCAGTAACCATAACGGGACCTAAATCACTACCACCTATTCCAATATTTACAATGTGCTTGATGGGTTTGCCGGTGTACCCCTTCCATTGGCCGGAATGGACTTTCTGGCAAATGGCTTTCATTTGAGACAAGACCCTGAAGATGTCTGGCATGATGTCTTTACCATCAGTTTGAAAAGAATGTCCACTTAAATTTCGAAGGGCAGTATGCAGAACAGCCCTGTTTTCTGTTCGGTTGATTTTCTCTCCAGCAAACATCGATTCAATTGCCTCAGGCAATCCACAATCCCTGGCCAAGTCCATCAGCAATTGAAGAGTCTCCCGGGTAATGATATTTTTAGAATAATCGAACAATAGATTTCCATCGGTCTGTGAAAACGAAGCAAAACGAGTTGGATCATTGGCAAAAAGTGCTCTCATATGCACTTTTTTCATTGCTTCAGCATGTGTAGAAAGTTGCTTCCAAGTGGAAGTAGAAGTTGGATCAATTGAAGGGAACATTAATAAGATGACTTTAAGGTTTTTTCAAATTGGGTGATCATGTCTGGAGTAATATCCAGGTGGGTGACCAACCTGAATTTATTTTTAGATATGGCATAAAAAAGTATGCCATTTTCTTTCATTTTTGATTGCCAGCCTATCAAATCAAAATCACTGTTGCATTCCGCAATGATGATGTTGGTTTCAACTGGTAAAATTTCTTTAACAAATGGGAGAGAGGTTAGCATAGAATTGAGCTGCGTTGCATGATCATGGTCGACTTGCAACCTATCAACATGATTTTCCAAGGCAAATAACCCTGCTGCGGCCAAACTTCCCGCCTGGCGCATGCCTCCTCCAAATACTTTTCTGACCCTTCGCGCCTTTTTGATGAAATCTTGTTTACCCAAAAGGAGACTGCCTACAGGCGCACCTAATCCCTTACTCAAGCAAATGGAAATAGAATCAAATAATTTGCCGTATTGTAAAGGAGATTCTTTTTTGGCAACCAAAGCATTGAACAATCGGGCACCATCAATATGAAAGGCGAGATTTTTTTCTTTACAAACTTGTCCGATTTCTTCCAATATTGCAAAATCGTAGCAACTTCCTCCACCTCGGTTAGAGGTGTTTTCCACTACAACAATACTAGAAACAGGACGATGTACATCGTCGGGCTGGATGTTTTGCGCCACCAAATCTGCTGTAATCCTTCCTCTATCACCTTGCAAAAGCTTGACAGATGACCCAGCATTAAAGGCAATACCACCTCCCTCATATTGGTATACATGGGAAAGCTCATCACAGATTACTTCATCTCCAGGTTGGGTATGGCATTTGATGGCAATTTGGTTGGTCATGGTGCCACTGGGACAAAATAGCGCCTTTTCCATACCAAACATTGCTGCCGCATGTTCTTCCAAGGCATTAATGGAAGGGTCTTCTCCAAATACGTCATCACCCACAGGAGCACTATGCATGACTTGTTGCATGGCTTGGGTGGGTTTTGTTACGGTGTCTGACCTGAAATCAACGATCATTTGACAAAATTAATTCATCAGTCTTGCATAACTCATCTATTTTCAAACTTTTACCCATTTTTTTTGTTTAAAGTGGGTAAAAACAAATCATTTTTTTGTTTAATAACTATGATATGTGCGAAAGGAATTTTACCTTTGCAGAACCCTCTATACCCTCTGGAAACGATAAATTGTTCGCACCATTCAACCATTATAAACTGTCTTAATTGACAGAACCCTTTAGATTATGAGGCAATTAAAGATAGCTACACAAATTACCAACCGCGACTCACAAGCGGTAGAAAAGTATCTGCAGGAAATCTCTAAAATATCAATGATTACTCCAGAGGAAGAGACTATACTTGCTCAGCGAATCAAAATGAACGATCAACGTTCTTTAGATAAATTGGTGCAAGCCAACCTTCGTTTCGTTGTATCTGTTGCAAAACAATACCAGCACCAAGGACTTTCTCTTAGTGATTTGATTAATGAAGGAAATCTTGGTTTGATTAAAGCTGCACAAAGATTTGATGAAACCAAAGGTTTCAAATTCATTTCTTATGCAGTATGGTGGATCCGTCAATCTATCTTGCAAGCATTGGCTGAACAAGGACGTTTAGTTCGTCTTCCACAAAATAAAATTGGCACTTACAATAAAGCGAACAAGGCATACATGGCTTTTGAACAAGAGCATGAGCGTGAGCCATCCACTGAAGAGTTAGCAGAGATTCTTGAGATGAGTGAGACTGAAATCAACAATATATTCCAAAGCAATACCCGTCACACATCACTTGATGCACCAGTACATGAAGCAGAAGATGTTGCAATGGGTGATTTATTGGAAGGTGGAGATGATACTGATGATGATGTAATGAAAGATTCATTGCGCGCTGAAATAAGAAGAGTATTGAAATCACTTAGTCCAAGAGAAGCTGAAATAGTGAATGCTTATTTCGGATTGGATGGTGAAAATGGAGTTACCATTGAGCAGATTGGTCAAAAATATGATCTTACCAAAGAACGTATTCGCCAGATCAAAGAAAGAGCGATTAAACGTCTACAAAAAGCTAGATACAGCAATGCGCTGAAAGCATATTTAGGTTAATAAGTCACCTTCAGCCCCGCTCTTCAGCGGGGTTTTTTTTAAACTGTTTTTGCTGAAAGTTGTTTATAAGTATATGCGCAACCTATACTTGATCCTTATCCTGTTTATTGTTTCCTGCGAGAAGGATGTCAATATTAAACTTGACCCAAGCCAGACTCGTCTTGTTGTTGAGGCTACAATTGAAAATGATCAGCCCCCAATAGTTTTTCTTTCCCAGAGTCTAGATTTTTTCGGAAAAATAAACCCATCAATATTAGCTGCCTCTTTGGTTAGAAATGCAAGAGTTACCATAGCTGACGGAACTACAACTATTGAGTTGACTGAAGATTCGGTTGTTCGAGGCAATTCAAAAATCTATTTTTACACTACTTCTGGAAGTAATCGTTTTTTCAGAGGTAGAGTAGGTCTTAAATATGATTTAAAAATTGAGGCATTGGGAAATAGCTATACTGCTTCTACAACAATTCCAGTTATTACTAGAAAAATAGATTCTTTATGGTGGGAAAAAGTGCCATTGGCAGATGATACCAATGACGTAAGAATGATGCTTACGGGAACGGATAGGCCCGGATTTGGTGATTTTATAAGATACTTTACCAAAAGGGGACAAGAACCTTTCTTGTCAGGTTTCAATAGTGTTTTTGATGATCAGATAATTGATGGATCTACCTATACAGTTCAGGTTGATAGAGGGTTTGATAAAAATACAGAGTTCGCTGATAGCTTGAGTTACTTTAAGCGCGGCGATACTGTTACATTAAAATTATGTAACATAGATAAAGTGACGTATGATTTTTGGCGTACCTATGAATTTTCATTTCAAAGTATTGGAAATCCTTTTTCTAGTCCCACTAGAATTTTAGGTAATATCAGTAACGAAGCATTAGGTTATTTTGGCGGGTATGGAGCACAGTATCGTACCATCATTATTCCTAAATAACTTAACTTCGCAGACAGTAATTTAAATATTATGAGCGCTGAAATTGAAAAAGTTAGTTGTTTAATTATTGGATCTGGACCAGCAGGTTATACTGCTGCAATATATACTTCACGTGCAAATTTGAACCCTGTTTTATACCAAGGTATTCAGCCTGGTGGACAATTGACCATTACCACTGAGGTTGAAAATTATCCTGGATACCCTGATGGGGTACAAGGACCCGAAATGATGGTTGATTTTGAAAAGCAAGCCAAAAGAATGGGTGCTGATATCCGTTATGGTTTGGCTACTAAAGTTGACTTCTCTTCTCGTCCGCATAAAGTTTGGATTGATGAAGAAAAAGAGATTCATGCTGATACAATAATCATTGCAACTGGAGCTTCTGCAAAATGGCTAGGATTAGAGAGTGAAGAAAGATTAAATGGTTTCGGAGTTAGCGCATGTGCTGTATGCGATGGATTTTTCTTCCGTGGTAAAGAAGTTGCAATTGTTGGTGCAGGTGATACTGCTGCTGAAGAAGCACATTATTTAAGTAAGCTTTGTACTACAGTCCACATGTTCGTTCGAAGGGACCAAATGCGCGCTTCTAAAGTAATGCAAGACAGAGTAATGAATACCCCCAATATCAAAATGTATTTCAATACCGAGACTGTAGAAATTTTGGGAGAAAAAACTGTAAATGGTGTGCGTATCAAGAACAACAAGACCGAAGAAACGAATGAAATTCCAGTTTCAGGTTTTTTTGTAGCAATTGGACACGAGCCTAACTCTGGTATTTTCAAAGACTATTTAGAGACTGACGAAACTGGCTATATCAAAACTATTCCAGGTACATCTAAAACAAATGTTGATGGTGTTTTTGCTTGCGGAGATGTGCAAGATAAAAACTACAGACAAGCAGTAACTGCTGCAGGTAGTGGTTGTATGGCTGCCATTGATGCTGAACGTTTCTTGGCTGCACAAGGTCACTAAGGCCAGCTCATCAAAATAAATACAGCTGCTCCACTAAGGTATCCTAGTAGTGCCAAGAAGCTAACTTTTTTCAGATACCAAAAGAATTCTATCTTGGTTAATCCCATTGCTGCAACTCCAGCCGCTGAACCAATGATCAACATACTTCCGCCTGTGCCACTGCAATATGCAAGGAATAGCCAAAAAGGGTGATCAGTTCCAAAATCTGATAAGGAATACATCCCTTGCGTTGCTGCTACCAGTGGTACATTATCAATAATAGCAGATAATCCGCCTAACACCATGACAATAATTTTTTGGTTCCCGATTTGCTGATTTAGGTAATCAGCCATTTCTTTTAAAGTGCCAGCTGATTGAAGGGCAGCAACGCTGATAAGGATACCTAAAAAGAAGAGGATACTGGGGGTATCAATTTTTCTAATGGCAAAGTTGACAGATAAGTTATCCTTATCTATGGTGTCTTTTCCATTATGAATGATTTCTGTAATTAGCCACATCACACCTAGGGAAAATAACATACCCATAAAAGGAGGGAGGCCTGTCCAGGTTTTGAACACTGGAACAAACAACAGAGATGCCAAGCCAATTATCAATACTAAGTTTCTTTCCTTGTAAGTTGATCTAGCAATTACTTTATTATCCTCCTTAAATTGAGCTATTTTACCTTTTAGAGCTAAGCCCATAACTAGTAATGGAATAATTACAGAGACTACACTCGGAATAAAAATAGCTTTGATAATAGCTTGGGTGGTTACTTGTCCGCCTATCCAAAGCATAGTTGTAGTAACATCTCCAATAGGGGACCATGCACCACCAGCATTTGCAGCAATTACAATTATAGATGCAAAAACAAGTTTTTCTTTTTCATCTTTTACCAATTTTGAAACCAAAGAGATAAGTACAATTGTAGTTGTTAAGTTGTCTAAGACTGCTGATAAGAAAAAAGCAAGTAGTGTTGTTATACTTAAAAGCTTGAATTTATTTGTGGTTTTGATTGAAGAGGCGATAGGTTCAAATCCATCATGAGCATCAATTAACTCTACAATAGTCATTGCACCCAGCAAGAAAAATAGTATACCTGAAATCTCACCCATATGTTCTAGTAAGGCATGATGCACTTTATTGTGATCAGCACCACTGAAAATATAAATAGTCCAGCACAGCACCCCTGTAATTAGAGCACTTGCAGCCTTATTGAGTTTGATTTGGTGTTCAAAAGCAATCGCTAGATATCCTATGATAAAAACAGCTAAAAGCATTTATGCTATAATTGAGATATTGAAAATAGGTAGAAAAACCTAAGTGGACAATCAGATTTTACTTCTTATAGAGATCATTCAGTGTTTTAGGCCTTAAAGCTTCTAGCCATTTGAAATTTCTCAGTTGTTTCTTTTCATCCGGGATTTTATTCATGGGGTAGGTAGTCCCTGAAACACCGTTTACCCATGAAACTCTCTTCAATTCCTTATTGATGAATTTCATAATAATGGATTCTGCCATTGCATAGTTCATCCCGATATATGAACTGTCTTCGTCTTGCAAGTAATATAAACTTTCACTATTTCCTTTTGCCCTCAGAAAATCAATTTCTCCATTGATAAATTTGCCATTCATGTTTGTCCCTTTTAATTGATTGAACAAACCTTCATTGGTACGATTAATGGAATATGCATTTTCATTTACAAAAACCTGGTCTGGTTTTTTGTTTTTGGTTACCAAGAATATTGTGTCGCCAGAAATTTGACTTCCTTGTGCCCAAATGATAGGTTCATTATAGAAGCTAAACGTTGAATCAAATGCAGAGTAGAATAGAGAATCGCTTTTCCCTTGTAAAGAATCTGAAAATATTCTTACATCATAATAAGCACGGAAAAAACGTATGGTGTCTACCATAATTTTTTTAGTACTATCCTTCTTCAAGTATGCTGAAAATAGGGTATCTGCTGCAATGTAGATAGAATCAGTATTCTGTTTTAATGCCATGAGCGGACGCTTATAGGCATTAATACTTTTGGATTGGTTGTTGAATTTTGCTGCACCTGCTCTCATGGAAATGCCTTGAGCAGAGTCTTTGTAGGTTACATCACCATTGGCCAACCCTTCGCCTGTTTTTTTATTGTAGAATATACTGTCTGCAACTACTGTCTGAACACTGTCGATGATTACGGGACGTTTATCGAAACTTGCATTTCCTTTTTTTAAATCATAGTACCCCGACTTAGTCAAGATTTTAGTCCTGCCGTCATTGATTGTAGTAGGAGAGACAAAATTGGCAACTTCAGTATTAACATTGTAGAGCAATGTATCTGTGTTCATTTTGTATTCTGGATCAACCAGCTTTACATTTTTTTGGAAATATACTGATCTAGTAGAGGCATAATAAATTCCAATTTTACTGGTAAGGACTGATTTTCCATTTACTACTTTCCCGCCATCCAAATAAGTTCCAATTTGAGGATCAATTTTGTATTCTAATGCTTCGGTAGTTAATACTCCTTTACCATCAGTCAGTTTTACCTTGTTTTTTAATTGTGCAATCTTTGCATTCCCGTCGTATTTCATGTATTGGGAATAAGTATGTACACTGTCTTTATCGTTAATGTGGATATTGCCAAATGCTTCAACTTGATTGATGAAGACATTTTGTATGGCGCTGTCACAATAAAAAAGTGTGTTGTTTTGTTTCATTAATACATCACCAACCAAAACATTTAGGTCGCCACCTATTTCTTGTTTAATCCTGATGTATTTGTTTGCTTTGATTACTTGTACAAATTTTCCTTCAGTGCCATCAATGGGTATTTGGGCATGAACAGTTGTTTGTAAACACAATATCAACCAAAAAGAAAGGATCGAAAATTTCTTGTACATCCTTTATTGTTTTCCAGTTGAATCTGGTAATGCTTGCATCAATGGTTCGGTTTTGTCTTTTTTTCCGAAAACTGAAACCTGAACATATCTTTTAGGGTGTAATCTTAAATCCTGTAACAATATATTGAGGCTATTTGATGTGCTTGTCAAGTTTTTGTACAAAGCGTCATCTTTTGTTAGTTTACCAAGACTGCCTTTTCCTTCATTTATGCCATTTAATATTTTATTCAGTTGTTTTGCTGCAGTTTCAAGTGAATGAACAGTAGCACCAATTTCCGAGTTAGATAATTCTCTTGAAACTTTAGTGAGATTACCAATAATCATGGTAATTGAATCATTGTTCTTTTTAATGTTACTAGAAATATCTGAAACATTTTCAACCGATTTTGCTATACTTCCCTTGCCTGGCAAAAGCATCTTGTTGATTTGATCAGTTGCAATGGCCAATTCTTTTAAAGTTTTTCCAATGTTTTGTTTTGCTTCTTCGTCAACAACATTTCCAACTCTTTTAACTGTCTCCTCTAATGCTGTAAGGGTCTTGTTAAGATTGTCAATAGTCGGTTTTAATTGGTCTTGTAAATCCTGTACAATACCTTTTGTTTCCATACTTTTTAAAGTATCTCCGTCCTTTAAATAGTTTTTTGATTTACCCATTATCAATTCTATATAGGCGCTACCCAACGGATTAGTAACTACCTGAGCATATGTGTCGTCAGGAATATTGATGGCACGTGTTAGGTGAAAAGCAACTACAACACCACTCAAATTAGCATCTGTCTCTTGCATGTCTTCAACTCCGCCAACTTTTAATCCGTTTATTTTGATAACATCCGCCATATTCAATCCATTTACTTTTGCAAATGCTATGTATAGCGTAGCCTTTTTCTCAATAAGATTTTTGCCTTTGAGGAAATTGAATCCAAGAATCAACAGTGTTATGGCAATGGCTGTAAGTGCACCAATTTTAGTTTCGTTTGATACTTTCATATTAAGAAGTTGTTCTAGAGTTATTTTCCGTCGATAGTTTGTTTATATTTTACTATGGCATTGGCTATTGCTCTTGTCATTTCTATTTGACCAGCATCACTATTTAAATAGTCCTCTTCTTCCTTATCAGTGATAAAACCGGTTTCAATCAAAACAGCTGGCATATTAGTAGCCTGTAACACCCAAATACCCATATGATTTCTTTGCAATACTCCAAGGCTTTTTCTGCCAATATTCACAAATTCATTTTCTATAAGCGTTCCTAACTGTACTGAATTTTTAAAGAACTTTTGTGACCATAAGCGGGCTTTGATTATGGCTTCCGGACTATTCACATCTGGCACATCCATAATTTCTTCAGAAGACTCATATCTATCATCAGCAATGATTCCTTGAGCTTTTTCATCAGATCTATCAGCAGCCCATACATAGGTGGATGTTCCATGAGCAGGGTTAGGTGATGTGGAATAAATGGGAACTTTTTTATATAGTTTTTTTCTTTTGCTACCCTTTCCTTTGTAATAGGCTACAGATTTATACCCAGTAACTGTTTTTTTAGGAGGTGCTGCATTTACATGAATACAAACAAATAGGTCACCTTTCTCACTATTAGCAATATTCGCTTTTTCTCGAACATGATGATAAACGTCTGTTGTTCTTGTCATCACTATTCTTGTATCAGGCATTTCATTCCTGAGTAAAGTATCTAGTCGAAGTGCAATTTGAAGAGTTATTTCTGCTTCAGTAGAGTAGGCACCTCTGGCTCCAACATCAGATCCACCATGACCAGCATCAATGATAATTGTCCTTACTTTAGGTGGTTTAGCACTGTTCTGGGCAAATAAAGTCATTTGCAAACCCAAGCAAACGAGCAGAACAATGAAAAGAGGTCTTGTTTTGCTATACATGGCCTATTGCTTTATCCGTTTGAAGTTTGACGTATTGTTCACAATATCTTAAGCTTAAATTTGTTTAATTTTGCTTGCCACAACTTATGCTGCAAGCAAAAAGCAAATTTAGCTTAAAATATCTTTTATTCTTGATTTTGTCTTCAGGGATACTCTTGATTTTAACATTCCCAAAGGCAGCAGATGCAAGTACAAAATCCTTTGCTTATCAGCAGATTAAAGTAGATACCACCTTGCCTAAATCTATCAAGGATACTTCCAAACAGGTAAAGGTTGATACCATGCAGCTAAAAATTTCAAAAGACTCAATTAATTCGCCAGTCGATTATAAAGCTGAGGATTCGATGGTGCTGGAAATTGACACCAAAAAAATCTTCCTCTATGGTAAAACAGAAGTGAAATTTGAAGATGTGGTATTGAATGCCCCTAAAATTGAGTTTGATCAGCAAACACAATACGTGCTTGCAAAAATGGGTAGAGATAGTGCTGGATTGGTTACGGGTATGGCAAAATTAAAACAGGGAGAAACAGTTACTGTAAGTGATAGTCTAAGCTTCAACTTTAAATCCCAAAAAGGACTAACATACAGTTCCTTCTTTCAACAAGACGAGTTTTTCAATTATGCTGAAAAAGTAAAGAAAATTGATCAGGAAACTTTTTTTGCAGCAAGGGGGAGGTTTACCACTTGTAATTTAGATACTCCTCACTTTGCTTTTAGGTTTGCAAAGGCAAAGTTCATGAATAAAAAATTGGTAGTAACCGGACCAGTTCATCCAGAGTTTGAAGATGTTCCTGTGCCTCTTTATTTACCTTTTGGAATATTCCCAATGAAAAAGGGAAGGCAATCTGGAATACTTCCTCCCCAGTTCACCGTTACAGAAGACTTTGGAATTGGATTGGAAGGTTTGGGATATTATAAAGCTTTCAATGAATATCTTGATGCCAAACTTTGGTTTGATCTTTATTCTTATGGTTCTTGGCGTGCTAATTTTTCACCATCCTATCGTGTTAGATACAAATACAACGGTTCGTTTAACATTAGTATTCAAAATACCAAATTTGCTTTCAAAGGAGATCCTGATTTTAGGAAGAACCAAAGTTTCTTTGTTACCTGGGCGCACAGTATGGACAGCAAAGCAAGACCTGGTGTGAGTTTTAGTGCAAATGTGAATGCAGGAAGTAGTAAATATCTTTCATTGGTTCCTAATGCAGGACTTGTCAATCCTGGTTTTGGAGGAAATGTACAAGGTGCTGGAAACTACCAACAGCCCATGAACTTCACCAACCAATTGAGTTCATCCATATCATTTCAAAAAAACTGGCAGGGTACACCGTTTAATTTAGCGGTGAATATTAACCATAACCAAAATACTGCAACTAGTTTGGTCAACCTCAATCTTCCTGATATTGCTTTTGTGATGAATACTATTTATCCCTTTCAAAGGAAAGAAGCCATAGGTGAGTCTAAATGGTATGAGAAATTAGGTATAGCTTATACTGGAAATTACAAGGGACAAATTTCTTTCTACGATACGGCATTTAGGTTCAAACAATTAATTGATACTTTTCAATGGGGTGCAAGTCATGATATCCCCATTACTCTATCATTACCTTCCTTAGGACCTTTTCAATTAGCACCTAGTTTTGGTTTTAAGGAGAGATGGTATGCACAGAAATTTTTTCGAAAATGGAATGCATCAACCGAGAAACTCGATACTTCAATCCAAAAAGGATTTTATGCTGCGAGAGAAATGACAATGGGGCTATCCTTCAGTACCGCTATTTTCGGCACCTATCAATCAAAAAACAAAGAGGCAAGAGTACAAGCCATACGACATGTTTTGAGGCCTCAAATGAGTATTAATTATAAGCCAGATTTAATGGCGCCATATTATTATCGGGAACAGGTAAATAAAAGTGGGAACCAAGTCCTAATGTCTGTTTTTGATGGTAGTTTGTATGGGCCTTTTTCTCCAGAAAAAAATGGAGGTATAGGATTTAGTTTAGACAATAACTTAGAAATGAAAGTGAGGTCTAAAACGGACTCTGGTGAAGCTGAACTCAAAAAAGTAAAACTATTGGATGGTTTTGGTGTATCAGGTGGTTATAATTTTCTGATTGACTCTTTCAAGTTGTCGACCTTCAATCTCTATGCCCGCAGCAACTTGTTTGAAAAAATTAATATTACAGCAAATGCTATTTTAGACCCATATCAAGTAGATCCTTCCACTGGTCAAAGAAAAAATGCATATGCTTGGAATGGTGAAAAATTCAATTTGGGATCTTTGGTTAGCGGTAGTGTAAACATATCAGCCAATTTCCAAAGTAAAAAAGGAAATGATAAAAAGAAGAAACCAGAATTAGACGATGATGTAACCCAAAATCTTACAAACGATCAGATCATGTCTCAAATGGAATACATGAGAAGAAACCCTTCTGAGTTTACCGACTTCAGTATTCCTTGGTCACTTAACGTATCTTACTCATTGAGCTTTGCTAAATTGCCTCAACCAGATTATAGTTTCAAAAAGCAGGTTACATCGAGTTTTAACTTTACAGGTGACTTTAGTTTGTCACCAAAATGGAAAATAGGTGGGAGTGGTTTTTATGATTTGAACACTAAAAAATTACAATCACTTACAACCTTTATTTCAAGAGATTTACACTGTTGGCAAATGTCCATTAATGTAACACCAATCGGGCTTTATCGTTATTTCAATATTACTATCAGTCCAAAGTCAGGTTTGCTACGTGATCTTAAAGTAAACCGAACACGTTATTTCTATACGCAATAATTAGCTACTTAATTCCTTCCACATTAAATCAAAAACAAACTTTTTCAAATCCCCTGCATCTTGAAAATCTTTCGGATTTATTGGCGCTAAAAATTCCATACTTGCTTTTCCAGGCCAGAAAAAAAATGTTTTATCCAAAGGCAACATTTTTCTTGTGCCTCTTATCACACAAGGCATTATTTTCTTACCCGTCTCAAACGAAAGCTTAAAAGCACCATCGTGAAAGAATTTTAGCGGGTCATTTGTTTTATTTCTTGTCCCTTCTGGGTAAATACACATGTGCATACCCAAGGCAAGTACATTTTTCATTTCATTATAACTGGCTTTTCTGCTTTCGTCATTTTTGCGATCCAATAAAACAGAGCCTCTTTTGTATATGATACCAAAGAGGGGGATCTTTGACATTTCAATTTTGGCAATAGTTTTATTTGCACCAGGGATACCTGGACTAGTCAATGGAACATCCATCAAAGAATTGTGATTGCACACCACAACATAGTTTTCGCCTTTTTTGAAATGATTTCTTCCTTTTATAGTCAATCTGACACCACTTAAGGGAAAGAACAAGGCCATCCACATTCTACAAAACTTAATTACCCAATCTGTTCTTTTTGGTTCAGCTAAGAACCCAGTAGCCCAAATTGGAGGAATAAAAAAAAGCATCGTTCCTACAAATACAATTCCACCCCAAATGGTAAAAATTCTACCCAGAATATTTTTAATCATGATAGGTTTTCTTTTAACATCCAATCGATAGGTGTTTTGCCATACTTAACAAGGTATTCATTTGTTTTGGAGAAATGTTTACACCCAAAGAATCCTTTGTCAGCAGAAAATGGAGATGGATGAGCAGCCTTCAATATAAAATGTTTCTTGGCATCAATATGTATGCCTTTTTCTTTAGCAAAATTACCCCATAGGATAAAGACCAGATGATCGCATTGCTCATTTAAAATTTGTATAACCTTGTCTGTGAAGCGTTGCCACCCAATTCCAGAATGACTATTGGGTTGATTAGCTCTTACAGTCAAGGTAGCATTCAATAAAAGTACTCCTTGTTGTGCCCAATAGGTGAGGTCTCCCATAGTCTTTTGATTAATAATGCCAAGATCACTTTGGATTTCCTTATAAATATTGACCAAAGAAGGTGGGGCAGGTATACCTTTTTGAACCGAGAAACTTAATCCATGTGCTTGATGAGGTCCATGGTAGGGGTCTTGGCCAATTATAACCACCTTTACCTTTTCGAGATCTGTTTGATTGAATGCATTAAAAATGAGCGGACCAGGAGGGTAAACTGTTTGTTTTGATAATTTTTCATTCTTTAAAAAATCGACCAAATCTTGGAAATACCCCGTTTTGAACTCATTTTCTAGACTTTTTTTCCATCCCGGGGCAATTTTTACATCCATTGTTTCGTAATGTTTCTTGTCTGCAAACTAAAAAAAATTATCTTTGCAACCCCAAGTTCTTCCGGTCCCGTAGCTCAGCTGGATAGAGCGGCAGCCTTCTAAGCTGTAGGTCATTGGTTCGAATCCAATCGGGATCACAAATATCAAAGGCCGTCCAAAAGGACAGCCTTTTTTATATCATTCAATTTGATGTCTTTTAATCTCCACACTGCATTAATTTTTCAAATAGCTCTTCATAGGTGCGCTCGGCAGATTTTAATTCAGCAGAAAGTTGATTATAGTGCTTTTCAGCAGCCTGAAATTTGCTATGATCTGCATAGATGCCTGGATCTGCAAGAGCAGCTTCAGCTTCAGAAATAGATGTCTTGAGTGTACCAATCTTAATTTCAAGGTCATCAAACTGCTTTTGTAGACGCTTTTTCTCTTTCTGCTTCTCCTTGTCGATTGGCTGATTAGTTGTTACGACAGGTTCCGCTTTTACAACAACAGGTTCTTTGGGTGCTGCAACTGGTTTTGAGTCTGAACTACTTTCAGCCTTTGGCTTGTTTTTATCCTT
>JBEASE010000140.1:0-3266 GCA_041162625.1 Bacteroidota bacterium | reverse complement strand
GAAAGCTTTCGAAGTAATAGGTGGTAAAAGGCTACAGGGAGAAATTGTACCTCAAGGTGCAAAAAACGAAGCACTCCAAATTTTGAGTGCTGTGTTGCTCACTCCTGAACCTATAACAATCAGTAATATACCTGATATCCTAGATGTAAATCTTTTAATCGATTTATTAGCTGATCTTGGCGTTAAGGTCAATCGAATCGATAGACATACCTGTGTTTTTTTTGAGGCAAGAGATGTACAGTTGGAAAAACTAGAAGATCCAGCTTTTCAAAAAAACAGTTCTCGCTTAAGAGGTTCAGTCATGATAGCAGGACCATTGTTGGCAAGATTCAAAAAAGCATTTATTCCTAAGCCAGGTGGAGACAAGATTGGAAGAAGAAGATTGGATACACATATTATCGGCTTTGAAAAATTAGGGGTGAAATTTGAGTATGAGCAAGGGGAAGGATTTTTCAGGCTGACTGCCAATGAACTAAAAGGAACAAATCTATTATTGGATGAACCTTCTGTTACCGGCACTGCTAACATCCTATTTGCAGCGGTCATGGCAAAGGGAACCACAACAATTTACAATGCCGCTTGTGAACCCTATATTCAACAGCTTTGTAAAATGTTGAACAGAATGGGCGCTAAGATTTCTGGCATCAGTTCTAATTTACTCACCATTGAAGGTGTTGATGCTTTGGGCGGCACTACTCATAGCATGTTGCCTGATATGATTGAAGTGGGCTCTTTCATCGGATTAGCAGCAATGACACAAAGTCGGCTAACAATTAAAAATGCTGGCATTGAACATTTAGGTGTTATCCCTCAAAAGTTTCAGCAACTGGGTATTGATCTTGAATTCAAGAACGACGATATCATCGTCAACCAACAAGAAGTATATGAAATTCAGAAGTTCATCGATGGTTCTGTATTGACTATCTACGATCATCCATGGCCTGGTATGACTCCCGACTTATTGAGTATTTTATTGGTTGTAGCAACACAAGCAAAAGGTAGTGTACTCATTCACCAGAAAATGTTTGAGAGTAGGTTATTTTTTGTAGATAAGCTGATCGACATGGGCGCAAGAATTATACTTTGCGATCCTCATCGTGCGGCAGTAATTGGACTAGAACGCGAGCAAGCACTTCGTGGGATAACCATGAGTAGTCCGGATATCAGAGCCGGTGTAGCCCTACTTATTGCTGCTTTGAGCGCAGAAGGCAAGAGCATCATCCAAAACATCGAGCAAATCGACAGAGGTTATCAATACATTGATCAAAGGTTATCAGCTTTAGGTGCAATCATCAAAAGAATTGATTCTTGATGAGTGAAAGTGACAAACATAAAATCATCATTCTGGCAGCCCCATCTGGCGCAGGGAAAACCTCTATCAAATCGAGGTTGCTTGCATCGATGTCCAATCAACTTTCTTTTAGTATTTCTGCTGCAACAAGAAAAATACGTGCAGGAGAAAAACACGGCGTAGATTATTTTTTCATTTCAGAAGAGGAATTCAAAAATAAAATTGATAATAACCAGTTCATTGAATGGGAAATGGTTTACCCTGGTTCATACTATGGAACTACTGTCGATGAAATGCAAAGAATCTGGGGCGAAAACAAAACTCCTATTTTGGATATAGACGTGCAAGGCGCATTGCATGTGAAAGAGTTATATGGAGACAGGGCATTGGCTATATTTATCAAACCTCCTTCATTGGCCATTTTACAAGAGCGATTAGAAAAGAGGGGTACAGACAATGCAGATCAAATCAAAACCAGAATTGCTAAAGCAGCTGAAGAAATTTCCTTCAGTAATAATTTTGATCATATCGTACTAAATGATGATTTAAATAAAGCATCTGAAGAAGTGAAGCAGCAGGTTACTGCTTTTATTGCTTAATTTGACACAGAATATGGGGACCTTGGTATTACTTGGTATTATCATTGCTTTTTTACTGGCAGGTTTTTTTGCTGGTGTAGAAGTAGGTTTTGTTTCATTGAACCGACTCAGTGTTGAGTTAAGAAAAAAACAAAAATCAAAGAGTGCAATTTTACTCTCCGGTTATTTAGAAGAACCTGCTAAGTTCATTAGTGCGATGATTGTGGGCATCATCATTTGTTTAACAGTTTACGGATTACTTGTTGATGAATTGCTGGTGCCACTTTGGAAAACAACTGAGACCTATCTCTCGGCCAATTTCATTCCTTATTTTCAGTACATCAGAATTCTTTTTGATTTAATCATAGCCACTAGCGCCTTCCTTATTTATTTCTTTTTTTGTCGCGCTATTTTCAGTTCCAAAAGCGATACTTTAATGTATTTTCTATCGCCAGTATTATCATTTTTTTATAAACTATTTTATCCTATTGCTGAATATTTCTTTCAACTCTCTGAATGGATATTGAAAAACATTTTGAATGTTAGGATTAGGAAAAACAGAAATAATTTTACGCGTCTAGAATTAGAGCAGTTTATACAACAAAAAGATGAAAGATCGAATGAACAGGAATTAAATACCGATTTATTTGAAGCGGCCCTCACACTACCCTATGTTAAAATTCGCCAGTGTTTGGTTCCAAGAAAAGAAATAGAAGCCATCAGTGTTCACGAATCTATTGCAACGCTCAAACAACGTTTTATTGACACAAACTTGAGTAAGCTTGTGGTCTATGATAAAAACATAGACAATATTGTGGGCTACGTACATCACATGGTTGCTGTCCCGGAAACCATGACTGCAACCGACCTGATGAACATGTTGATTAAGGAAAGGAAAAGTATGGCTTGGGTAGTAGATGAATTTGGAGGAACATCAGGCATTATTACGATGGAAGACTTACTGGAAGAGTTGTTTGGAGAAATCAAAGACGAGTATGATACTGAAGAATTACATGAAAGAGAGTTAGGAGAAGATGAGTATGAATTTTCAGGGCGATTAGAAATGGATTACCTGAACGAAAAATACAATTTAGGTTGGACCTTAAACCATTCAGAAACGCTTTCAGGCTATATTATACAATTCAATGAAGGCATACCCAAGGTGAAGCAGAAAATTGCGATTGGTCAGTTTGAATTTGAAATCTTGGAAGTCACATCAACTAGAATTGAGTTAGTGAGAATTAAAAAAGCTGATTAATCCAATAGAATTATTCAAACTTATTGCTGGAACCCTTTTCCCAAACTGATTTAATGAGTAAATTTGCTCTCTGCTTAAACCAGATTTAAGCCGGTCCCGTAGTTCAACGGATAGAATAGAAGTTTCCTAAACTTTAGAT
>JBEASE010000139.1:0-2669 GCA_041162625.1 Bacteroidota bacterium | reverse complement strand
GCGCTTTTTATTGTCAGTTAATGTCAATGAATGCATGCGCCACAACATAGGACCATAGCTCCATTCGGCAAATCGAAGCTTGTTATTTCTATATTGAATTAAACGATCGTAACGCGGAGCTTCTCCTGTTCCTGCATACGTAAAAGAATAGCTTAGGTCAATGTTTTCGTTGATTTTGTATTTTATTTTTTGTAGTATGTTGACTTGATCATAACCGGAAAATCTTTGTACTCTTGGGTCTCTATTTGGAATGATGCTGTCTACATTGTTGATGCGCTCTATGTATTCATTCCGTAGATAAGAATCCGGACCATGTACACCCATTCTTAAATCTCCGAAATTGCTGTAGGTAAATGAACTCACAAACGACCATTTTCTATTGGCTATGTTGAAGTCGGCATGAAATGTATGCTCATTATTTGCAGATGCATATCGAACGGTTGAGCTTCCTCTAATTACAAGTTTGTTGTTGCTTGAAAACTTGGGTTCAAGTGTATGGAAATCCATTACTCCTCCAATGGCATCGCTTCCGTATATTAAAGAACCCGGACCAAAAACTACTTCTGCGCCATCAAGGGTCAAAGGATCAATACTGATGATATTCTGAATGTTGCCATTTCTGTAAATAGCATTGTTCATGCGTATGCCATCTACCACCATCAATACCCTGTTGGTGGCAAAACCGCGGATCATGGGACTACCACCTCCGAGCTGACTCTTTTGGATAAATACACTGCCTATTTGTCCCAATAAATCTGCAGTAGTCTGTGGATTGCGCAGCCTCGCATCTCTCAAATTGACCTTCTCTATCATATTGGGAATCTCCTTGCTGTTCTGTTCCCATTTGTTGAAAGAAATAAATACCTCGTCTAATTGTTTAACACTTGTATCTTTCTTGATTTGTGCCTTTGTATATAAAGGTATAAGTGAAATGAAAGCTGATAGAAAAAGGATATTATAGGTAGGAGTCAAACGCTTCAAAATCATTGCTTTTATTGGAATTTATCCTTTTTTCAAATATAATAACATTAAAGAAATATCACTCTCTTTCAACACTTCAAAATGATTAGTATTTTCGCAGTTCAACTTACCAAAATGAAATCATTCTTTTCCCTCTTATTTATCTTTTTAGCAACTTTTGGTTTCTCGCAAACAGAGTCGGTTATAGTATCCGGACCAATGCTAGGGCATACTGAATTGAGAAGCAGCAAAGTCTGGGTAGAATTAAAGCCGGAGGTTAAAGATGTTCGTCTGATTTTTCACGAGACAGCTAATCCAGCGAAGAAGGGTATAGGCCTAAGGATGCCACAAGAAAATCCCTATACCAATACACATGTTTTTGAGTTGAATGACCTGAGACCAGCTACTGAATATATTTATCAATTGGTGAGAAGTGATAATAAGGTAATAGCGACCGGCAAATTAAAAACACAACAACTTTGGCAGTGGAGAACACCACCTCCTGATTTTTCTTTTTTAGCTGGCAGTTGCGCTTATTTTAATGAGTCACCTTATGATAGACCAGGTAGACCTTATGGTGGAGATTCAACAATTTTTACCACGATGGCAAAGGAGAGGTCGGACTTCATGCTTTGGTTAGGCGACAATTGGTATACAAGGGAAGTAGATTATTATAGCAATTGGGGTTTATTCAAGCGTGCAGCTACTGATAGAAAAATTCCTGTATTACAAGATTTTTGGAAGGCTATGCCACACTATGCTATATGGGATGATCACGACTTCGGCTGGAATGATGCAGATGCTAGTTATCCCTTTAAGAAGAGTAGTAGAGATGCCTTTAAATCTTATTGGGCAAATCCAAGCTATGGTGTAAAAGACGATGCTATTTATTCAAAATTTACCTGGAATGATGTAGATGTTTTTCTTTTGGATGATCGCTGGTACAGAAGTAACGATAATATGAAAGATAGTATCAATGGAATGCCAAATCCTGACAAACAAATGTTCGGCAAAGAGCAAATCCAGTGGTTGAAAAATGCATTATTACAAAGCAATGCAAATGGTAGTATCAATTTCAGAATAATTGCTACAGGTAGTCAGGTCTTGAATCCCAATAGTCCATTCGACTGCTTCCGACGCTTTCCAGCCGAATACAATGATTTCTTAGTGTTCCTTGCTGAAAATAAAATCAATGGGGTTGTGTTTTTTACTGGCGATCGTCACCACAGTGAAATAATTAAGCTCGATAGAAAGGGAAGCTATCCATTATTTGATATCACCTCATCGCCACTAACTTCAGGTACGCATAGCTTTGGTGGACCAGAAAAAGATAATCCAGCACGTGTGTTGGGGATTGATAAGTTGCAGAATTATGCTAGAGTTTCTTTTAGCGGAAAATCGGCTGAAAGAAAAATGCAAATCGACTTTCTTGGTGTGAAAGGTGAATTGATTAAATCTTGGTCCATCACCCAAGCAGAATTGAAATCCTCGAAATAAGTTTAGTTGTCAGCTTGTTTTATAGAAGGACGTTTGTCCAAAGGATCTCTTTTTTCGTAGGACTGAACTTGATTCTTTAATTGCGGTTGGTAGCTGCGTTTACGATGCAAATCGTATTCATAAAATGCTCGACCAATTTGCTCAAAAAAAGGAAATCCTACAGTCTCTTCATCGTATTTAGAATCATTGACTACGCCATCACTGTTTACGTA
>JBEASE010000138.1:0-4229 GCA_041162625.1 Bacteroidota bacterium | reverse complement strand
TTGCATCAAACTCTTCTTCTTGTGTAACCTGTTTAAATAGGTCTAATAAAGCTTTCATCTGTGATCTCCTTAGTTTCTATCGAGGTCAATATCAATAGCTAGTGAACGAATTTCTTTAACCAACACGTTGAATGATTCAGGCATGCCTGCATCAATCTTATGCTCACCCTTCACTATGTTTTCGTATACTTTAGTTCTACCAGCAACATCGTCTGATTTAACAGTCAACATTTCTTGTAAGGTATAAGCAGCGCCGTATGCTTCTAGCGCCCAAACTTCCATCTCACCAAAACGTTGTCCGCCAAATTGCGCTTTACCGCCAAGTGGCTGTTGCGTTACTAGAGAATAAGGTCCTGTTGAACGTGCATGCATTTTGTCATCAACCAAATGATGTAATTTAAGTACGTGCATGTAACCTACTGTGACCGGTCTTTCAAACGCCTCACCTGTGCGGCCATCAAACAATTTAACTTGCGTTTTGTTTGCTGAGAATTGCAACAGTTTTGTTTTTGGATCGTTATCTGGGTAAGCAAGATCTAACATATATTGAATGTCCGACTCAGATGCGCCATCGAACACTGATGTGGCAAATGGAACGCCATTTTTCAAATGCTCAGCAAGCTCTACAACTTCATCATCGTTTAATGACTTAATGTCTTCTTTTTTACCTGAAGCATCGTTGTAAATTTGATCTAAAAATTTACGAACTTCAGTAATTTTTACTTCTTCTTTTAGCATTTCTCCGATACGAAGACCTAGGCCTTTAGCTGCCCATCCAAGATGAGTTTCTAAAATTTGGCCAATATTCATTCGAGAAGGAACGCCCAATGGATTTAATACAATATCCAAAGGTGTGCCATCAGCCATGTGTGGCATATCTTCTACAGGAGCAATTTTTGAAACAACACCTTTGTTACCGTGACGTCCAGCCATTTTATCGCCAGGCTGAATTCTGCGTTTCACGGCCAAGTAAACCTTAACCATTTTTTGAACGCCCGGAGGGAGCTCATCGCCTTGTGTTAATTTTCGTTTTTTCTCTTCAAAACGTTTGTCGAATTGTTCTTTAGCAGTTGCTAAATTATCTTTCAAACTTTCTAATTGTTTTGAAGCATCATCGTTACCTAGGCGAATATCAAACCAATCGTACCTATTAATTGAAGCTAGAAAATCTTTAGAGATTTTTTCGCCTTTTTTCAACCCTTTTGGGCCGCCAGTTGCGACTTTGTTTGTAAGTAATCTTTCGATTCTTCCAAAAGTATCATCTTCAACGATTCTTAATTGATCAGCTAGATCTTGTTTGAAGTGTTTTAATTGGTCATCAATAATTTGTTCAGCTCTTGAATCTCTATCAATGCCCTCTCTAGTAAATACTTGAACATCAATAATTGTTCCAGACATGCCTGACGGCACTCTTAAACTTGTATCTTTTACATCAGAAGCCTTTTCACCAAAAATTGCTCTTAAGAGTTTTTCTTCAGGTGTAAGTTGTGTCTCGCCTTTTGGTGTAACTTTACCTACAAGCACATCGCCTGATTCAACTTCAGCGCCAATATAATCCAAGCATTCTTTCTGAAAGATTTGAAATGTCACGTGTAATTTCTTCCGGGCCTAATTTTGTATCTCTAGATACAACAGATAATTCTTCGATATGAATCGATGTATATCGATCTTCAGCTACTACACGCTCTGAAATTAAAATCGAATCCTCGAAGTTGTAACCATTCCAAGGCATAAATCCAACAAGCATATTTTGACCAAGTGCTAATTCGCCCACATCTGTTGATGCGCCGTCAGCAATCACATCACCTCTTGCAATTTTATTGCCAATTCTTACAAGCGGTCTTTGATTGATATTGGTATTTTGATTAGATCTTGTGTATTTAGTTAGATTATAAATATCAACGCCAACTTCTCCGTCAGCAGCCTCATCGTCGTTCACGCGAATCACAACACGTCTTGAATCGACATAATCAACAACACCCCCGCGCTTAGCTTGAACTGTTGTGCCAGAATCAGTTGCTACTGTTCTTTCAATACCTGTCCCTACAACTGCTTTCTCTGCTCTCAAGCATGGCACAGCTTGACGCTGCATGTTTGCACCCATAAGCGCACGATTTGCATCGTCGTGTTCTAGAAATGGAATTAATGCGGCTGCCACAGAAACGATTTGGCCAGGTGCTACGTCCATATATTGAATAGGATCTACTGAAGACATCGTAAATTCGTTACGATGACGACATGAAATTAAATCGTCTTGAAAGTGTCCTTTATTATCAAGCTCAGTATTTGCCTGGGCTATAACAAATTCACTTTCTTCAATCGCAGAAAGATAATCTATCTTTGCAGTGACTTTACCATTTTCAACTCGTCTATAAGGTGTTTCTAAGAAGCCGTATTGATTCGTTCTTGCATAAAGTGCAAGTGAATTAATGAGGCCAATGTTTGGTCCTTCTGGAGTTTCAATTGGACATACGCGGCCATAATGCGTCGAATGAACGTCACGTACCTCGAAGCCAGCACGCTCTCTTGTTAAGCCACCAGGGCCAAGGGCTGAAACTCTTCGCTTGTGCGTAATCTCAGATAATGGATTGGTTTGATCCATAAATTGAGATAGTTGTGAGGAACCAAAGAATTCTCTAATCGCACTTGAGATAGGTTTTGAATTGATTAAGTCATGTGGCATTAAATTGTCTGCCTCAGCTTGGCTTAATCTTTCTTTAACTGCGCGCTCCACTCGAACAAGACCAGTTCTAAATTGATTTTCAACAAGCTCACCAACAGAACGAATTCTTCGATTACCAAGATGGTCAATATCATCTATTTCACCTCGACCATTTCGTAATTCAATCAGAACACCAATCACAGCTAAGATATCATCGTTCGATAAAATATTTGCACCAGTTTCACCTTGAGGGCCTACGCGTTTGTAAAATCTTTGCAACCAATTTGCATGTTGTTCATATGCTTTTGGATGTGCTCTTCGATTAAATTTCATGCGACCTACATTAGATAAATCATATCGGTCTTCATTGAAAAATAATCCTTTAAATAAAGCCTCAACTGCATCTTCAGTTGGTGGCTCGCCAGGTCTCATCATTCGATAAATAGCTACTTTTGCACTGTATTGATCAGGAACTTCATCTGAAGTAAGTGTTTGAGAAATGTAATCGCCATGATCTAAATCATTTGAATAGAGTGTATGAATTTGTCCTACACCCACTTCAATAAATTTATCCAATACTGACTCTGTGATTTCATCATTTGCGCTAGCAATAACTTCGCCTGTATTTTTATCTACAATTGCTTTTGAAAGTTTGCGGCCCAAAATGAAATCTTTATCTACCGTAATTTTGTTTACGCCTGCTTTTTCCATTTCGCGAATATGTTTAACAGTAATGCGCTTGTCTTTTTGTACAATCACATTTCCTCTTTTGTCAGCGATATCAAACTTAGCAATCTCACCTCTTAGACGATCAGGAACTAATTCAAAATCAATTGATTTAGCAGTCACATGGAATGAATCAAAATCGTAGTATGTTTCTAGAATTTGTTCTGGTGAATAACCTAACGCTTTTAACAAAATTGTGACTGGCATTTTTCTGCGACGATCCACACGGAAATACAAATAATCCTTAGGATCAAATTCGAAATCTAACCAAGAGCCACGATAAGGAATAATTCTTGCTGAAAATAATAACTTTCCAGAGCTGTGCGTTTTGCCTCGGTCATGCTCAAAAAATACGCCAGGACTTCTATGAAGCTGAGATACGATAACTCTCTCGGTACCATTAATAACGAACGAGCCATTATCTGTCATAAGTGGAATTTCACCCATGTACACTTCTTGCTCTTTAATTTCTTTAACTGTTGGTTTTGATGCTTCTTTATCCATAAGAGTTAAACGAACTTTGACTCTTAATGGAACACCATATGTTAAGCCGCGTTGTTGACATTCTTTAACATCAAACGCTTCCTCGCCTAAATTGTAAGTTACAAAATCAAGTCGGGCATTACCGGAATGACTTGTGATAGGAAATACTGAATTAAATGTTGACTGGAGGCCTTCGCTAAGTCTCTGTTCGGCATGCGTATTCTTTTGTAAAAAAGCTGCATAAGACTCAAGCTGCATTGTGAGCAAGTATGGTATATCTTGCACACGCTCTCTTTTAGCAAAACTTTTTCTAATACGTTTTTTTTCAGTAAAGGAATAGCTCATTGCGTCTCCTGGT
>JBEASE010000064.1:0-9686 GCA_041162625.1 Bacteroidota bacterium | reverse complement strand
GTGGTGGTCCATGAGGTTACGACCGACTTGATCACTGCTGTTACCGAGACCTGTCGGGAAAGCATCAGAAACAGAGTTCAATAAAATATGTGTGGTGCCAAGCGTTGATGCATTTAAGAAAATAATTTTTGCATAGTATTCTTCATATTGCTTTGTTTCAGCATCCATGATGCGCACACCTTTAGCACGTTTGGTATCTTTATCGTAGATCACTTCTGTGGTGATCGCGTTAGGTCTTAATGTAAGATTACCCGTTGCTGCAGCAGCAGGGATGGTAGCTGCGTTCGAGCTGAAGTAGCCGCCAAATGGACAACCTTGGTGGCATTTGTTGCGGAACTGACAAGGTCCGCGTGTTCCAATTTTTGCAGTGTGGTTGGCAACGCGACCAATCACCATGGGTCTTCCCATTTTTGTTTTCAATTGATCACGCATCATGGTCTCCACACAGTTCATTTCCATAGGTGTTTGGAATTCACCATCAGGAATCATAGGCAGGTTATCGCGTGTACCGCTGATACCTGCGAACTTTTCAACGTAGCTGTACCAAGGAGCGATGTCTTTGTATCTTATTGGCCAGTCGACACCAAAACCATCTTTGGCATTCGATTCAAAATCCAGTTCACTTAAGCGATAGCATTGACGACCCCACATGAGTGAGCGACCACCAACATGGTTACCGCGAATCCATTTGAAAGGTTTCTTTTGCGTGTATGGGTTTTCGAGATCGTTGACGAAAAACTTTTTCGATACTTCGTCGTATGCGTAACATTCACTTTGAATAGGTGAATTTGTTTTGTCTTCGAGTGTGAGGTTGTTGTGGTGTTTGAGTTGCCATGGATCTTTTTCTGTGTCAGTGTAATCCTTGATGTGCTCTACGTTTCGGCCTCTTTCGAGGAGTAGGGTTTGCAGACCCGGAAATTCCGGAGCCGACAACAATAGCATCGAAAGTGTTGGATGATGGCATGGCAATAAATTGAATAGACTTAAAGTTAAGTTATTCATTTAATAAACCGATACCTCTACTTTTTTTCCTAGACCTATTTCTAGCAGCCTGTAAAGTGTTGAAAGTTGAATGTCGGTCTTTCCGTTTTCAATTCTTGATGAAATGAAGCTCTTTTTAGAACCAATTCTTTGCGCAAGTTGTTCTTGGGTTAGCTTGGCACTTCTTCTTTCTTCTTTGATGACCTCTCCAATTAAGAAAGCTTTTGCTTTTATTTCGAATTCGGTCCTTTTTTTAGATCCCCTTGACCCATATTGATTAGTGAGGTGTTGTTCGAAGGTTCTGATATTTTTAGAATTTTTCGCCATGACTCATTTTAGTTTACTTTCAAAGTAGTCGCTCATTAATTTTACTGCCAATTTGATTTCAGTTGCATTTGTTTTTTGTGATTTCTTTTGAAATCCATTAAAGAGGACAACAACTTTACCTTCATCAAAGCAACAGAATATTCTAAAAATATTGTTTCCATGTTGAACTTTAATTTCATAGAGGCCCTTTTTACCTGTAATATGTTTAAGAAACTTCTTTGGAATTTGATCAACGTGTATTATTAGAAATAGCACGAAGTCGATTTTCTCTTTTGCTTCTTTAGTTTGTGTATTAAAAAAGCGGAAGAAGTAATCTTTAAATATTACCAGTTCTCTTACATGGTCCAACGGAATAGCTTTACAAAGTTAACTTAAAATGGAACAATTTTAATCAGGAATTTTCTATCATTCTCAATGCATATTGAGTTATAGCCTTAATAAGACGAAAATGAATAATCCTTTTGTAGGGTAAAATTCTTTCTGAGGTTTAATCCATTCTAGGTTAAAACATCATTTTTTTGCTGTGTTTTATTTTTTGACCAATTGCCTTTAATCATCTTTTCTAATTCGACTGCATGAAAAAGAATTGCTGCACCTGCAATGCAAATGAGGAGTTCATTTATTGTTAATGGTGCAGTCTTGAGAATGGCATTTGCAAATGGCAGATAAATGACAGCCAATTGAAGTCCGAATGTTAGCAGCACTGCCCAGATAAGCGACATATTATTAAATAACCCTCTGTTGATAATTAAAGTTCTCTCTCTTTTGATGGCCAATACATGTGCAAGTTGTGCTAATGATAAAACGGTGAACACCATTGTCTGCCAATGTGTATTTTCTCTTGTTATTGCCCAGGCTTGGATGCCGAGTGTGATAGCTGCCATGCAAAGTCCAACCCAAATGATATGAAAACCAAGTCCGTCAGAAAAAAGACTTTCATTGGTTTTTCTTGGAGGGCGGTTCATGATGTTTGGTTCTGATTGTTCGTTGGCCAGGGTGAGTCCCGGTATGCCATCTGTAACCAGATTGATCCATAGAATATGAATAGGCAACAAAGGAATGGGTAATCCAAAGAAAGGTGCTAAGAGTAAGGTCCAGATTTCAGCACCATTACAAGTCATGATGTACTTTACAAATTTTCTGATGTTATCAAAAATTCTTCTTCCTTCTTTTACTCCTTTTACAATACTTGCGAAATGGTCGTCCAGTAAAATCATCTGTGCCACTTGCTTGCTTACGTCAGTACCGGTAATACCCATTGCAACGCCAATATTAGCGGCTTTTAGTGATGGCGCATCGTTTACACCATCGCCAGTCATGGCGACAAAATGTTGTTTTTTCTGCAGGGCATGGACAATCCTCAATTTTTGTTCAGGTGATACACGTGCATATACTCGAATCTTTTCCAGGTTTTCTTCGAATGTTTCATCACTCATTTCGTTTAATTGCTTTCCGGTAACAACCAATTCATTTGTTTCCAATAAGCCGATTTGTGAAGCGATGGCAGCTGCAGTTTTTGGATGATCGCCTGTAATCATTACCGTATGAATGCCAGCAGTTTTACATTGGTGGATGGCTTGTTTTACTTCTTCTCTTGGTGGATCAATCATCCCTGTAAGACCTGCAAAATGAAGTTCACTTTCTATTGTCTGTATTGCTGGTGATTCAGAAAGTTGGTTGATTATCTTGAACCCATAAACAATTACACGCATGCCTTCAGCAGAAAAATAATCGACTTTATCATTGATTACTTTGGTATCGTAGGAGGGCAAAAAATATTTTGAGAGTGTTTCAGCGGCACCTTTTGTAACAACCAGGTATTGATTTTTGTAGTGATGGATGGTGGTCATACATTTTCTATCGGAGTCGAATGGAAATTCATATACCCGGTTAAATTCATCGCGACGCTCAAGCAAATTTTCTTTACCACGCTTGCTTATATAATATTCTGCAAGCGCAATTTCAGTTGGGTCCCCCATCCACAATTCATCTTTATTTTCTTCAACATCATGATTGAGTGCAACACACAACTCAAGGTCATTTATTTTATCATGAAGTGTGGATGTGTTTGTGTGTGAGAAAGTATCGACTACTTTCATTTTATTTTGTGTGAGTGTGCCTGTTTTGTCGGTGCAGATATAGGTGACTGATCCGAGTGTTTCGACTGCATTTAATTTTCTGATTAAGACATTTTTCGTCACCATTTTTTTCGCACCCCTTGCCAATGCGATGGTAATTAATGCGGGAAGTGCTTCGGGGATGGCAGCGACAGCCAGTGAGATAGCGGTGAGCAACATTTTTATCGGGTCTTCACCTTTGATATATCCAATAGCGAATAGCGCTACACAAATAAAGAGAATGATGTAAGAAAGTTTTTTACTGAAATCTGCCATTCTTTTTTGCAAAGGAGTTTCTCCTTCTTTGTGTTGCAGCATACCTGCTATTTGTCCCAGTTTAGTATGCATACCTGTTTCAACAACAATTGCCTTTCCTCTTCCTCCCGTGATTTGTGTGCCTTTGAAAGCCATGTTGGTGAGGTCGCCTGTTGTTAAATCTTTTTCATCCAATTGATCCGTTTTTTTCAAAACAGGAAGTGATTCGCCAGTAAGCATGGCTTCATCGATAAACAATTGATTTGTTTCTATTAACCGAACATCTGCACCAACTATGTTTCCAGCTTCGAGGAGCATGATGTCTCCTGGTACAAGATCTTCTGATGGTATCGATTCAGTTTGGTTCTCTCTAATAACATTGACTTGTAGCGCTGACATTTGCTTCAAAGCATCCATTGCTTTTTCGGCTTTGAATTCCTGAATAAAGCTGATGAGGGCATTTAAGATAACGATGATGAGAATAATAATGGCATCAGTTGTATCACCTGCTATGCCTGCAATAACTGCAGCAATCAGCAAGGTTATGATCATGAAGTCGGTGAACTTGAGCAGGAACAGTATGATTGGCTTTCTTTTTTTCTTTTCAATCAGTTTGTTCTTGCCATATTTATTTTGTCGCTCAAGTATTTGGTTTGGTGTTAGTCCCGTTGCGCTTGAATCTACTTTTTCAAATGTCTTTTCAATCGTTAATGTATGCCATAGGTTTTTCATGTTTCTTCATTTTAGAAAAGAAGAATAAGGTTTATAATATAGACAATAAAAATCAGCACAGCATCCCAGGCGAGAAAATACTTTTTTCCTTTTGCATGATAGCTGAGTCCGATTACTACTATGGCTGACATTAGAATGGTTGATAGAATTGAAATTAGGTGTGATGGAGAGGCGTCTTGCAATAACAATCCCTTTGTATAGAATAAATCGTCGATTGCAAGAATGAGTATATTGAATATGTTGCTGCCCAGGAGGTTGCCGACTGCCATATCGATTGATCCCATTCTGACTGCGGCGATGGATACTGCAATTTCTGGAAGGGAAGTTGAAACTGCCAAGAAGAAGGTCCCGACAAATGATTTTTCCAATCCAGTCATTTCTGCAATATGTTCAGCAAAAAATGGCAAGGCAAGTGCAGCGACAACAATCAGTGATGAAAATAATATATAGTTTTTGATGATTGTTTTGGTGGATGGCAAGTTGTCTGGAGTATTATGGTGCTGGTTGTTTTCGGGATGATTTTGTTCATTGTAATAAATGATGCGAATAGAAATTAGGTAAACGAAAATGAAGATGATGCTGGAAAGTGCAATCCAGGGAGTGATGGCAATATGGTGCGGAATAAACATGGTGAGTCCCACCAAAGCAATAAGGATGATGCCCAATCCTGCATTGAGAATATGTGTTTGCGAAGCGATACCAAAAATCGGTTTGTGTTTAGGTGTGAACGCATCAAGCATTGCGAGGATGCCCAGGTTGAAGGCGCAGCTTCCGATGATATCTCCCACTGCAAGATCTGCAGAGCCTACAATTGCTACTGATCCGATGCCCACCATGAGTTCTGGTAGAGAGGTAACGCTGGCCATGAGGATGATGCCAATCCAACCTTTGCTGATGCCTGTTGCATCGGCAAGTAAATCACCGTAGTAGGAAAGTTTTTTACCTGCGAAAAAAATCACCAATGCGCAGCCAAGGAACCCGAGGATATAGAGCATAAACACTTTTTTTAAAGGTACTCAATCCATTGTTTTAGGGTAGAGTGGGTTAATATTTTAAGATAGATTTAATTATAGTATTATTTTTAAAACTTCCTCTTTTTCGATATTGTGATGTGTAGCTAATTCTTTAATTATAGCAGAAAGTGTTCCTTGTTTTAAAGGTTGGTGATTGGGAATTGTTATATGGTGTTGTCCATTCAACATTGTTGTAAGCCTAATATGACTTCCCCTTTGCCTGGTTTGGGTATAACCAAGCTGCTTTAGTGCTAACACTAAATCTTTTCCAGATAAATTCCGTGGAGTTTTCAAGCAGCGATGATCTCTTCTTTCATAAATTGAAGCTTGATTACTCGTTTGATTGAGTCATCAAAATGACAATGAACGGCTTCAATAATTGCTTCTTTAAGTTCTTCGAGAGAATCTGCTTGTGTAAAAATAGACTCTGATACACATTTTGCAATGAATCCCCCCTCAGGGCAATTTTCTGCTATGAAAATGAGTTCAGACATAAAGTGAAGGTACATATTTTGTCTTTTTGAAGCCAAAGCTCTTGCTCATTAAATTGATAACATCTGTTAAAACATCATTTTTAAGTGTGTTTTTGTCTATTTCCATCTGTTTAATTATATTTGCAGTCCCCAAATGGTGCGGTAGCTCAGTTGGTAGAGCAAAGGACTGAAAATCCTTGTGTCGGCGGTTCGATCCCGCCCCACACCACAAACACTAACAAAAAGCCTTATAAATCAATAATTTATGAGGCTTTTTTTATTTGGGGTACACAGTGGGGTACACTTTATTTGGTCCAAATAATTACAAATCAACATTACTAATATAATAATATTTTGCCACTACGCCTTCTCTTGCACACACAAATGCTTTTTTATTTAGGGTGCACAGATTTTGTGATTTCCCTTTCAGGATTCTGATTTGACTTATCTATTTTATAAGATAAGTCTATTGAATTAAAATGTGAAGGGAATAGCTTTGATTTCTAATTTTTCATCTCAAATAAGGGTGTTTAAAAAATAAAGCTACGGGGGAATATGAAGGGTATTGAAATAAATTTAAAAGAATCACATAAATTGAGCCACTCAAATAAAGACTAGGTAATGAACTAATTATTTTGTTTTACTGAGACAAATATTTATTATAACTCCAGCTCTTTATTTTAAATGCACCAGAACTACTGAATATGAAAAATGAAATAACATCTTAAGAATTCCTTTACTGGAGATCAAATTGGCTCTTTTCATTGGCATAATATATCAATTCATCATTTGAAGCCTACAAAAAAACATATAAAGGATCACGCATTAAAACTCTTTAATGAAAAAGGATTTGTGAATGTACGTCTACAACATATCGCAGATGCTGCTTTTGTGAGTGTAGGCCATCTTGCGTATCATTTCAAAAATAAAGATTTAATCATTGAAGATCTTTATGATGAGTTAAGAAGAAATCAAGAAGGGTTATTGAATAAGTTTAGGGTGGTTCCATTATTTGAAGACATCAACTGTTATTTGATTGAAATATATATGCAACAGTCAGAGCATATTTTCTTTTATGCTGATATGCTTGAGGTGTTACGATCATTTCCAGAGATACAAACCAAACATTCCAAACACCTGATGTGGCAATCTGCACAAATTAAAATGATGATTGCATTTAATTGTGCAAGGGGGTCAATGATAATGTTGACTGACCAACAGCAAGATTATCTTGCATGGCAGTTGCGCTCTATGATTGATATGTGGCATTATATTAAAAAAACCGAAGGGAAGAATGATGTATTATTACAACATTTTTTGGAAGATATTTGGGGTATTCTAAATCCATTTTTTACCGATATGGGTACCAGAGAATATCATCAGCTATCTGGGAGTATATAATTTTAATGTTTCTTTAGAGTATTTTTTCTAATTTCAAGCAAATAAATTTTAGAATTGTTTTCGAGATTTAAAATTGATTCTGAAGTATATGCTTCCATGTTGAAGTATATTGATGGATTTTCCTCTACTGAAGTAAATGGAATGAATGAGGATGCAACATTTATTAATGAAGATTTCTGGCTTCAAAATACCGCAGTAATAGAAAATGTAGAACGCAGGAATGGAGAATGGAATATCTATCTCATTTTTGCCCACCACCTTATTCCCCTGAAATTCATAAAGCGCAAGATTGTTAATATGTCTTGCCCCAAAAAAGCATTCCTGACTGCACATTATATGCGCAGACAGGCAGCAAAGGATCAAAGAGGAACTTTAGTATTAAATATGAAATTATTCCAAACTAATTTCAGTTAATTATGAGTGGTACAAAAGAAAAAATAATAGCCGAAAGCAAAGACCTTTTTTTTGAAACTGGTATTGCTAACACTAGGCTACAACAAATTGCAGATGCCTGTAGCATCAGTGTTGGTAACCTTGCCTATCATTTTAAAAACAAAGAGACAATAGTTGAGGCAGTGTATGACAATCTCTTTGAAGAATTGTCATCAATTTTATCTCAATATATTAACCATAAGCATTTACAAGGGTTTGATATTTTGTTTTCCCGACTCTATTTCTTTTATGAACATAATCGGTTTACTTTCAATAATACTTGGGAAATTGAACGCAACCATCCGGAGATTCAAAAAGAATGGCTCACTGTCAATAATAAAATTCTACAACAGTTAAAACGAAAAATTCAAGTTTGTCAGCAAGATGAAATCTTCAAACCCGAGCCTGTAAAGGGAAATTATGACTTACTAGCCCACAGTCTACTGATTCTGATCAACAGCTGGATTCCTCAACAAATACTACGACAAATGCCAGTTACAGAGAAATTATACAAAAATTGTTTATGGAATCTTCTTTATCCAAATTTTTCAAAAAAAGGGGCTTCCATTTATCATGAGATTATTGTCCCCGAAAGATTTATATAAAAAATTTGCTAGGTTAGAAAATTCTTTCTAGATTTAGAAATAATTTTCTAAATCAACAGTATAAAAACGATTGCTTATGGCTAATGTTTTATGGTTACAAGGTGGTGCCTGTAGTGGTAACACAATGTCTTTTTTAAATGCTGAGGAACCTACGGTTGTAGAATTGGTTGTGGATTTCGGTGTCAATATTTTATGGCATCCATCCATAGGTTTGGAGATTGGCCATCAGGTAACTCATCTTTTACATGATATTTTGGCAGGTAAAGTACAAATGGATATTCTTGTTTATGAAGGTTCTATAATTGAGGGACCGAATGGAACAGGGACTATGAACTATTTCTGCGACAGACCAATGAAAGATTGGGTGAAAGAACTTGCAGCAGTAGCTGGTTATGTAGTAGCCATTGGAGATTGTGCTACTTGGGGAGGTATCCCAGCAGTACCACCTAATCCTAGTGAAAGTACAGGTATGCAGTTTCTAAAAAAAGAAAAAGGAGGTTTCCTTGGAGCTGATTATAAATCAAAAGGCGGACTACCTGTTATTAATATTCCTGGTTGTCCTGCGCATCCAGATTGGATTACTCAAATTTTGGTAGCCATTTCTACAGGTAGAATTGGAGATGTTTTGATTGACGAATTTCATCGTCCTAAAACTTTCTTTACAGATTTTGTACAAACTGGATGTCCTAATGCCATCAGCTTTGCCCAAAAAATGGATGGTGGCTTTGGTAAAAGAGGCGGATGTCTCTTTTATGAAGTAGGCTGTCGTGGACCAATGACCAGAGCAAGTTGTAACAGAATTTTATGGAACAGAACAAGTAGTAAGACCAGGGCTAATCATCCATGTCTGGGTTGTACAGAGCCAGGCTTCCCACATAACGATCTTGTAAAAGGTTCTGTGTTTAAAACCATGAAGTATCTAGGCTTCTTGCCAAAAGAAGTACCAACTGGTGTTTCCAAACTTGGCTATTATTCAAGAGCCGGAGTTGAAAAGGTAATGGGATCTATAGAACGGGTTATGGGAACAGAACAGGAACATTTTGAAACCAGTAAATAATCTTCAAATAAAATTCAAATAAAGAATATGTCTACAGTAAAAGAACTGAATATATCTCCAGTTGGTCGAGTTGAGGGTGATTTGGATGTGAAAGTCTACATGGAAAATGGAGTTGTTACTCGCGCACACACGCAGGCTGCGATGTTTCGTGGTTTTGAAAGAATCATGCAGGGCAAAGATCCGCAAAGCGGATTAATTGTAACCCCACGTATTTGTGGTATATGTGGTGGATCGCATTTATATTGTGCATCCTCAGCTTTAGATACGGCATGGAAGACACAACTTCCTCCTAA